>JBEKQY010000142.1:0-19498 GCA_049519235.1 Candidatus Korobacteraceae bacterium | reverse complement strand
CCTGGACGCCAGCCTGAAGGCTGGCTCTACCCGGTCCACACTAACTCCGAAACTGGTATAGCTTCTTGCTGAGTGCAAGAAACCAACGATTCTGGCCTCATCCAGCAATTATTTGGGATTGCTGCCGTCCTCAACCTGCTCCACCTGGGCAATGAATTCGCCGCGGCCAAGCTGGGTGCGAACGTGTTCGCCCGGCTTGAGCTGAGAGGCTTGCTTCACCAGATGGCCGCCGGCGTCGAAGACCAGCGCGTAGCCGCGGCCGAGGATGGCCTTCGGCGACAGCGCTTCCAGGCTGCTCTGCGCTCGCTCCCAACGCGAGCGCCGGCGCAGCAGGATCATTTCCGGCGCGGCGCGCAGGGCGACGGTCAGACGATCAAGGTCAGTGCGGCGCCCGGCCAGCAGCCGCACGACGGCAGCGTTCAGCTCGGCTGCGCGCGAGTCGAGCTGGCGGCGCATGACGCCGGTGCGCACCCGCAGGTCGTGGCGACGCAGGTGGGCTTCGAGCGCATCGATGCGGCGGGAATAGTTCTTCAGCGTGCGCGACTGTGCCTGCGCCAGCCGGAACACAAGCTCGTCAACCCGCTGCTGGCGGCGGGCGACGGAGTCCGGCATGCGCACGAAGCCGGCGTGCTGCGCCAGCGCGGACAGCGCATTGTTGGCGCGCAGCAGTTTGTAATTCACCGCCTGCGTCATGCGCTTGTAGAAGCCTTGCAGCTTCTCCGAGAGCTCGTGCTTGGAACGGATGACCAGCTCTGCCGCAGCCGACGGAGTCGGCGCGCGTAGGTCGGCGACAAAGTCGCAAATTGTGAAATCGGTCTCGTGCCCGATGGCGGAGATGACCGGAATGGCAGACGCGGCAATGGTGCGGGCCAGAGCTTCATCGTTGAAGGCGAACAGGTCTTCGAACGAGCCGCCGCCGCGAGCGATGACGATGACGTCGACATGACCGTGCCGGTTGAAGTAGCGCACGCCGCCGCTCACCTCGGAGGCCGCAAGGTCGCCCTGCACCTGCGCGGGATAGATGAGCACATTTACCGACTCGTGACGGCGGCGCAGAATATTCAGAATGTCCTGCACCGCGGCGCCGCGCGGCGAAGTGACCAGGCCAATGCGGCGCGGCAACGCCGGTATAGGTTTCTTGCGATCCGGATCGAACAATCCTTCGCCAGCCAGTTTGGCCTTTAATTGCTCAAATGCGATCTGTAGCGCGCCCGTACCCTTGGGTTCGAGATGTTCGGCCTGAAATTGGAGATCGCCGCGTTCGTCGTAGATGGTGACGCGGCCACGCGCGATGACTTGCAGGCCGTTCTCGGGACGAAAACGCAGCAGCCGCGCCTGGGTCCGCCACATCACCACGCGGAGCTGGGCCGCGCCGTCCTTCAAAGTGAAGTAGAAGTGGCCTGATTCCGCGGGGCGGTAATTGGAGATTTCGCCCTCCACGTAAACGTCGGTGAAGGCGCGCTCCACCTGCGTGCGCACGGCGGCAACCAGCTCCCGGACGGGATAGATCTTGCGCGGCGGCGCCTGGAACAGCAGCCCGAGTTGTTCCGTGCCGGACATGAAGGAAGTGTATCAAGCGGGATGGCCGCTATTCGCTTTTTGCTCTTCGCTTTTCGCTCTTCGCTTTTTGGCTCTTGGCTGTTAGCTCTTAGCAAACAGGTACCAAAATTCCGTTTAGTATCCTCGTCCGAACGCAGGTCAAGCAGCGGCTACCATCGGTTGCTAAAGGCTAAGAGCTGAAGGCTAAGAGCTGAAAACTAAAAGCTAAGAGCTAAAGGCTAGCGGCTCTGGCGAAAAGCGAATAGCGAGGAGCGAACAGCGGCCTCTCACCGCATCCGGTTCACGAAGCACAGCACCAGAGAAAGGACGATGCTGAGGACTATGCAGGTCATCAGAGGGAAGTAGAAGGTCGTGTTCTTGCCGTGATAGACGATGTCGCCGGGCAGACGGCCTATGGGCAGATTCGCCTTGCCCGCCAGAATGACGACCACCCCAATGACGAGCAGCAGTCCGCCCACAAACACCAGCATGCGGCCAAGGTCGCCCATGACAGTAGACTACTACGAAGGAACGGCTTCGTTATAAAGCTTGCGCTGCCTGATCGAAGAGATCATTCAGCACCAGGCGAATCGGGGTTCCGGGTACCGCCAGCTCGCCCGTCTCCGGCTCCTGAAATCCGGTGCGACTGCACACGTAGGCGCGCCGCATGGCGGGATCAAGGATCCAGACGTGCTGCACTCCGAAATTGAGGTAGTCATCGACTCGTTCTCTCATGCTACGCAGCGTGTCGTCTTTCGAAAGGACCTCGATGAGAATGAGAGGCGGCACGGTAATGATGGCTTCGCGAGGTTGATCGGGGCTAAGCACGGTCACGTCGGGGATTCGGAAACGTGTTGGAGAAACCTGCACCCGTAGCTCGACAACAGGCAGGATGTTCCATTCTTTGTGCCTTGCCCAAAACCAGGCGAGGATCATGCCTTGCAAAACTGCATGCTCAAGTTCTCCCAAGTTCCTCTCCCGCACTTCGCCATCAACATAGTCGCAGTCCGGGCGATAGCTGGTAGCGACATATTCCTGCACCGAAATGAGAGTGGTGCTCGACATTGACGGCACCTTCCTTCTGAGTATTATCCTCCGTTTCCGGCCTTCAGCAAACCGTTCGCCAAGTGGCCAGCGACAACTACGGCGTAATCGGCCCACAGGCGATGCGGTCGCCGGAGTTGCCCGAGGGATCGGTCTTGTAGTCATCGGCCTTGGCGTGGACCATGATCGATGTGCCGCCGTTGACCAACAGCGAGTTCGGTTCCATGCCTGTGCCAAGGACGACGTCGGTATCTTTCACCGTGACCTTCGCCGTGCCGTTCTGCTTGACGGTGAAGTTCATCATGTCGCCGGCGTGGTGGCCCTGCGGATTGTCGAAGCCGTGCTGTTTGCCGGTCGGATTGAAGTGCCCGCCGGCAGACTTGAAGTCCGGCGGATCGCACATCGCCTTCTGATGGAAGTGCACCGCGTGGACTCCCGGCGGCAGGTCCTTCAGCTCGAGCTTCACTTCCACGCCCGGTCCCTTGGCGATAATCGTTGCGGTGCCAATGTCATTGCCCTTGGCATCTTTCAGTTCGACAGTCTTCTTCTTTGCCGCCTTGGTTTGCGCGGAGCCGGAAGCAATGCAAACACAGAGGGCGGCCATAACAGCCAGGGCGCGAATTGCGAATTTGTAGTTCATAGCTTGGAAGTTTTATCACGAAGCGCCGTTGCTTGCACGATTCCCGGCGGTTGTAACCCAGAGTTCACAATTGGGACGCTGGTCCTGCCAGGGTCATTACGAGACTGCAATCCGCAATGCAATTCTCGCCGACCGCCAAAAGCTGCTGCCCACGCCGGATAATGTGGGTATGAGCGCTGATCTCTTTTCCCGTCTGTTGCTGGCCGCCAGCTTCGTCATATGGGTGGTTTACGGATTCCTGGCGGGTACCGGACGCTGGCCGGGGGGAGTAATGTTTGGTTTGGTTGCCAGCGTCGTCCTGCTGACGCTCGAAGCCAGCCGTCACATCAAAGTCAAGCTATTGGATTGGGTTTTGCTGGCATACTTTGCGATTGCGGCCATTGCGACTTTTCTGCTTCGCTCGGCTGCGTTTCCCGTTTATAGTTCGGTCGTGATCTGGGTGCTGTATGCAAGCGTGACCTGGATTTCAATCCTGATGGGAGCGCCGTTCAGCACGCAATATGCGCGCGAGTCGGCGCCGCCGGAGCACTGGCAAAGTCCGGGCTTCCTTCGCGCGAACCTGGTTATCAGCGTCGTCTGGGGTCTCGGTTTCCTGATCAACCTCGCGTTGGTTACGGTCGCGCTCCGTCCACGCTACAACTCGCTTTGGATCGCCGTCGCCGCTCCGCTGCTCATTATGGCGACAGCGACCATCTTCACCTCGTGCTACACGAAGATCTCGCAGCGGCGCGTGCTGCAAGCCGCCGCACAGCGCTGAATTTTGTCAAAATTAGTTACTGTAAATAGTATTGACTGTCAATCAACATGATGATATTTTCTCCGCATGACAAACGAAAAGCCTTGGTTTGAAGATGTTGCCATGCCGATGCTGCTCCGGCATGGGCGTAACACCTACGGCGCAGCGATGCGTCAAGCATTGGAACAAGCCGGATATGACGACATCCCCGGCAATGGTATCTACGTGATTGGCGGGCTCGCCTTGGGGAACCCTGATATCCCGCTCGGCCAGCTAGTGAAGCAGTTGCGTACCACGAAGCAGGCCGCGGGCCAGCTCGTCGATGTTTTGGTGAGCCGCGGCTATCTGGAGCGCTCGGTCGACGAAGAAGACCGCCGCAAGCTGACGGTCGCTCTTACCGGGCGCGGCCGCGCCGCCGCAGAGACGCAGCGTGCGGCACGAGAGAAGATCGACGCCGAACTGATCGCAAGTGTGGGTCAGGATGACGTCCTCCGCACGCGCCGAACGCTCGCGGTCCTGATCGACATAGGAAGCCAGGCGTTGGGGAAGCAGGATGACGAGCAGTGATCGTCGTCGCCGTCGCGCTAGGCGGGGCAGCTACCGCTCATCTGCTATCCTTTCCGGTTTGCCTCTCCGCGTAGAGGCCACTCCTTTGTGCGAAAGGCGAGGAATTGGCGGTCGATCCTGTGATTCTGATCCACGGTGGGGCGTGGGCCATTCCTGAAGATATGGTTGAGCCGCATCTGCACGGCGTGCGGGCAGCGGCTGATCTTGGCTGGCAAGCGCTGCGGCGCGGGGGCAGCTCGCTGGACGCGACCGAAGCCGCAGTTGTGGCGATGGAAGAAGACGAGACCTTCGACGCCGGCCGGGGCTCGTTCCTCAACATGGATGGCCGAGTGCAGCTCGACGCGCTCATCATGGATGGCGCGACGTTGCGCGCCGGCGGCGTGGGCTGCGTCGAGCACATCCGCAATCCCATTCGCGCGGCGAAGAAGATCCTTACCGAGAGTCCGCATGTCTACTTCGTCGGCGCCGGGGCCGAGCGCTTCGCGCAGGAGCATGGCATTGAACTGTGCGCCAACGAGGAACTGGTGATCGAGCGCGAAGTGGAACGGCTGCGCGAAGCCAAGAAGCAAGCCTACCTGAAAATGCCCGATGAGTTTGGGCCCACGCGATCCAGTGACACGGTGGGCGCGGTGGCGCTGGATGCCGACGGCAACATTGCCGCCGCCACATCCACCGGCGGCACGCTCAACAAGGCGCCGGGACGTGTGGGGGACTCGTCGCTGATCGGCTGCGGCTGCTATGCCGACAATCGCAGCGCCGCGGTCTCGACCACCGGATGGGGCGAGCCGATGATGAAGCTGGTGCTGGCCAAATGGACCGCCGACCGGGTGGAGAACGGGCAGGCTCCGCAGGACGCGGCGCAGCAAGCGCTGTTTTACCTGAAAGCTCGCCTCAATGGACACGGGGGAATCATTATCGTGGACACGCGCGGGCGGATTGGCATGGCGCACAACACTCCTCGCATGGCGTGGGCGCTATGCACCAAACAGGGGACGAAGACGGGGATTGTGATTCAGGGCTGATTGAGGCCTCGCCTGTCGGATCTTCTAGTTTCGCCAGGTCGGAATGCTTAAATCCTTGCAGATCTTTCGGGCTAAATCGTCATTGATTTCAGTGTGCCGAGGGACCGCAGATGCTTTTCCTGCAGGACGATTGACGTAGATCGAGTGATGTGCGCCCTCCCTCAACAACTGACAGCCATATCGTTCAAGGTGTCGAACGAGTTCGCGGCGCTTCACGCACTGACCGTCAACGGTTCCCGGATGACGTCATGCCCTGCAGCCGACTCGTGGGCAAGAGTCCGGTTCGCTTCCACCACAAGCGCCACGGCTTCCTGTAAGTTTGCACGCGCTTCTTCTAGAGAGCTGCCTTGAGTGTTTGCGCCGGGCAGTTCCTCGACAAAAGCGATGTATCCCTCGGGAACGCGGCGGAAAACAGCGGTGAACTGAAATTCCATGCGCTTATCATACGCCCGCTCCCGAAGCCAAGGCACTTCAGCTTTGGCACGTTACTTTACAATCGACTGTCCTGTCCGAAGGTGAACCTCGCATGAGCAAGCCAAGAAAATCCCGCGAACCCACCGATGCCACACGTTGCGTTCATTCCGGCGAAGATCGGCATGGACAGAGTGCGCCGCTGACCACGCCTATTGCGCAGACTTCGGTGTTCGTGGTGCCGCGCGTCGAGGACCTGCGCCGTTACGCCAAAGGCAACAGCGACATGTATCTGTACTCGCGCTACGGCAATCCGACGATTGCCGCCGTGGAGGAGAAGATAGCTGCGCTTGAAGGAGCTGAGGCAGCCATCGTGACTTCCAGCGGGATGGCGGCGGAGCTGGTTGCGGTGCTGGCGACTTGCCAGGCGGGCGACGAGATCGTCTCCATGCTCGACGTGTATGGCGGAACGGTAAAGCTGTTCGAGCAGGTGCTCCCACGTTGTGGGATCAAGGTGCGCTTCGTCCCATATCGCGATATCAAGAACGCCGCGCGCTACTTCAGCCGCAAGACGCGCATGTTATTTCTGGAATCGCCCACCAACCCGACACTGCGCTGCGTCGATCTGGCGGCGTTGTGTGAGCTGGGCCGCAAGCGCAAAGCCTGCGTTGTGGTGGACAACACCTTCGCTACTCCGGTATTGCAGAAGCCGCTGGAGCTGGGCGCCGACATCGTCATCCATTCGGCGACTAAATATCTCGGAGGGCACAGCGATCTGACCGCGGGCGTGCTGGCCGGTTCGAAGAAGTGGATGGACGCGGCGCGGCCGATCATGATTCTCACTGGCGGATGCATCGATCCCGGTTGCGCTTATCTATTGCTGCGTGGGCTGAAGACGCTGGATGTGCGGGTCGAGCGCGCCTGCCGGAATGCCGCGCGAATTGCCGAGATGCTGCGAGAGCATCCCAAGGTCGTGCGTGTCTACTATCCGGGCTTGAAAGATCACGACGCCCATGACATCGCCCGCCGGCAGATGAAAGATTTTGGGATGATGGTCTCGTTCGATCTGCGTGGCAGCGGCCGGGCTGCTGAGCGCTTCATCGACAGCCTGAAGTTGTGGTATCTGGCGGCCAGCCTGGGGGGCGTGGAGTCGACGGTCTCGTATCCGGTGCTTACGTCGCACATTGGCCTGAGCGCAAAGCAGTTGAAGTTGCTGGGAGTGTCGGCGGCGACGGTGCGGCTGTCGGTAGGAATTGAGGATGCTGACGATCTGCTGGCGGATTTGCAACAGGCGCTGGCGAGCATTTAGCCGGCGGCTCTAACCGCGATGCAAATCGTGTATATACTGAGAGCAACGTGGCGACAGCAAAACAACAGCCAGCAAGACGCGTTCGCCGAAGCGTGACTCTTCCTCCGGAAGTAGATCGTCAAGTTCACGCCCTGGCCAAGCGCCGGCGCCTGAGCGATAACCGCGTCCTGGTCGAACTCATCGAGCAGGGAATCGAAGCCGCCAAGCGAAACGAGCAGGCTTTTTTCGAGGTCGCGGAGCGTTTCCGCGCCGCCAGCGATCCTAAAGAGATAAAGCGGTTGGGCGACCAGTTAGGACGCTCGATATTCGGTGAATAGTGCCTCAAATTGAGACGTGGTCGCGGTTTCCTTCCGCCATTCGTGATCATTTGATCGAACGCTTGCGTGATCGAAATATCGGCCTCGAAGACCTGAACAAGTTGCGACTTTGAATGGAATCCAAACCAAACGTGCGGGAAGGCTCATGATACAAAGACTTTGGCTCCTTCAAACTCTGCGGGGAAGGCAAATATCCCAAGACATTTCTCTTGCCGGGCCAAGTCGCGAAGGGTCGCGAACTCTAGGTACTTGCGGAAGCCCGCACTCGTCTACAGAAACCGGTTGGCTCGCCTGCAAGACAGCAAACTTCGTGCAACCTGCTGCCCACGATTCCTCATCGCTCAACAGTTACCGTTTTCGGCCCTTTCGTTGACCCTTAAATTCGCTGCGTAGTAACATCTCAGCAACCGGTGGAACGCAGGAGAAGGGCTGTTTCGGAATTGTTGCCACGATGACACTGCTTCGCCTCAGGTTTCCGTTGGCCGTACCGCTGTTTCTGAGCCTTCTTACCCTTACCATCCTCAGTTTCACCGGATGCGAGACTACCGAACCCAAGAAATCCGCTGCACTTCCCGCCCATGCCAGCGCACCTGAAGTCACCGCGCCAGTTGCCCCGAAGGCCGATCCACAACCCAAAATCCAGGAAGATCCCAAGCCACAGGCCGATCCGGCCGAAGCCCTAATCGCGTCGGCAGAAAAGCAGTATGCCGCCGGGCAAGCTAACTATCAGGCGGGACATCTGGAGGCTGCCAAGACAAACTTTGACCAGGCGTTCGACACGCTATTGAGCAGCAACCTCGACGTCCGCAACGACGAGCGGCTGGAGCGCGAGTTCGACAAGATCGTCGAGGCCGTGCATGAGTTAGAGATGGCGGCGCTACAGCAGGGCGACGGCTTTACCGAGCCGCGCTCTGAGCCGGCGCCCATCGACGAGGCCAACGACATCACCTTTCCGGTCGATCCCAACATCCGGGCCAAAGCGGAAGCTGAGATCAAGACCACCAAATCCGACCTGCCGCTGGTGCTGAACGACCAGGTGGCGATGTTCATCAACTACTTCTCCAACCCGCGGGGACGGGCGACGCTGGAGCACGCCTGGGCGCGGGCCGGGCGCTATCACGACATGATCTCGCGCACGCTGAAGGAAGTTGGAGTTCCGCAGGACCTGATCTATCTGGCGCAGGCGGAATCGGGATTCCAGCCGCTGGCTTTGTCGCGGGCCGGCGCGCGCGGCATGTGGCAGTTCATGGCTGGCGCGGCGGAAATTTACGGGCTGGAGCGGAGCTGGTGGGTCGACGAGCGTCAGGATCCGGAGAAAGCGACCTTGGCCGCCGCGCGTCACCTGAAGGACCTCTACAACCAGTTCGGCGACTGGTATCTGGCGATGGCCGCTTACAACTCAGGCGCCAGCACCGTGCAGCATGCCGTGGAGCGCACCGGCTACGCCGATTTCTGGGAGCTTTACCGGCGCGGCGTGCTGCCACAGGAGACGCGGAACTACGTTCCCATCATTCTCGCCGAAACCATCATGGCGAAGAACCCGGAGCAGTATGGTTTGCAGCCGGTAGCGCCTGACCCGCCCCCACAAACCGACCAGGTGACGATCAACTATCCCGTGGACTTGCGCCTGGTGGCCGAATGCCTGGATACCTCGGTGGATTACCTGCAAGAGCTGAATCCCAGCCTCTTGCGGATGACTACTCCCAAAGACCAGTCCTTCACCCTGAAGCTTCCGGCTGGATCGCAGGAGAAGTACGAGACCGCGGTAGCTGTGATTCCGCTGGACATGCGCACCTACTGGCGCTATCACCGGGTGGAATACGGCGACACATTGCCCTCAATCGCGCGCAAGTATCACACCTCGGCCTCGTCGATTGCGGAGGCCAACAACCTGCCCGACGATGAGGTGAAGGCCGGCACGAAGCTGATTATCCCGGTCGCACCGGGCCGGCACGACACGCAAACCGTCGCTTACTCCCACCGGGCCACCCACTACAAGGTGCGGAAGGGCGATACCATGGCTTCGGTGGCCGATGATTTCGAGGTGCCGGTCGAAAAGGTGCGTAAATGGAATCACTTACGGGGGAGTGCGCTGACGCCCGGACGCACACTGGTCATCTACAAGCCCACCGGTCCGGAGAGCGATCACAAGATCAAGAAGGGCGAGACCCTTAGCAGCATTGCCGAGTCGAACCACACCTCCGTCGCAGCCCTGAAACGCGACAATCCGAAGCTGGCCGCCAACCTGCGCGCCGGCGATTTGCTGCTGATCCGCAAGTAGCCATCAGCCGTCGGCTATCAGCCCTCAGCTAAAGCGGAATCGAAGATGCGGGCGTCCCCTCCGCTCGCCTGCCTCTGGCGAAAAGACGGGGATTAAAGACTAAGACAGCTAGGGGCCGATAGCTGATGGCTGACGGCTGACAACTATTTTGCGCACGTACCCCTTCCCTTCGCGCGAATGTTCTGTTACAACAAGCCCGTTGCACTAATTTCCTGGGCCCGCGATACTGCGAAGCCAATCGGATGCCGGCATCGTGATCGCGTGCCTCTTGTGTGGTACTTGTCTTTAGTATAAAACCAAGCTTTGCTTAGCGAGCTGCCTCCGTTCAGTCATGCGGAGTCGGGCACCATCAGGAGGACAAGCATATGACATTCGATGAAACGCTCTACGGCCGCGGAGACGACGAAATGGATGACTACGGAGACAGTTCCTACGGCGATTCCGCCGCCGACGAGGAGTACGAAGAAGAAGAGGAAGAAGAAGAAGAGCCCGAAACCGTAACCGTGGTGGAAGAAGAGATTGACGTTGAGCCGGTGGTTAGCGGAGCTCCCGCGCCACCTCCTCCTCCACGCAAAACTGCTCCCAAAAAACCGGCGAAAAAAACCGCCAAGAAGCCGGCGAAGAAGGCTGCGAAGAAGGCTGCCAAGAAGGCTGCCAAGAAAGCTCCTGCTAAGAAGGCTGCCAAGAAAGCTCCCGCGAAAAAGGCTGCCAAGAAGGCTGGTGCAAAGAAGAAGGCCGCCAAGAAGGGCCGTCGCCGTTAGCGAATCTTTTCGCCAAGAACGATCTTACTGGCAAGACAGCCGCGGCTCGCGCCGCGGCTTTTTCATCTTATTGGCGGGCGGTGCCGCGCAAGCACCGCACATGCGAGTGCGACCTGGCTCACCCCACGGCAGGCAGGATCGCACGCTGAGACGTGACCGCCGCTGCTGCGCGGCTACTTGCTTGCGATTAAGATTCTGCCGTACTACCTCCATGTCGTGCCGGTCAAGCTGGCGGCAATCCCGACCCCCGGTAGCTGCCCAGTATCCGGCACGACGTTTTCCGGCACTGCAAGAAAATCAGAACAGCAGATCATCGCCCTATTTCTTGGCTTTCACGGACGTTCGCAACTCGATGGGGGGTGAACCGTCGAAGTGGATGTCGCTGGTGGGGACCTCAGCCAGCGTGGCAGCATCGGGCGCCATCACCGACCACATCAGCAACAGCTTGTTATAGCGCGTGGCGAAAATCGACTGTGACATGCGTTGCCCCAGATCTTCCCCTCTCTGGGTCGCTGGCAGCGTGCCATGGAAGATCATGAACAAGTGGCCATGCATCGCTACCAGTTCATCGGAATCGATCTCCCCGAATTCGCCCATCTGCTCCAGACTGGCAGCTACTTCATCGGCAGTGCGCTTGTCGGTAAGGGAGACGGCAGTGCGCATCGACAGGCAATTGGGATCGAGAGCACGCAAGATGATCGTCGCCCCAGACTGCTGGTCCTTCACGCCCGCGGGAGGATGTGGGGCGATCTGTAGCAGGGTTTGCGAGCAGGCATGAAGAAATCTGTACTCGCGTGCGGTAGCTCCCTCTGACGGAGGATCGCTTTTATCCTCATCCACGGGCAGCGCGTCCCAACCCTGCGGGGGCCGATACTGCAAACCCACCTCTGGGTTGCGATAGACTCCTGCAATCATTTCCCCGGGCGGGATGTTCTTACCGGGCTGGTCACGAAGGGCGGCATTCACCCGGAAGGTGGGCACGGTCGGTCCATAGTAGGGATCGCCCTCAACTTTCACCGGCTTGCCCTCAGCCGTTGTGAGCGTTCCATCGTCTTGCGGACAGTAGAAGCGGGCCTCCGCCATCAGGTTCCTGGCCTTGCGCAGGAACTCCCGATCGTTGGTGACGATCACCACCTTGACCACGTAGTTGTTGATGCCGGCCCAGTACTGCGCAGCGTAGTTCCGCCCATGGCGCCGCACCGAAGAATAGAAACGTCCCGAGCGCAGCATGAAAGCGGGGACCGGAAACCGCGGTAGTCCTCCGAAGCCGCCGCTCGCTTGCGACCAGCGCTGGAGCTCCTCTTGTTCCTTCTCCGGGGTGTCGACCTCATAGCCAGGTCGAGGATCGGTCGCCGTCACCATGATGTAGCCGTTGTGCTCGCCCTTTTCGTATTGCAGCATCAGCAGAGCATGCTGTTGCTCGGGCATCACCGGCTGCATGATTTCGTGACCTTGTACGGTGAGCGGAAGATCGAAACCGAAGCCAAAGAACTGACTGGTGTAATGGGTGTTCGACAGGAATCCCGCCTCCGGCAGCAACGGCTCACCAGGCTTCTGCGGCGGAACTCGCCGCTTGAAAATGGCGTTCGGATCGTTCGAATTGTTGTCGAGTGAGGGACACTGCGCGTGCAGCACAGCCGCGGCACAGCAAAGCAGCAGGACCAGGGCACAGGTGCGAAACTCAAGTGGCACACGATGCGCGGCTGCACTAAGAGGCAACATCTGGGCATTATCCCTGGGGTCGGCAACGCGGGGGTTTAGCTCATCATGCCAGCATCAAGTGGGTCGGCGCAAGTGCGGAGGCTGCGGTCTTTCGCGGGCCCAGGCAGACCGAGAGACCCGTAGTCCGGATGCGCGGGGCAATCTCCATCCTGTGGCGGATCGTGTCGGCTTATCGCGTGCAACTGTTGCTCAACATTTTTAAAGTGAGCACCCTCAGGCCGGGCGACGGCCTGCTTCCGGCCTCGGTCGTTCCGCTCTGGCTGTTTGCTTCCTGCTGCTTGGGCGTTGGCGCCGGCTTGCCAGTGACCGTGACCACGTGATTCAGGTGCTCGGCAAGGTTCACGGTTTCGGACGTCAACTGCCAAGTTGTGCCGTTCTGATCAGTAAGCCGGTAACCGCCCTCGTTGCCCCGCTTCAGGCAGCCAGTCACGGCTATCTGGATCGGCGGGCTGATGGGTCCGGGCCCGTTTGTGGCAGACTGGCCGTATTGCGTTCCGCCCAACTGCGCCCGCAGGGACAGCCCCAGGCTAAGCACTGCCAAAGTAACAAGCACGGACATGAATGCTGGACGTCTCATGATTGCGCTCCTTGTCGCTGTCCATATAGATGCGCGGTAACGCCGGAAAGCGCCACAACCATGCTGCTCGTGCCCGTATAATCGGAGACCGACATAAGGCTTGTTCATGAGTATGCCCTCGGTTGCGGAACTGTTTCGTGGCGCTGTTCACGATCTACGGGTGCGGCCCCGCGGCAATGTGCCGACTCTCGACGTCCTGCGCAGTATTGCCATCCTGCTGGTTTTCACCAGCCACTACGGAGCCGGGTTCCAGGGTCTGCCAT
This sequence comes from Candidatus Korobacteraceae bacterium, assembly GCA_049519235.1. Classification (GTDB taxonomy): domain Bacteria; phylum Acidobacteriota; class Terriglobia; order Terriglobales; family Acidobacteriaceae; genus Bog-257. The sequence continues at coordinate 6,309 of JBEKQY010000142.1, read as the reverse complement.
CCGTGCAGGCGCTGCCCATGTTCAAACAGGGTTGGACCGGCGTCGACCTGTTTTTCGTTCTCAGCGGCTTTCTCATTGGTGGCCAACTGTGGAAGGAGCTCAAACGCACCAACAGCATCCAGATTGGGCGTTTCCTGTTGCGCCGCGGACTGCGCATCTGGCCGCTGTACTACGCTTTCGTCGCCCTTGTGGCCATCGAGGGGCTGTTTGGACGGAATCTCAGCGGTCTGTGGGCTGACGCCTGTTTCCTCTCCAATTACTTCCATTGCCAGATCGGCGGCGGCTGGTCGTTATCGACGGAAGAGCAATTTTACATTCTCGCTCCCATATCCATTGCGCTTTTCTCACGGATAGTCAAGCCCAGGCATCTTTGGATTCTGCCCGTTGCCGGCTTGATTGGTCTGGTGGTGAACCGCTTGTTCGTTATCAACTACTGGGCGTATTGGGCGCCTGCTAACCTCGTCATAAACCTGTTCTTGCCGTTGTATACCCATGCGGATGGCTTGGCGATCGGCCTGCTTCTGGCATGGTTCTCTGTCTTTTATCCTAAGCTGATTCAGTCTAAGCCTCTGCGCCTGTCGGTTTGCGGCGGGATGATTGTGGCAGGATGCGGGCTCTATGCTCTCGACAAAATTCTCTACCGCTTTACCTCGCTGGCATTGATTTTTGGCGCCGCCGCGCTATGGGGCCTCGGCCTGCAACGAACACCAAAGCTGCTGAACTGGCACGGGTTTTACATCATCAGCCGGCTTTCCTATGGAATGTACCTGAATCACTTCGGTCTCCTGGAACGATTGGGTTCTCCGCTGTTGGGACTACGTCTAAAGGGAGGCGAAGCTGCCTTCTGGGCCCTCTACCTGGTTAGCGTGCTGGCATCCATGGCAGTGGCTTTCGTGACCTTTCAACTGATCGAGTGGCCATTTCTCCAGATACGGGCTCGCTGGCTGGCGTCGAAAAAGCAGCCGCAGCCACAACTCGCTTCGCCAGCAACGGCCGCTCCCTGACTTCCCACACGCCGCTCGCTCCGCCCCACTTGGACGCGAGTGCGGATAAATTCTTAGCTCCGCGGCCTACAAGGCCTCGCCGGCCGAGCAACTTTAGCTCACCAACAAGAATCAAATTCTCTATACCAGTTTCGGAGTTAGTGTGGACCGGGTAGAGCCAGCCTTCAGGCTGGCGTCCAGGCAATCCGCCTTTATAAGGCTTGGGCAAGCGGTTCTGTTGTCCGCGGCGAGACGCGGCGCTAAAGCGCCGCTCTACCCGTGCGTGCCGGACTACACTAACTGCGAAACTCCTCTAAGCCGGGGAGGGTCCATTTTATGGTCAGAATACTGATGCTTGCTTCACTGCTATTCATGTCTGCGCTTTGGCTACAGGCGCAAGAGGGGCATCCAGGGGCGGACATCTGGCAGGCTCCTGCCAGTACGTATCCAACTACAATCGACGGTTGCTTACGAAGCTCGGGCGGTCATTACACGGTCACAGGCAAGGATGGGACGATCTATGACCTTACTGGTAGTACTGCTAGACTCAGCCCTTATGTCGGGCACGAAGTCGAAGTCACCGGCAAGCCTACGATAAGAACCATCGACACTACCATGAAAGACGCGGCATCTACCGTAGAAGAGCTACCGGCTCTCAAAGTAGAGGCCGCGAAGCAACTAGCGGAGAAATGCAACCCTTGACCATTGCATAATGCAGAGCCCGCGGGGCGCGACAATCGTAGCCCAGGACGTAAGTCCTGGGACCGCGTTATCGGTAGTGATGAGTCCGACAGAACGGCACGGTTTCGTGTCGTCCCTGAAGGGACTCTGGATATTTGATGGCGCCGGGTGCGCTACACATTCGCGGTTTTCGAATGTGTGGGAGATCAAGATGGATCTTATGAACTGCCGGGGTCGGGAAAAAGCAAATCCCGCTCATTCCAACGGCAGGAATAGGTGGGGTAAACGCAGTCCGAGAAGGCGGAATTAGCCGCCTTCCCGTTGCGACATGCTTGGCAGAGTTACACAGCTACCGGGGCATGGGCGGTCGAGATGACCGTCTCAAACGCCTGAACCCTCGGTGTTCCATCGATGACGTTCGCGAAGGTCTTCAACACTTGCGGGTAGGTGTTGGTAGTGTAATCGTCTGCATTGGCCTTGTTCTCCCACAGACTGATTGCAACCGCATCCTGGCTGCCGGGATTGGACAACGTGATTTCGTCCTTGAAGCCCTTCTGCTTACGGAGCAAAGGAAGAATCTGGTTCTCGAATGTGCGGGTATAATCGGACTGCATGTTGGTTTTCAGGCGAAACGAGACATTACGTGCGTACATATTCAACCTCCTAAAGGTTGCAACGTATATAAGAGGAAGAAAACTTCAGATGGGCTGACTTATGTTCAGGGAACCTGAAAGAGGGTAGGGTGGAAACCGCCTCACATTGAACTGTATCTTATTGCCTGAGCATTGTCAAATCGAGAGCGCCGGTGCCCCACACATTCGCGGTTTTCGAATGTGGGGGAGATCAAAATGGATCTTATGAACTGCCGGGGTCGGGAAAAAGCAAATCCCACTCATTCCAACGGCAGGAATGACGGGCACTCGGCGTGGGCATCGCTGGCTCGGACTTTAGACGAGTTCGGGCTGCGCCGGAGCGGCGCTCGCCTGCCGCTTCGCGCCTGCACGCAACTGTTTGCTGCCGAAGGAGCAGCCGCAGATGCTGCAACTCCACTGCACCGGCACGATTACGTTGGAAGCGCGCTTCGGTTGCCAGACTCGGGATAGCTCACTCTTGCAGTTGGGGCAGGTCATGTGAGCGGCGTCCGGTTCTTGCTGACGGGCAGAATGGTCGCTCTGGCTTCGAGGCTGCCGTCGTCGGCGATGCCCAGCACCTTCATCGCGTGTTTCTTCGCCTTCTCTTCGGTGCGAAAGCGTTTGGGCTCGCGCTGGCTGGCGCCTTCCGTCCGGAATTCCACTTGGTAGTAAGTCATACTCCTATTATCTCACCTTAAGAGGCCCAGGAACGGACTATTTCGCCGTCATTTGCGGGCGTAAGTTCGTCGTCATGAAGCGGGTCGAAAGCCGATCAATCTAGCCGCGCAGCGGCGGGATGAGCGGCGAACCTAGGGCACGCGGCAAAACACTGCATCGCGACTTACAAAGGATTTTGCAGTCGGGCACACTGCCCGGAAACCGGATAGTCCAGCCGCACAGCGGCGGGATGGGGTTAGGCGGGGGCGTAAGCCCCCGCTAGGCTGTATGCGTGAACTGAGCCGCAGCGCGGCGACACTAGCCAAACACGTATTCCGCCGAATGCTGCATGCCCGATTTGTCCAGAATCGCCACGTACTCGCTTTCGAAGCTGCGCTTCGCGTGATGCTCGCTCTGCGCCTCGATATATCTCCTGACGGCCTCCACCTGCGATGGGCTGACACTGATGGCGGCGTAGCCATCCTGCCATGCGAATCCGCGCTGCTTCTTATTTAGATGGCGGGATGAATTGGCCTTCAAATCGCGCATCAGTTGCGCAATGGTCAGGCTGGAGGGCAGCGCGATGAGCAGATGGACATGGTTCGCCGTCCCGCCGACAGCCAGCGTGTCGACGCCGCGGTTGCGGGCGATTCCACGCAGATAAGTCCAGAGCTTCTCGGGCTGGGAAATCTGCGGCTGTCGCTCCTTCGTGCTGAAGACGCAGTGGACCAGGATTTTGGTGTAGGTGTCGGCCATGGATGCAGCGTAGTGGATGGGATCGCCGGCCGTCAGTGAGACCAGTCACGGGACATCGTGTCGCCGCTCCGCGGCTCGATGTATTCCAATTGTCCAGCGGGGGCTTACGCCCCCGCCTAACCCCATCCCGCCGCGTTGCGGCTTGCGCGTGCCATTCTGTCATCTCGAGCGGCGGTGTGGGTTTACGCATAACGTGAGAATGGCAGGGGTGTAAAAACAGCGACTTAGATTGACCGCGTCCCCATAAGGTGAGAGTCGAGGACCGCATGAGATGAGAATACCACCACAGATTGACGCATAAGATGCAAACGCCGACACCTCCCACATGCCGGTATCTCGGGAGTTTGCACGCGAGTGGCAGTTCAACGGTTTGCCGACTATACGTCCAAGTGGATCGTCTCCCGATGGCGTACCCAGCGACCAAATCGCGGGCGCTCGGACAGTGAGTGCTATGGCGATTTTGCAACAGTTACGATTCAACTCAGGTCTCGTTTGACCCTCCCTACGGCGTTATCTTGAAAACATTGCCGTGGCCGTAGCTTCCGCCGTGAAAGGCGGTTCCAAAGATGTTGCCCTGGCTGTCAAGAACGAGTCCGTCGAACAACCAACCGCCGCTCCCATCAGGCGTGAAGTCGTAGATATCGGTGTAGAGCCACGATCCATTGGCGTAACTCAGCTTGAAGACACTGCCTTGGTCGTATGCCCCGTCGTATTGCGCAGCGCCGTAAATGTTCCCTGCGTTATCGAGGGTCAGGGCATCCTGTGGGCCGCCCAGGAAAATCCCGGCCAGGCTGTACAGCGTAGAAAAAGTCCATGATGGCCCGTTTGGACTGAGTTCGAAGACCGTCCCGCCGCCCCCAGAGCCATCGGTCGAAGTGGATCCATAAAGGTTGCCGGCAGCGTCCATGGTGAGCCCAGCGTAAGGAAGATCTCCGTCGGTGGACCCCTGAAACGAGTGGAGGATGGTTTCGGTCCAGCCGGATGGGGAGGGTGACAGTTCGAACACTGTGCCGCAGCCTGAACCGCCGCAGCCGTATCCACCGCCCTGAGTCGTCGTACCGTAGAGATTCCCGGCAGCATCGCGGATTACGCCACCATTTGGATGCAGTCCATCGATACCTCCGCGGAATGTGTACAGCACGCTTTCCGTCCCGCCTCCACCCTGAGACAACTCGTACACCACGCCGCAGCCAAAGCTGCCGCAGTACGGGCCGGTGGAACCTCCGCTGAGCAGTGTGCCGTAGATGTTGCCTGCGGGGTCGAAGGTAATATCGCCTTCCGGTATTCCGCCCGTAGCGCCACCCTGGAAGCGATAGAGAAAGGTTTCCGTCCATGGACACAGGATGGAGCGACAGAATCCCGCCGGCGGCTGGAGCCGAAAAACAACGCCGCAGCCGGGGACATCGCCGTCGCAGTTCGACAGGCCGCCGCCCAGTGTTGTTCCGTACAGCGCGCCGCCGGAGCCGAAAACGACGCGGGCGGTGGGCGCTTCGCCGTCACTGCCCTGAAAACTGTACAGCGTCGTAAATTGCCAACTGGAATTCTTATACGTCATCCGGAATACTGTGCCGCACCCCTCCGAGGGGCAGTCATTCGGCAATCCTCCCACACCGGCCGTGCCGTAGAGGTTTCCCGCGGCATCCATCGTGAGGCCGGCCTGCGGATAGCCACCATCAGGTCCGTAGCTGAAGCTGTGCAGGATGGTGTAGGTCTGCGCCTCGGCGGCTGGAAGGATAGCGAACGTTGCAGCCAAAATGGCCAGCGAGACGAGCGCCTCTGTTCTCGCGTACAGGTTGATGTCGAAAATCGAAGTTGCGGTTTTCGTCCGTGTTGCCATGCTGACCCTCCTCAACCGGCGTCCTTGCCGGGAAGAGTATCACACACTATCAGCCGTGCAACTTAATTTTGCATTACGGTGTAAGAGCTGACGAGAAGAGACTTAGGTCACTTGCTTCAAGATGATTGGCGAAATCAGGCGATTTCACACGTAATCCCAAAACCAAGCCTCGGCGCAGATTGCGTGTGAGTTGGGGATTTACCGATGCATTGCCCTGCCACCAGCTAGGCTGCAGCAGTGCGGCTGTAGCAAACAAGAGGCCGGCACGCCGCGAGGATGCCGGCCCCCTGCGTACTTGTAACGCTCGGCTACGGCGAAATCTCCCAGACCACGCCGTAGCCATAAGCTCCGCCCTCAGTGGTCGTGCCGTAGATGTTGCCTTGCGCATCGACTACGGGAGCGCCGTCGGGCGCCGAGCCATCGGTGCCGCTGAAATCATGCAGCGGAGTATAGGTCCAGCAACAGGTCAGCTTGAAGACCTCGCCGTCTCCGGCGCCTGTGTTAACCGTGCCGTAAACATTACCCGAAGCATCAGGGGTTACGGCGGCACTGAAGTATTCGACGTTCGACCAGGCCTTCAGAGTCACCAGCGTCCAATCAGGGTAGGTCAGCTCGAAGATGGTGCCGTACGTGACCAAAAAGCAGGGTAGTTCACTTCACGAAGGGAGCGTGCTATGATTAGCGCGGAGCCGCTCCATTTCCAGAAACCAAGAGTCGAGCGACTTCCGGCGAGGAAGCGTATGACTATTGCAATTGGAATTCT
>JBEKQY010000141.1:0-19389 GCA_049519235.1 Candidatus Korobacteraceae bacterium | reverse complement strand
GACCCCGATGACGCCCAGCACGGTGGAGATTCCCAGCACCAGGCGCATGTTCCAGGCCTCGGGCTTATCCTTGTAATGAACGTTGTCATAGGCGATGGACAGAATGGCTCCGTCGTTGAGCAGCGCCAGCATCACGATCATCACTGCGGTCAGCGGATAGAAGTTAAACACCAGGATCGCCAACGTCATGAAGAACAGCACTCGCAGAGTTTCTGCGATGCGATAGATCGCATAGCTGTTCATCCGCTGGAAGATGCGGCGGCTTTCCTTGATCGCGTCGATGATCACCGAGAGGCCGGACGCCAGCAGCACAATGGACGCCGCGGCGCGAGCCGCGTCTGTCGCGCCTGAAACGGCGATGCCGCAGTCGGCTTTTTTCAACGCGGGAGCATCGTTCACTCCGTCGCCGGTCATGCCGACGATGTGACCAGCCTCTTGCAGGACATCCACAATGTAGAACTTATGTTCGGGAAATACCTGCGCGAAGCCATCCGCCTTCCCGATGGCCTCCGCCGACTGGGCTGTCTCGTGATGCTTCATGTCGCCCAATGCGCTGGCATCGACGATGTTCGTGCCCATCCCCAGTTGTTTGGCGGTTTCCCGAGCGATGGCCATTTGATCGCCCGTGACCATCTTGACGTTCACCCCCATCACCCGGGCGCTCGCGATGGTTGCTTTGGCTTGCTCACGTGGAGGATCGAATAAAGGCAACACGCCAGCAAACTGCCACTGGCCTTCCTGATCGGCCCGAGCCACGCCCAGGGAACGAAAGCCGCGTCCCGCAAATTCGTTGACGGCCTTCTCGACGACGGGCTTTACCTCACCGGCGTTGGTCGACATTTGCAGAATCACCTGCGGCGCTCCCTTGGCCACAAAGAACTGCTTTCCGTCTCCGCCTTTGACAGTTGCTTCCGTGCGTTTATGGACGGGGTCGAACGGCTGGAAGTGAACGACCTGATAGCCCTTCAAAGCCTGTTCGTTTTTCACCCCTCCGATCACGGCCAGGTCGATCGTGTCCTTGTCTTCCGCACGCGAAGCAAGTGCAGCCCAGAGAATGACCTGGTCACCGGGGATACCGTTCAAGCTGAATGGATCGCCCAGCGTCAACTTGTTCTGGGTAAGGGTGCCGGTCTTGTCCGAGCACAGCACGTCCACGCCAGCTAGTTCCTCGATTGCCGGCAACCGGGTCACAATCGCTTCTTTTTTCGCCAGCAGGCGGGCGCCGACCGCCATGGTCACGGACAGCACGGTTGGCATCGCCACGGGGATCGCGGCCACCAGAAGCACTAGGGCGAACTGCAACGTAGTCAGGAGGGGGTCGCCACGGAACAGAGCGACGCCAATAATGACCGCCACCAGGGCCACTGCCAGAATGATCAGGTAATCCCCAATCTTCAGAACGGCACGTTGAAAATGGCTGACGGTATGAGCCTCCTGCACCAGTTGCGCGGTCTTGCCAAAGTAGGTGTTCGCACCGGTGGCGTACACCATCGCGTCGATTTCGCCCTGGCGGATAATCGAACCTGAAAAAACCGCCTCGCCAGGTTTGCGCGTCGCGGGCAAAGATTCGCCTGTCAACGCCGACTGATCGACCTCCACCGGGTCGCCCGCCAGCAAGCGCGCATCCGCCGGAACGATATCGCCAAGGCGCAAGCGGATGACGTCGCCCGGCACTACCTCGCGCGCCGCCGGGGTGGCCCACTTCCCATCACGTTTTACCCGGGCCTTGATCGCCAGCTTGGCTTTGAGGGCAGCGATGGCATTGCCCGCCTGGTGTTCTTCCCAAAAGCCGACCACGGCGTTGGAACAAAGCAGAACAAGAATGATGAAAAAATCCAGCCAGTGCCGGACAATTCCCGACAGAATTACTGCCCCTTCAATCATCCACGGGATGGGGCCCCAGAAATAGGTGAGGAACTTCAGGAAAGGATTGGTTTTCTTTTCGGCGATCTCGTTCGGGCCATATTGCGTCAGCCGCTTCTGTGCTTCGGCTTGACTGAGGCCGTCCGGCGAAGAACCCAACTTCTTCTGGAGTTCCGGCATGGCAACGGACTTCAGATCGTCCTTCGACTCGGGCTTCGAGCCGTCCTCGGGCTCGGGTTTCGCCTGCGCCTCCGCCTTGGACTCGGGCTTATCTGCCTCCGTTTTCACCATGACTGTCCTCCTGTTCTTGATATCTCCACAGGGCCTTGGTCCAGAGGAGGCTTCGAAAATCGACGGACAGCTACTCTCGACGAAGTCTCAATTCGAGGTTCTGAATTCCGGGAAATCGGGCGCGTTGCGCCGCATCGGGGCGCTTACAGACAGTATCTTGCAGAGGACATGCGGAAGCTGTGCAGTTTTGCTCAACAACCGCCAACGGCCACCTACTTGGAAGACTGTGATCGCTGGCAGCAATGTCCTGCGATCACAACCTCCGTGCAGGATAAGGAGCCAGTACAGCTCAGAAAGATGCTTCTTTGCCTCGCGCTAACAACCCGGTCGCTCGAGTCTATGAATGCTGGGCGACCCATACAGCAGGAGTAAGGTCTGGGAGGCGCTGGATCGGGAGATCGGCAAACCCGGGGAGAACCGCCGCCAAGTAGTGGCGCGCCGGGAGTTTCAACCTGCGGCAGCTTTCCACGACCGAGAGAATGCCGCAACCTTGGGTCCCGCCTGTGGACTGCCGATGTGTATCCAGTTCTTGCGGCCCAAAGCCACGGGACGCATTGAATTTTTCCGCGAGGTTATTGCTCAGCTCAAGTTCAGGATATTCCAAGAATCGTGTAAGTTTCGTCCACAGTGTGAGCGCGTATTGGCAGGCCTTGCTGAGTGCACTGGAGGGCAATGCAACGGACTGTGCTGCCTCGATCTTGCTACGAATAGCATCCAACAGAGGCTTGGCTCTTTCATGACGCAGAGCCTGACGTCCAGTGAGACCGATTCCTCTGCGGCGAGCTTCCGCGTCAACGGCAAACAGTTCGTCCATCCGCGCCACAATCGGAGTTGCAACCGGGTCTCGTGGATTCAGCTGCACCGCCTCGAAAAACTGTCTTCTAGCATGAGCCCAACAAGCGGCATGTACCATTCTCGCGCCGCCGATCTGGTCATAAGCCGCGTATCCGTCGGTCTGCAGAATACCTTCGAACTGCTCCAGGAACCGCTTCGGTCCATCGCGTCCACGGCCCAGACGGAAGTCGAACACCACGCTTCCGCAGGGCCGGCCGTACTGCCACAAGTAGGCTTGATGATTCTTGCCTCGGCCCTCGTGCGTCTGCACATCGACCGGGGTTTCGTCCGCCTGAATGTAGCTTCCGCTAATCAACTCTCGCCTCATCGCTGCGACCATAGGGATCAGCAACTCGCCCACCTTCAGGACCCAGCCGTCCAATGTCGCTCGGCTGATTTCCAAACCGATGTCTCTTTCCAGAATCATGCTCTGCCGATGCAGGGGCGTGTGATTGCAATATTTGCTGATGACCGTGTCGATGACGATGCGGTCACTCGCTAGGCCCTTCTCGATGACCCGTGGTGGCAGCGGGGCTGAGACCACTCCCAGTTCCTCACACGACCGGCAAGCCCGTTTCTCTCGTTTTGTGACCAGCACGAAGTACTTCGCCGGCTCCACGTCCAGCTGGGAACTCTCCTCGTAGCCGATCACCACCGTTTCTTTGCCGCAACTTCTGCATACACGCTGATCCGGAGTGCAAGGCAGGATCCGCTCGACGCGAGGAAGATTCGCAGGCAATTTCTGGCGGCCGGGATGCTTGACGGATTTCTTGGTCGAGCGATGCGCTGGCGCGTGCTCACTCTCCGCCTGCTCGATCAATTCACTGACGACGGGCTCAAGCGCGAACAATTCCATTTGCGCTTGAGAAAGCTTTTCGCCGCCCGCTCCATACTTCTCGATGCGCATCAGTCGCAGCTGCTCTTCCAGCACACGAATCCTCAGCTCCGCGTACTGCAGCCGGCTCCTCAGTTGTGCGATGAGTTCCAGATCGGCTGGTGCTGAAGGAATGGGGGGAGCTTCACTCACAATGGGCTACTGATTTAACAGAGTCGGCCCGCGACGCGCAAGCGGTCTATGCGGCGGCATGTCTTTCTGGCGGAACCTTCCGGTACCACCGCTTGTGGTTGGTTTTCGCCAGATCGATCCCACCTAGCAAGAGAGAAAGCTCTTCGTGACTCAGGACGACCTTGCCCTGCGCATCGCCGGATTGCGGCCAGGTGAAACGCCCTTTCTCTAAACGCTTGGCACAGACCCAGAGACCGCTACCATCCCAGACGAGGACCTTCAACCGATTGCGCTGGGCGTTGCAGAACAGGAACAGGTGTCCGCTTAGCGGCTCACACAACAATCGATCTCGGACGAGACCGTACAGCCCCTCGAACCCCTTGCGCATGTCGGTGACTCCGGCGGCCAGATAGATCCGTGTGGCCGGACCCAATCCAAACATGGCTTACGCCCGCTCCAGCGCGCTCAGTAGGCGCTCTAACGTATTGGTGTCAAAATCAGGATGTACTTCGATCCGGCGTTCGCCCGACAGCACCACGGCCAGCCCACAACTCGGTTCGTGCTGCGTCGGCGATTTCCTGGCAGCCAACTCCACCGGCACCAACCGGCTGGTCGAAGAAGCTCTTCTACTCTTTCTCTTCGAGCGTTGCAAACTCGGTTCGACGCATGCCGCTGCTTATAAACTCCGCCACTAGCTGCTGAATTTCCTCACGGGTGCGTCGGCGGCCGGTTGGCATTTTCTGTTTTTCATTCATCCAGCCACTTCACCACACACGCCTCTCGTCGAAAAGGTGTGTTGCCCAGACGCTTACGGAAGAAATGGGGGACAACATCAGCGAACGAAACGGGACCGCTGCGGTAATGGTCGTCCGCGAACCAGCTTGGCATCGCCTTGGTACAGTATTGGATAAACCCGCCACTGCTGAAGAGGCGATTAGATCTGCGCACTTGGACTGGACAGTGCTCAAACAGCCGCTCTTCGTCGGAGACTCTCCGAAGCATCGTGCGCGCGACTACTACGCGATCGTGCGAGGCGATGATTGGAGCAACAACAAGGCCACAGTCTTAGGCATTGTCCGAAGTGCCTACATGCCTCTGCAGAATCGTGAGGCGTTTACATTTTTTGATCCTATCGTGGGCCGAAATGCGGCTGTTTATCACACCGCCGGCGCGCTTGGAGATGGAGAGCGCGTTTGGATTTTGGCGAAGCTGCCCGAGGACATTCGAGTCATCGGAGACGACATCACGCACAAATACCTTCTCCTCAGCAATAGCCATGACGGTAACAGCGCAGTTCAAATCAAGTTCACGCCAATTCGTGTGGTATGTGAGAACACACTCACCCTGGCCCTAAGTCAGGGTCCAACTCTTCGCGTATCCCACACTAAGGATGTTCAGGAGCGCTTACGCCAGGCTGCCAAAGTACTGAATACCATAAAGGTTCGGTACACCGAGCTCGAAGAAGTTTTCCAGAGAATGGCGGTGGTGCAGATGGATGTTTCCAGACTGCAGCACTACCTGTCTCGGGTGTTCCCTGACCCGACTCGGCGAGCTGATGAGGTTCGGTATCAACGGGCGCTAGAACAGGCCCGCACGGATCGCGCTGGCGCCGAAGAACTATTCCTAAAAGGCAGGGGTAACGACCAAAAAGGCGTGGCAGGTTCGCTCTGGGCCGCCTACAACGGAGTAATCGAGTATGTCGATTACCTCAAGTATGCGAAGGCGAGCGATGACCGCCAAGTCCAAGCGATATGGTTCGGTGACGGCTATTCCACAAAGGCACATGCCTACTCGTTTGCCGAACAGGCTCTGGCTCAGTGGGCCAACTGAGAGGTCCTACGGAAGATCTGCTTGCGTGATTGGCGCTTGCCGGGTACGGATTTGCGCACGACTACACCGAAGCTAGGCACGCGCGACGCATGAGCAAACGAGTCATTGCCGCTGTTTTGCTACTCGCGGCGTTGGGGCTGATGATCTATCCGGTGCTAAGAACCATACTGAATGAACACGCCTTCAGTGTTTCGCGGTTTTCCCTGAGCGAATAGACAATCTCCTGTCCCTCTCCGCCAGCATGCGTTCCAAATAGCGCCGGAAGGCGATGTCTTTGAGCCACCAGTCATCCAAGTAAAGCCGCTCTGCCTCTCGCGCTTCGAGTTGAAGTCGACTATATATTCGGCCGTGCATCCCCTTTGGCCTTGGCGGGAAGGGATCAGTAATTCTTGCGGGACCACCCAACCTCATTCGAATCTCTTGCGCCCGTCTGAAAGCGCGGATCGGGGGTTGCTCCCTCTGACTGCTGTATGTCAGTTGGTAACAGTGGCGGCATGCAAACACCGTCCCGCCATAGAGGATAGCCACCCGTCGTCCGCAGCCCACGGCAGGGCAAAGAAACCATGCGCGGGCGCCGCCGTAGTGGCAATGCGTCCATACAATTTGGACCGCATATGCCCCGATTTGCGAAGCCGGAGCATTTCCGAATTGTGTCCATGACAGGATCAGCCGGCCGGGTCCGGCATGGGCATTGATTGATGCGACGTCTTCGCCCTCCCGGTTCCAACGCCAATTGGATGAAACTCCCGACGCTAGGAATCCCTTTCGCTGCAGGCGTCGCACGTCCAGTTGGAGATACGTCGAAGTAGTCTTCTTTCCGCCGCCCGGAGATCGCCCACTGCCGTATCCTCCCATTTAATTCCCTCGATGCTCGTGTTTCTCACGAAATCATAAGGCAAACGCTTTTGGCCCACAAAGGGGGGAACGGAGGAAAAAAGCTGGCGCTCTTGCCGTGCAGGTCATAGAGCTACATTTCTTGGCCTTGACCTACATCTATCTTGTGATTCATTCTCAGAGTCGATGAATCGAAAAGATATCTTGACGGTGTTGGAGTTTCGATTTGAAAGGGAACTTTCTAAGACGACTGGTGAGGTGACAACCTCGCTCGCCGATAAGATTCGCCGTGCGCCCGAAACAGAGAAGCGCGAAATCTTCGACGAAGGATTGCGCGAGTTGGCCGCTTCGCTTACAGAATGCGTCAGTAAGTATCTGCCGAAATTCGCGGCGCTTCATAACGAAAGATCGGAGGTGGTCCGCCTTTCCAATGTGGAAAACGAGATCCGGCGGAACCTGTGCGAATTCTTGGCCGTGCCTGATCTGAGGCAGGTCGAGACTTGGACTGCCGCTTGTCGGTTCCTGGCGTTCACTCGAACTGTGTGCCGCTTCGGTGGAGATTGTCTGCCCGCTTGGTTTGATATTGGGTTTCTGGGAGCTGGGAGTCTGAGTCGACACCCTGCTCTGTTCATGGAGGAAGAGGCATCCCAGCGGGAAATCCAACACCTGTACCAACAATTCGCCGGCGAACTCAATGAGGGAATTTTCGATCGGTTCGGAGATGCTTTCATCGATGCAGTTACGCCCACCAAAACTCAGTCGATTCGAGCCCAGAAGACGGTAGAGGATGGAGGGGTGATTCCTGGGGAGACAGGACAGTACTCGGAGTTGTTCGACAATGCAAGGCTGGCGCCCCGCCAACGCCAAGTTGCGTCGCTCACATGGGAGCATGAGATGGAACCTGGTCAAATTGCAAGGCGGCTTCGTCTCCATCGCACGACCGTAGACGAGAGCCTCGAATCAGCAAAACGCAAAATGGACCATTTCCGCGAAAACGACCGCGCCAGGAAAGATTCTGCAGTGCAAAACTCCCACAGTCATAGGTCGCGTGCCCGGTAAGGGCACCCCGCAACCGCCAAACACTTTCTCCAACCTCAGCAATTCCTGCTTGTAATCATTTCAATAGTTTAGCCTCCTACCACCCCGCAAAACCCCGACGTGCGGGGACTTTATATGAGAGGCAAGCGTCCTCAATGCTTCCAAGAGGTCTCAAATGCTAAACAATCTCCTCACCATTGCAGAAGCTGCTGAACGTCTCCGCATACGCCCCCGCACGGTCCGCCGATGGGTCACTCTGCGCGAGATTGAATATGTAAAAGCTGGCAAGTCAATTCGGATCTCCGAAGTCGAGATTCAGCGGATCATCTCAGATGGCACTATGCGCCGCGCTGTATCGGGTAGACCTAATACGCTGGAAGACCGCGCGGTCCAGACATCCGATGTAAAACCGCAGGCTACTGCGGATGTTGAGCACTCCTCCGCGCACAAATCTGACGCTGCACCGAAAATCAATGCGGCCGATCAGGTCAATAACCTTGAACGGTCTCCCTCACCAGGCAGGACAATGCCCTTGGCAAACCGACCCTCCAACAACACTAACCCAGGTCTACCAGTGCAGCGCAAGTTGGAGTCTGGAGGGAAAACACCGCCACCGCTCTTAAGGCGTGCCCCCGGGCAAAGCACCGGTCCAGGTGGGCGACCAGTGTCCCCAGGGCAAAGATCGACTCCCTTATCGAAGTCGGGTGGCGCCGCTGGAGGGCGCCGAAGGAGATTTTGGAACAACGAATCGGACGGTACCCGGTGATGCCGAAGCGGGTCATTGACGGTGAGGGCCTATGGCGATCGGGACAAGTTGGAGAAAGTGCAGCCTCCAAACTGGCGCGCGGAGCTTGCCAACCTGATCCCGCTTGCGCTTGCCAATGGAGCGTTCGAGGCAAACCCACGCCGTATCTGGTCCACGGTGTATTCGTACAACCGCCCTGAAATAACGCCAGAGATTGTTGAGCAGATTCTAGCGGAGTTTGAACGAGTCAAGCTCTTATTCCGGTGGGTGGACACTGCCACCGGCAAGGAGTGTGGGTTCTGGGTAGGAATAGATCGGCCCGGACGCCTTCCGGGGCAGAGTCGTCGAGGGAAGAATGAAGCCGTCGGCCCGGTGCCCCCAACTGACCGGCTACGGAAGTTTTTGGAATCCGATGGAATCCAATCACTTCCACGTAGAAACGAAAAACTTCCTGGCTTTGGCTCTGGCTTTGGCTCAGGAGACGTTTCCGGCGCTGACGCGCCAATAGCAGATGGCCCGAAATCGTCGTCGCATGATGTCGAGCCTCGGCACGCGCCGATCAGGAGCCTGATCCAGGAATTGCACCTACAACAATTCGGCATTAAGTGCGCCTGGAATGGTTCAGAGGGAAAAGCTCTGGACTCCCTACTCAGCAGTAATCCGACTTGGACCGAGAACCAAATCGCGTTGATGGTTCGCAATCACTTCGGGTCGGAGGGTGTTAATAGTGCCCGCCCACGAAAATGGTTGTCGAATCTCAGCGACTACGCAGGGGGGCCACTGGATCGGTACGGGAAATTAAGCGGGAGGGATGGAAATGTCACAAACCGAGCCGAACGAGAGGAAAAGCAAACTCATGATGCCATCGCAGGTGCAGGCCGACGCTTTGTCACTCGCTACTCGACTGGCGAAGTTAATGGCGTGGGCAAGGGCGATGTCGTTGAAGCAACCTCTGACTGATGCCCAGGCGGATGTACACATGGAGGAATGGGCGCTGATCGCTAGAGAGATCGGTTTCGAGGCGCTATCGGAAGCGGTCCATGAGGTCATGCGCAACGACACGGAATGGTTCCCGAGCGTAAAAGCTATCCGAGAGCGGGGCGGCCTGAAGCAAGAAGACAGGTTACAAGTGGAGATTAATGCAGCATGGGATTTGGTGCAGAACTATATTGCCCGTTTCTGGCACCCCGATTTGGGCCCACGCCGCAACGCGCCGGCCATCCCGCCGCGTATTGAGTACGCAATTCGGCAATTACGCGGGCTGCGAAGGATTTCGATGCGTTCCTACGAGTCTGAGCCGTTCATGCGAAGGGAGTTTGCCGAAGCCTATAGGTTGGCGCCCTTAGCCGATGAGATGCGTCCACAGCTCGCGGCGAGCTTCGAAGGCAAGGCGCTGCCAAGTGGACTGAAACGGTTGGCAGCCATGAAGAAAATGGGATGAGCGTAGCTAAGCGAAAAGAACGGTCGGATTGGTACTTGGCGCGGACGCTCAGGGTGAGCGAACTGCGGTTAGCGTAACCGCTACTCAATTCTAAGTGACTGAAACTATGATGCCAGAAACAGCAGATGTCCCGAACAGGCGGGATTGACGGCCCGGAGCTAATCGACTCCGCAGAGTTAGCGGCCCGCTGGCGCGTGCCGGAGTCGTGGATTCGGAACCACACCCGCGAACGCACCCCAAAGCACGAGCGGATTCCCTGCATCCGGTTAGGGAGGTATGTGCGGTTCGAGTGGGGGTCACCAAGGCTGCAGGAGTGGCTCGAACGGAAGCGCCATTGACAGATTTCTCCCGCAATTACCTGTTCGACAGACCCGCGTTAAAGGGGTGCTTATGAAGAACGTTTGGGAGTCAGTTTCATCTTCTTGCCGCTGCCAGCCATTTGGGGAGTACCCCAAGTTCTTAAAGGGTCACCGTGGCGATGCAGGCGCCCCTCTTTGGTTAAGGCGACCGCAATTCCACAGATCGGGCACGCCGCAATGCCGTGTTTTGGGCTTCGTTTTGCGCTTCGGATTTCCACGTTGTCCCTCCTTGGCTGTGGCCGCTTGCCCCGAGGGGCATTCCAGCAGCCTCGCCGATCAAAAGGGGACACACACAAAGACAAAAGTCGCCCCTCTCCACCCGTGCGGCATTCCTTTCGTTTTTTCTTGCATTACGCCAAGCAAGATGCTAATATGTTTGGCATGGGCCAGAAGAAAAACCCGCACGCACAGGCGCTCGGCCATCTTGGAGGGACCGCGAGGGCAAACAGTCTGCCTCAGTCCGAAATCTCCGAGATTGCCAGCAAGGGCGGGAAAGCAAGGGCTAAGAGTCTTTCGGCTGCCAAACGCCGCGAGATCGCAAAGAAAGCCGTTGCCGCCCGCGAACGCAAACGAGCACAGCAGCAAAGAAAGGGGAAGAGCTAATGCGGACTCGCAAGCAAGCGGGGCAAGTAATCCGCATCGGTGATCGCTGGTACGTGCGCTACTGGGAACGGCGCAATGTCGGCGGAAGCATCGAACGGAAACGAGTGACACATGCGCTCGGCCCGGTTACGACACGCGGCAAGCACGCGCCTGCCGACATCGTGAGCGAAGCCGAGAAGCACATGCACACCGTCAACAATGGCAGCTTTGCACCTGAGCGAATAGTCACGATTCCCGATTTCGTGGAACGGGTCTATTTGACTTGGGTCGAACAGCACAAGCGCCCTTCGACTTTGAAGGGTTATCGGGACATCTGGCAAGATCACCTAGAGGCACGCTGCGGGAAACTATGGCTCAAGGACACCCGCACGTACCACATTCAAGGATGGCTGAACGAAATTGGCAGCAGTGACGGTGACAGCACTCTCAGCCGCAACACGCTGCGCCACATCAAGAGCATCATAAGCGGGATTTTCACCCTAGCGAAGCAGCAGGACTATTTCCAAGGGGGAGAACCCCGTCCGTGACACTGCAATCGCTCCTAGCGCCCCTGAAGCGCAAGAAACCTATGCCTACACGCTGGACGAAGTGCAGAGCATCCTTTCGCTGCTACCCGAACCGGCAGCGACGGCGTTTGCTGTTGCGGCTTTCATGGGGCTGAGGCATGGGGAGATTCAGGGGCTACTGTGGGAGAACTATCGGGACGGCGAGATGCACATCTCCCGTTCGATCTGGAATGGACACGTAACCGCGCCTAAGACGCGCAAGGGCCGCGCGCCTGTGCCGGTGATTCGCCAATTAGCAGAGCGGTTGGAGTTGCATCGGCTTCGGTGTGGGAACCCACAGTCCGGCCCGATCTTCGCCAACAGCTTGGGAAAGCCGCTCTGCATGAATAACCTTTTGGGCCGCGTCATCCTGCCCGCGCTGAATCGCTGCGAGGTGTGCCGAAAGGACGAAGCAGCGCACGGAGCAAAGGCAGACCACACGTTCAAGCGGGATGCACGTTATCCCGAGTGGCACGGCTGGCACGCCGCACGGCGGGGACTCGGAAGCAATCTCTACCGCCTGGGCGTACCGGACATGGTGATTCAGCGGATACTTCGCCACGCGAACGTGAGCACCACGGCGACGTACTACATCAAGACGGTTGCCGATGATGTTCGCAGCGCGATGTCGAAGCTAGAGAACAACATACCTGCCCCGAAATCCTTAACGGACACCTTCGGGACACTAAACGAGGACTCACGCGCAGTGCCTGCCTCTGTAAACTGACGTGAGATAATGGGGTTACGTCGCACATGGCCCTGTAGCTCAGATGGATAGAGCAGCGGTTTCCTAAACCGTTGGTCGGCAGTTCGACTCTGCCCAGGGCCTCCATTGTCAATCAACTTATAAGCTGTACAGCTCCAGCTATCCCGATCTTAGTATGCGAATAATCGTATGCGATGAGTCTTGCCAATGCTGACCAAAGTACCGGGTCAACTTCCAACGATTCCAATCAGCGAGCGAAGCTCCCAGCCTCACAACTAACGGCAAAATTCCGGGTTAGACCAAACAAGCATTTCTTTATTACTAGCCGAACGGACCGGGGTTGCTTTGGCGCCAGCCCGCTCGTGCACGACAAAACGTTCGGTATATGTTGCCCGCGGCGGAACGGCCAGTCCACGGCGGCTTGGAATATAGGTACCTTCAGGCGGACCTATATTGGCCAGAGAGATTGAAGGATGAGACGTCAAACCAACCTGTCCGCAACGGAGGCCGCCAGCTTTTCACGCCTGCGGCTCTATTCACTTCTGCATAATTATTCTGAGAGAGGCATATGGCCGGCGCTTCGACGTATGGTCGCGCTGGCCATGGCATTACTTCTGCTGCCGGCGTGGCAGGGAGAGCTGTTAGCGCAGCAGGCGCCTCCGACGCAATTGGGGCAGGCGCAGCAGGATTACAGCGGACAGCTTCAGTCAGACGGATCAAGCTATGGAGCGCAGCCTTACCAGGCGGTTGACGCGTATCCGCAGCAGGGGAATGCACAGGTTCAGCCGCTGAATGCGGTGCGACTGGAGCAACTGGTGGCGCCCATCGCGCTCTATCCCGATACGCTGGTGGCTCTGGTTCTCACTGCGTCTACCTATCCCGCGCAGGTGGTGGAGGCCGATCGTTGGCGGCAGATGCAGGGCGACGCGTCTGCTGACCAGATTGCGGCGGGAGCGGACGCCCAGAACTGGGACCCGAGTGTGAAGGCCCTGACGGCGTTTCCGCAGGTGTTGGCGCAGATGGACCAGAACCTGCCGTGGACCTCCGACCTGGGCAATGCCTACTACAACCAGTCGTCGGATGTACTGGAGGCGGTGCAGGTGCTGCGCCAGCGCGCGCAAGCGGCTGGCAATCTGCAAGCCACTCCCTACGAGGCGGTGAACTACGTCGCAGGTGACATCCAACTGGCGCCGGTGAATCCGCAGGTGCTCTATGTGCCGGCCTATGACCCCTGGAGTGTCTACGGGCAGCCGGTATCGCCTTACCCGGGGTTTTCGCTGATTGGTGCGCTGGGCTCCTTCTTCGGCTCGGCCCCGGTAAGTTATGGCCTGGGCATCGCGATGAGCGCCTTTACTCGCATGCCTTGGGGCTGGCTGGCGTGGGGATTGAGCTGGCTGGCGCAGGCCGTGCTGTTCCATAACTCGAACTACTATTCGCACAGCGCCACCGTGGCCGATTGGGGCTTCCCGCATGGCGGGCTACGCGCTGGTTCGGGACAGGGAGGGTTCGCCGGAGGGTCGAATAGTTATCGCGGGTTCGGTAGTGGATACGGCTCGACACTTGGGCAGGGATACGTTCATCGGCCGCCAAACAGCTATGGCTACTCAGGCGGTGGATATAACACGAGTCGCGCCCAGGCATTTGTCCATCGCCCACCCAACAGCGCCCAGGGATTTATCCATCGTCCACCCAACAGCTATGAGCGGCCCGGTGGTGGATACAACGCGTCCGCCGGACGTGGATTTGTTCCCCGGGCACCGAACAGCTACTCGGGATACCGTTCAGCGCAAAACTCCAGCCGAGGTTACCAGTCCTCAGGGTTCGGCTACGCCCGCGGACCGCAACTGGCTTACAACCACACATCGTCAACCGTAAGTCGGTCGCCGCTCGCCAATCGCGCGACGACGGCCAGACCTCAACGCTCGAATTTCGCGCAGCGGTCTTCCTACGAATATGGAAGCCGGGGCTTCGCGCAGTCTCCTGGCAAGCAAGCGCGCGCGCGCAGCTACCATCCGTTTAGCGGCGGACGTGGTGCGGAGAGTTTCCACGGCGGCGGCCATGCTCCCAGGATCAAAGCCCCGAAGAGTTACAGCGGTGGACACTCCGGGGGAAGCGGTCATTCGGGTGGACACTCCAGCGGCAAGCATCACCATTGAATTCGGACATGCAGTTCTCGGCGTGGGCAAACCGCCCGCTAGTAGTAGGATGGGGACGAGCTAGATCTCAAGCAAGGGATTCCGGCTAAGCGTCAACCTACTAATTGCGGTCAAAAGTTCTTCCTGCTTGGAACAATTGCCCCCGCCTACGCACAGCACGAGCAAGAGGGCAAGGAGCAGGGTAAACCGCAACAGGGACAGCAACATCAACAGGCGCAACCCGCTCAACATCAGCAGCCAGCGCAGCAACACCAGACGAACCGGCCAGCGCCGAGTCAGGCAAAACCGCAGCCGAGCTACGGCGGCGCCTATCACGGCGGCGTCCAGGCCAACAGCAAGACTACCTACGGCGGCGTCCACCCCAGCGGCGTCCCACAACACAAAGGCCAGGTACACAGTGGTTTCGCCCAGTCTCGCGCCACTTCCTGGAATAGCGAGCACCGCACGTGGACCCAACGCGGCGGCTATAACGGCTATCGTGTACCTCAAGACCGCTTCAATCGCTACTTCGGGCGGGGCCACCACTTCCACATCTACGGCTTGCCGCTGGTCTTCGTAGGCGGATATCCGCGCTTCCAGTACGACGGCTATTGGGTCACATTCGTCGATCCCTGGCCGGATACGTGGCCTGATACCTGGTACGAAACCGACAACGTATATCTTGATTACACCGACGATGGGTATTACTTGTACGACCTGTCGCGCCCCGGCCCCGCGATTGCAGTCACCATCACGTTCTGATGAGATAAAGGACAAACCGGCTTCGGAGACTGTGTCACAACTGGCAGAGTAATCTTGCGGTGGAACAAACAGGCGAACCTGGGGACACCGCCGATTCGAGTTACGGTCCTGGAAAGACCCCACCCAAGCAAAACAAAACCGGCTTGGGTGGGGCACCCTCGAGTTTGGAGTTGACATGGTTGGGCGGGCCACCCTCCTGGCAAAGTAGATGTTGACAACAGGCCCCTTATCACCACCAACCGCGTGAAAGTCGCTATCCGACGCCCACCGGCGCAATCTTAGCCCAAGATCATTACAAATTTGACTTGCCCGAACAGGGGATGACGGAGTAGAAGATGTAAGTTCCGGGTACCTTCCGTTGGCCGCTTTTGAAGCGATTACCGAGGTGGGTGGGGCAGCCAGCCATTCCGTTCAGTCTAATTGCGTGGGAAGTTCAAGAAACAACGGAGAAACGAATGAAAGACCTAAGGTATGACCTGTTCATCCTTGCTGTACTGGCCGTAGCAGTAATACCTTCCATTAGCTCCGCCCAGAGCAATACGGGAACAATCGGCCCACCCGATACCAACTACAACGTCATCGCGCCTCCCCCCTTGGGTGTGCCTCCTGGTGCCCCGCAATCCCTGCCGCCTTACCCGGGTTGGGTGACATCGTCGCCTGCCTCTAATTGGGACAGTCCTTGGAACTATTATAATTTCAATGCGCCCGGAGGACCTCTTCCCTACGACTACCAAACAACATTCAATTTGGGCGGCCAGTTCCTGATACAAGGGAGGATGGCCGCGGACAACGGCGCCTGTCTTTGGGCAAACAGCGTGTATCTAGGGTTAGGGAATTGCACTCCGAACCCGGGTGGTTTTAAGTGGTACACCCACTTCACCATTCCTACCAGCAACACCCTAGGCGGGGTAAACACCGTCGACTTCAAAGTCACCAATTTAAGCTTTGTAACCGGGCTCAGGGTCGAATTCTTTTGCACGCCGCCGGCGGGCTATAACCTGGTGTCGTACGTGGACGGACCGGCCAACGGCACGGTCAACGCCTGGACCATCAATTTCGGTTTTGTCGTCAGCGACACCTTTCAAACATCGGGCGCTACGATAAGCGGTTTTTGTTTATACCTTTGGGTTCCTTCCGGCGCGCTCCCTCTATCGGTGGAGGCGTCGGTCACCAGCGGAGAGAATGGCGGCACGACGTACTTCGACGGTGTCGTTCCGCTGACCTGCGCGGTCTATTGCAAAGCGAATGACCCTCAGCAAAAGCCGGTTTATGGCAGCGTGTGCGGCGGGACATCTGGCACCGCCTATGACGTGTACGCGTGTACCGGACCTATGGCGTTCCCAATCGCCGCAGGAACATGGTGGCTCAACCTGCAAAACGGAGTCACCAACACGGGCGATCCTCTCTTCTGGGACCAGGCTAGTGGCCCGCTATGCCCGGGAAGCGACTGCCCCTCGTCGGCCTCTGAGAACACAATAGGAACCATACCGCCGGAGGCGTTCGACATTTTCTGACTCTCATGGACGGGTGCGGGCTGGTTCCCTCTCAGCAGGGTTCGTATCCCGGCGCTGATTCTCTGACCTTGCGGCGCCCCCTCGGTCTGCGCTTAGGGCGGGTTCCAAGTCGGTGTTGCTTGGGTGGGAGTTGCAGGTTACGAAAGTACAGTTACTCGTATTGTACTTTCGTAACTTGACAGCTTTTCTAAAGGAGATAGGATTCAGTTGTTAGGGTAGGGTTCGCCTCCACCCCGGCGCTCTTGCCCCATTCTTGTCTGGGGGTTGTAGTTGAAAAGCCAGTTGTCGGTTGCCGGTTGTCAGTTGTCCGAACCCAGTTTCCGCCCACGCGTCCTCTGTTTTGTTCCCATAAGTCCCTGCCGCTCAAGATTTTGCGTGCAAGTCTCACGGGCTCAAGATTTTGCGGACGGTCGCCTGTGTTTTCAAGAATTTACGGGACACGGGGGGGAGGGGGTGGCAGTCAGTGGCCAGTGGCCAGTCTGTGGGCAATCCGAAGAACGCCTTCGGTAACGGCTCGACCTTCTGATATCCTAAGTCTCTGTGGCAATCAAAGTTTTCTTCACGGTCCTGGTGCTGTGCACTGTGGCCGTTGTCGCCGTGATTCTGGCGATACATTTCCGCGTCAAGCGGCACCTTCGCGAGCAGCCCGCGACCGCCCCTCCGCCTGAGGTTGTTGGGCTCGAGGCGCCGATCGCGGCCCAGGTCCATCTGGAGAACGTTGGTCCAGGAAACGCACGTCCGGCGATGGAAGACGCCGTCGAAGAGCAGCGCCCGCAGCAGTTTTTGTCCTAATGTTGGGAGGCTGGAAATGTCCAAAGCACTTCATATCGATTCGCAGATCGCAGAACAGCCGCTGGGCCTGGTCAAGCAAACCGCAATCGTGATCTGCGCTAGCGCGGTGATCGCCGTCTGCGCGCGTCTGACGGTGCCTCTGCCGTTTACGCCGGTGCCTCTCACGCTGGCCAACTTTGGAGTGCTGCTGGTCGGACTTTCGCTCGGCAGCCGTCGCGGATTCGCCGCCGCCGCTCTCTATCTGGCTTGGGGAGCGATGGGATTGCCGGTCTTCGCGTCGTCAGGACCAGGCAGCTTCGCCCAGATGCTGGGTCCCACCGGCGGATATTTGTGGGCCTATCCGGTCATCGCGTTCCTGGCCGGCTGGATCGCCGAGCACGGCCGGCCGAGCTTCACCCGCAACCTGACGGCCGCGGTCGTCGCCGAAGCCGTTCTGTTTGCCGCCGGCATCGGCTGGCTCGCAGTCATCACTCATAGCTGGCGGCAGGCTGCATTCTTTGGCCTGTATCCGTTTCTCTTTGCCGAAGTGGCGAAGGTCATGATCGCCGCGGCAGCCGCTCCTCGCTTGCGTCGCAAGCTGTAACCCCGGCGCCATTTGCGGTGATTTTTCGCAACCTGTAATCTTGAACTCAGGCCAGCGCCACTCTTATGACCCCCAGTTCTGCAAAAGATGTCCGCGAAATCCAAGTCGCGCATAGCCCCGACTCGGACGACGCTTTCATGTTCTATGGCCTGGCGACCAGCAAGATTCGCGTGCCCAACGTGAAGTTCACCCACACCCTTTGTGACATCGAGACCCTCAATCGCAAGGCCCTGGAAGGTTTCTACGACATCACCGCCATATCCTTTCATGCCTATCCCTACATCCAGGACAAGTACGCGCTGATGCCCAGCGGCGGCAGCGTCGGCGAGGGCTATGGCCCCATGATCGTCGCCTCGCGCAATATTCCGCTCGATGAGATCGCAAACTACCGCATCGCGGTGCCCGGAACCATGACCACGGCGTACCTCGTGCTCAAGCTGTTTGCCCCCGACATCGCTACCGATGTTGTTCCCTTCGACCAGATCGTCCCCAAAGTTCTGGAGGGTAAGTACGAAGCGGGGCTCATTATTCACGAAGGGCAACTGACCTTCAACAAGTCAGGGCTGCACAAAATTTTGGACTTGGGCAAATGGTGGCGCGATGAGACGGGTTTGCCGCTGCCTCTGGGCGGCAATGCCATCCGCCGCGACCTCGGTCCTGAACTGACGGCTGCCTGCTGCGCCGCCTTACGCGACAGCATTCGCTACGCCCTCGACAATCGTGAGGAGGCGCTGCAATATGCCAGTCAGTTCGCCCGCGATCTAGAGCCGCAGATGATCGACAAGTTCGTCGGCATGTATGTGAACGAGCGCACCCTGGACTACGGCAAGGATGGCCGCGAGGCTATAACCAAGCTGTTGGAAATGGGCCACGCCGCAGGCATCATCCCAAACAAGCCTGCGGTGGATTTTGTCGGCGACGCAGCCGCAATCCCAGCCAGCTAGCTGGGCGAATCAGATCGTCGATTTGCCCATAATGCTTGTCATCCCGACCGGAGCGAAGCGGAGCGGAGGGACCTGCTGTTCCCACCGCCGGGACGACGTTCTTGAGGGGACGGCCTTCACGCCCTCCGAAAATCCGAGTCCGGTTTTCGAAGGGGACGGCCTTCCGGCCCTCCGAAACGACTCTTCCTTTCGCATCGGAGCCGGCTTGCAGCCGGCGGCACTCCTGCTGCCCTTACCTAAACTTCTCCAACACCACAAAACCGCGCTAATCTATTCCTCATGACCCTGCAAGAATTTCGCGACTCTCTGCTTCACGACGCGCCGCCCAGCCAACTGAACTTTGCCCTCGCCGGATTATGGTGGGATGCCAAGGGCGACTGGAATCGCGCTCACGAGTCCGCCCAGCAAGACGAAGGTCCCGCCGGCGCCTGGGTCCATGCCTACCTGCACCGCAAGGAAGGCGATTCCTCCAATGCGGGCTATTGGTACAGGCGGGCTGACAAGGCTCCGGCTCAGAGCTCGCTCGAGCAGGAGTGGCTCCAGATTACCGAGTCCCAGCTGAGC
>JBEKQY010000140.1:0-9842 GCA_049519235.1 Candidatus Korobacteraceae bacterium | reverse complement strand
GCGGGTGTTTCTGATCGCTTCGTACCCAACGACCTTTACTTGAATAGCACTACTCATGCCATCCTGCTCATCACCGGGCCGAACATGGGTGGCAAGTCCACCTACTTGCGGCAGGCAGCGCTGATCGTGCTGATGGCGCAGATGGGATCGTTCGTACCTGCTCGTTCCGCGCGGCTCGGACTAGTGGACCGCATTTTTACCCGCATCGGCGCGGCCGACAATCTGGCGCGCGGCCGCTCCACCTTCATGGTCGAGATGACGGAGACGGCGGCGATCCTTAACACCGCGACGCGGCGCTCGCTCATCCTGCTTGACGAGGTTGGCCGCGGCACCGCGACCTATGACGGGTTGGCCATCGCCTGGGCGGCCATCGAATACATTCATATCAACACTCGCGCCAAGACGCTGTTCGCGACTCACTACCACGAACTGACGGAACTGGCTGACCGGCTGAGCGGCGTGAAGAACTATCACGTGTCGGTGAAGGAAAGCGGCGGCGGAATTGTCTTTTTGCGCAAAGTCGAGGAGGGCGCAGCCGACAAGAGCTATGGCATTGAGGTCGCGAAGCTGGCCGGGCTGCCGATCGATGTCATCAACCGCGCGCGAGAAGTTCTGGCCGAACACGAAAGCGCCGAGCGCAGCGCCGTCAAACATCTGGCACATGATGAAACCCAAGAGCCAGCGCCCATGCAGCTCACCATCTTCACCCCGCTGTCACAGAAGATCGTCGATCGTCTGAAGGAGACTGACCTGAACCACCTCAGCCCGCTGGAGGCGCTGAATCTGCTCTACGAATTGAAGAAGCAGATGGAGTGAGCTTCGATTCCTGCCTGTTTGTCAGTGATAAAGGCAACTTGAAGGCAGAATCGTGATCTCGCCCTCCCAATTTGGGATGCGATGCGCGTGATCGTTTCAATCTCTGCACCGCTCATTTATACTTGCTCGTTTCGCGTATGCTAAGAACAGTAGCGGTAGAGCCCAAGGAGTGCCGGTGAAGATCCTGGTCTGCATGAAGCAGGTGCCGCAGAAGGACGCGCCACTCAAGTTAAACGAGGGCGGCACGTGGATTCGCGACGATGTTTCCTACGAAGTGAACGAGCCCGATGCTTATGCCTTGGAAGAGGCGTTGCGCCAGAAAGAAAAGCATGGCGGCGAAGTGGTTGTCATCACTGGTGGGCCAGCACGCGCCCAGCAGGTGTTGCGCGAGGCGCTGGCCAAAGGAGCCGACCGCGCTATCCACCTCGATGGCGACGGATTCGTCACGCTTGATGCCTTCAACACGGCCAAGGCGTTTGCGGCGGCGATCAAGGATGAAAGCTTTGATCTGATTTTCACCGGTTTGCAATCCGACGATTACGGTTTCGCTCAGACGGGCGTAATCCTGGCAGAGCTACTCGGCTGGCCGCACGCCACCATCATCATGCAGATCGAAAAGGGCGACGGCGGGATCCGAGTGAAGCGCGAATTGGAAGCCGGCTTTTTCCAGTTTGTTGACATGCCGCTGCCGGCAGTGCTCACGATACAGTCGGGCATTAACAAGCTACGCTACGCGACGCTGATCGGCATCAAACAGGCCAAGAACAAGCCGCTCAAGAAGGTAAGCTTCGACGAGATGAAGGCGTCGCTGAGCGATAACCTGCAGAAGGTCGAAAGGCTGTACATTCCGCAGAAGACGAAGAAGACCGAGTTTCTGGAAGGACCTCCAGCGGAAGTGGCGAAGAAGCTGGTGGAGAAACTGCGCAACGAACTGAGGGTCATATAGACGAGTTGAACGCGATTGCAGGATGCTGCATTCATAACTTGATACGGGAATCGGGGCCACGGTGACAAACTCTGGGTAGCAGTGAGCGTGGCAAGTCGCAGGGCAGCAGTCGCGCAGGAGTCGGGGTCCCCGGAAGCCGCCTTTGCGTCTTCTGGGGGTGATCGAGAGTCGGCCATGTCATCGGCAGAAGAGAAGCGTGAAAGCGGCTCAGCCCTCATGGTGATCGGCTGGGTCATGATGCTGTTTGCATTTCTGGTGATGTTTTTTCATCCAGCGGCAGTGAAGCTGGGTGAAACGCGGTTCGGAATTATCGCAGCTTGCCTGGGGGTTACAGGCTTGGTGCTGAGCATCGTCGGCGTGGGAATAAGGCGCCGCAATCGCTGAGTTGCGGAATGCGAAGTCAGCGCAGTTCCAGCTTAAGCTGTAGCGGGAGATAGGGTGCTTTCGCGCCGCATCGGGCAGAAACGCGAGCTGTCGAGCCGGACTTTCGGTCGCGGCGACACTCCGCAGCGGGCTCGTGACGGAATTTTTTCTTACTGGTAAGACAAGAACGGATTGCAATGGCAGATACCATCCTGGTCGTAGTTGAACAACGTGAAGGCAAGTTAAATCGGGTTTCCCTGGAGACGCTGACCGGAGCGCAGGCTATGGCCGCCGAAACAGGTTGGCTGCTGGAAGCGGCCGTGGCAGGCAGCGGCGTCGGCGACATCGCCAATGAGATCGCGACGAAAAAAGTGGCCAAGGTGTATGACATCGAGTCTCCGAAGTTGGAGCCTTACACTCCCGATGGCTTCGTCGCCGCACTCAGGCCTTTCATCGAGCAGAAGCAGCCTAAGCTGGTGCTGATGCCGCACACCTACCAGGTGCGCGACTTCGCCCCGAAACTTGCGACCGCCTTGAATCGCTCACTCATCAGCGATGCGGTCGGCTACAAATACGAGGGCGGCAAGCTGCTGTTCACCCGGCAGATGTTTCAAGGTAAGTTCGCGGCCGATGTCTCCTTCGTGGGTGAAGCTCCCTATTTCGCGACATTCCAGAACGGCGCTTTCCGCGGCGATCAAGTCCAGCAAGGTGATGCTGCGGCGCCGGTGGAAACCGTCAGCGTGGAAATTGCCGACAGCGTAGTGCGCAATAAGCCGGAAGCCCCATTCAAAGAAGCTAAGCAGGCCGTGGACTTGACGCAGGCGGCGATCATCGTCGCCGTCGGGCGCGGTATCAAGGAGGAGAAGAACATTGACCTGGCGAGGCAATTAGCGGACGCGCTGGGCGGCGAGATCGCGGCCTCGCGGCCTATTTGCGATTCCGGCTGGCTGCCAATGGACCGCCAGGTGGGTTCGTCCGGACAAACGGTAGCGCCCAAGCTCTATCTGGCATTGGGAATCAGTGGCGCGATCCAGCACGTGGTCGGAATGAAGGGCGCGCGCACCATCATTGCCGTCAACAAAGATTCCGAAGCGCCGATTTTCGAGATTGCGGATGTTGCGGTGGTGGGAAACTTGTTTGAAATCGTGCCGCCGCTGGTGGAAGAGGTGAAGAAGGCAAAGAGTGCTTAAATATCTGCTGAAAAACAATCATTAATAGTACTTAGCATTACGCCTTAATATCTTGGTTGGTTGTTGCGGGTGGACTCCGGTCGACCCGAAACCTGCTATCCTGCTTCAGCAGCGGCCTAAATCGCACTCGCGCTTACGAAGGTCTGGGGTTCCTTCATTGAGCCCAAGAACTTGTGCCTTCCTCGCTGCGTATATTACGTTTCCCTCGTCCGCTGTCAGCTATCTGACAATGTGGCATACTTCGGTCGAAGCACGAAGAAGTCGATAAGCATCGGAAAAGCCCCCTGTCTTCGGAATAGGCCAAATGATCGTTTTTCGCAAACCGCTCCCCGATGTTGATCGTCCTGCAATGGAGGCCGATGTCGTTATTGTTGGCGGAGGGCCGGCGGGCATGGCTTGTGCTCTGCGGCTCTCGCAGCTCATCGATGAGCACAACGCCAAACACCCTGACGCGCCGCTCAGCAAGGAGAACATCTACCTATTGGAGAAGGCGCGCGAAGTCGGCGCGCATTGTCTTTCGGGAGCGCTGCTCGATCCCCGCTCCATGCGCGAGCTGCTGCCCGGCTTCGAAAAGGAGGCGCCTATCGACGCTGCCGTAACTGGCGAGGCTGTTTACTTCCTCACGCAAACCGGCAAATTCAAGTTTCCCATCACGCCTCCGCCAATGCGGGACCACGGCAACTACGTTATCTCAATCAACAGATTTGTAAAGTGGCTGGGTACAAAGGTTGAGGAGGCGGGAATTACCGTCTTCACCGGTTTTGCCGGCTCTGAGCTGTTGTTCGACTCCGGCCGCGTAGTCGGCGTCCGCACCGACGACAAAGGTGTAGACAAGACGGGCCAGCAGAAATCCAATTTCGAACCAGGCTATGATCTGAGGTCCAAGGTCGTCATCCTTGCCGAAGGCACGCGCGGCTCGCTGACCAAGCAACTCATCGGCCGCTTTCAACTCGACCGCGACCGGAATCCGCAGACCTATGGGGTCGGCGTTAAGGAGCTCTGGGAGCTGCCCGCCGGCCGCGTCGCTCCTGGCGAAGTCATCTACACCATGGGTTACCCGCTTACCTTCAACGAGTACGGCGGCGGGTGGATCTATGGATCGAAAGACAACATCGTCTCGCTCGGCTTCGTCACCGGGCTGGATTACCTCGATCCCCGCATTGATCCTCAGCATGTTCTGCAGGAGTTCAAGAAGCACCCCTTCGTTGCCAAGCTGCTGGAAGGCGGCAAGATGGTGCGCTACGGCGCCAAGTCGCTGCCTTACGGAGGCTGGTGGTGCGTTCCGCCGCTGGCTGGCGACGGCTGGATGATCGTCGGCGACTCGGCCGGCTTTCTCAATTCGCAGCGGTTGAAGGGAATTCATCTCGCGATCAAGAGCGGAATGCTGGCCGCCGAGACCGCCTTCGATGCCATGGCGAAGCAGGATTTTTCGCTGCCCATGTTGGAGACGTTTTCAAGCCGGGTGGAAAAAAGCTGGATCAAGTCTGAGTTGTGGCCAGTGCGCAATTTCCATCAGGGATTCGAAGAAGGTTTTCTCTCCGGAATGTTCAACGCCGGCATCCAGCAGCTCACTGGCGGACGCGGCCTGCGCGCGCACTACTCTAACAAACCCGGGTACGAGCGCATGGAGCATCTCAATCGCCTACCGGCCGATGGCGGAGCCAGAAGCCGCATCATCGGTCCCGCCAAGGGCGATGGCAAACTCACCTTCGACAAGCTCACAGATCTGTACCACTCGGGAACGAAGCACGAAGAGGACCAGCCGGCGCATCTTGTCATTCACGACACCAACATCTGCAACGAGCGCTGTGTAACAGAGTTCGGCAATCCCTGCAAGAACTTCTGCCCTGCCAATGTGTACGAGATGGTCGAGGCGCAAGACACGCCGAGCGGCCTGGAGATTCACCTGAACCCGTCAAACTGCGTGCACTGCAAGACCTGCGACATCATGGACCCCTATGAGATCATCACCTGGGTCCCACCCGAGGGCGGCGGCGGCCCGAATTATGAGGGGATGTAGCGCGGCGCTCTTCGCGGTTCTTACCTCTTTGTCACAAAAACGCGCCGATTAGGACAAAAGGCGTCGTCCTGAGCGAGCGGCTCGCCTTTGGCCGCGAGTCGAAGGACCCCTATAACCCTAGCAGTAGCTGTTCTGCAAGGAATCTCTGCTGCTTTCTCTTCCCCGCGCATCTATAATTACAGAACTGTTTCCGACTTCCGCGGCCTAAAGGCATACCAATGGCTGCGGCGGCGGTGTCCCGCTGTCCTTCGACTCGCGGCCAAAGACGGGCCGCTCGCTTAGCATGACAGTCGGACCGAGGGTGTGGAGGGAAACGTCCACGCCTCCCGTGCTTGGAAAGGAAACGACCGCAGCGGCGCTTCCGCGTCTTTGCGTCTTGCCTTTTCCTGCACATTCGAAACGCCAGCACTTTCCGCCATTCGCCTTTCGCTCTTCGCCAGATTGTTAAGAGCTAAAGGCTAAGAGCTGGCAGTCTCTGGCGAAAAGCGAAGAGCGAACAGCGAAGAGCGTGCATCTCATCGACAAATTCGGACGGCGCATCAGCGATCTGCGAATTTCCATTACCGATCGCTGCAACTACAGGTGTGTCTACTGCCGCTCCGGCAGCGACGGGCCGCAGTTCCCGGAAATGCCAATCGCCGACTACCTGCGTATGGCGAGCGTCTTTGTCGGGTTGGGAATTACGAAGGTCCGCCTGACCGGCGGCGAACCGCTTCTGCGCAAGGGCCTCATCGAGATGGTGGGCGAACTCGCCCAGATGCGTACTCTCGAAGGAGATCCGCTCGACATCGCCATCACGACTAATGGACATCTGCTGTCCGACATGGCGCAACCGCTCGCCGATGCAGGTTTGTCGCGGGTCACGGTCTCGATGGACGCTGTTGACCCCGAACGCTTCGCCCGTATCACACGCGTGACCAACGGCTGCCAGAAAGTGCTCGCCGGAGTTCGTGCGGCGCAGCACGCCGGTCTCAATCCGGTAAAGATCAACTGCGTGCTCCTGCGCGGCTTCAATGATGACCAGATGGCCGCCTTTGGCCGCTTCGCGCGCGAGGAAGGCGTCGTTGTCCGCTTCATCGAATTTATGCCGCTGGAAGAAGACCGCGTCTGGTCGCCGGAAATCGTCGTCACCCTTGACGAAATACTGCGTCGCATGGCGGAGTTCATGCCCCTGCGCGAGATCGGACACACGGGAAGCGAGACGGCCCGGCGCTACGTCTTCGAAGATGGCATTGGAGAAATCGGCATCATCGCGCCGGTGTCGCATCCGTTTTGCGGCCATTGCAGCCGCGTGCGACTCACTTCCGATGGCAAGATCCGCACCTGCCTGTTCTCGGTACGCGAGCACGATCTGGCAGCTCTAATGGAGGCCGGCGCCAGTGACGCCGAGCTGGCTGACTTCATCCGCGACGTGGTCGATCACAAGGAAGAGCGTCACCACATTGGCGAGCCGGGCTTCATCCCAGCCTCGCGGACGATGGTGCACATCGGCGGCTAAGGCCTCAGCAGGAGTCTTGGCGAATCGCCACAGATGAAATCCGCGACATCACCCTACTTCGATACCGCCGCAAACAGGTCTGACTTCAGCAGCGCCTGAAAGCGCTGATCGTCGGTCTTGAAGTGCATCTGGAGCAGATCGTTCGAGCTGTCCACCGAGGTGTCATCCAGCGCGATCTTCTCAGTAGGAGTAGCGCTCATCTTGCGGAACAGCACTCCGGCCTTCACCAGCCCCGACAAAGTGCTCGCGGTAATGGCATCGGAGGTTTTCACACTCAGATCGAAGGTGACTCCGTTGTTGAAGTTCATCACGTAATCGGACGCCAGCAGGCGCTTTTTCACCACATCGTAATCGGTCAGCGAGCCAGCCTGGCCCAACGCCGACCTCATCATATTCTGCGTGCCCGCCTGGTCCAGTACGCTCCATATCGCCGCGTTGTCTACGCTGGTGATCAGGTCATCGATAACGGTATTGGTCTGCACCGACTCGGCGCCGTTATCGCGCACGTCGATGGCACCCTTGATGGCGGCGTTTTCACCGAACAGGATCGTCGTCGGATCCAGGAAGACCATCTCCATCCCCGAGCCCATGGGATAGATGTAGGACAGAAGATATTTCTCCGGCTTGATCTTCCTGACCCGCATCTTTTGCAGGAATTCTTTCTGTTTGAGCGGGCCCTGCGCAATGCCGATGCTGTATAGCACACCCTTCGGCCCGCGGTAGCTGACGAACGTAAGCTGCTCCACGTCCTTTTCGGGATCGATGCCCGCTCCCTTGAGCGCGCTTTCGAACTGCTTCACGTTGTCCGGCATCACGCGGTCGCGGAGCGCGCGCGCCGTCTGCGAATCGCGCAGCGCACGGTAATCCACCGAGATGATCTGCTGCACGGCAGCGGGAACAACTGTCTGAGCATTGCTGCTCAAGGGTGCGGCGGAGGCCGGCAGGCACATCACGCCACTCAGGAAAAGACTGGTGACAAGCTGCTTCATACCCATCCTATTTTACTCGACTATCCCAGCACAGATGCCGAGAGACCCGCTATCGTTGTCTGCTCGTGACCGCAATCTATCGGGCAGGAGTTAGACGGACGAGCCTTGCCAACATCACCGCGGCATCGTACTCCCTAGCCTCTCACCGCCGCGACTCTTTGCTTTACGTCCGCCAGAAAGGCTTCATCCTTGATATCGGACAGATTGATCTCCACATTAGCCAGCGCGCCTGCCATCGCGGCCCGCGCCAGTGATTCTCCTACGCTCAGGTCGGAAGCCATTCTCGGATTCGTAATCGGGCGCAGCGACTCGATGATCTGGCGCACTTCCCTCGCCCGCTCGGCCACGACCAGAGGGACCAGCGTGGCCTTCTTGGTCGCCGCTTCGACTTCCGCCTTCGCTTCGGCATGATCCTTCGCCTTCTTGAACGCCGCCATCACTTCATTGAACGACTCGGCATCCGCATCGATCGAAGCTTTGAATTGTTCGCGCAACTCAGCCAGGCGCGCCAGCGCATCGCTCAACTGGCGCTCGTACTGCGCATAGGCTTTCTTGCCGCGCGACATACCGGCCACCATGCTGCCGAGCGCTGCCGCCATCGCCGCTGTCGCCGCCGACGCGCAGCCTCCTCCTGGAGCTGCTGTCGGCGCGGCAAGCTGCTCGATAAACGGCTCCACGCCTGCGCGAATCCCGCCCACGGCCATCTTGCCGCTCATTACTGCCGCCAGGCGGTTCTCCAGGATCAGGGACGAGTCGAAGTTCTCCACTTGCAGGAACCACTCCGCCGCGTCTTCCAGCGCCTTCTTTGGAATCAGCCCGACAATCTCGCTCGACAGCGGCATCACGCCGTAGCGCGCCGCCTCGCGCTTCACGTACTCGAAGGCGCGCGCGATCGGCGTCTGGTCGGTGTCGGTCAGGTTCATGGAAACCTGCGCCAGCCCGCGCACGCTCACGCCCATACCCTTCACGTAGCGCAGCCCGCCATTTGAAAAGCGCACGCTCTTGGCGACCTTCTTCGCGATCTCCACATCCGGCGTGTTGAGATACACATTGTAGGCGACGAGAAATTTGCGTGCGCCGACAATCGTCGCGCCCGCCGTGGGATGCAGTGCTGCGTCGCCAAAATCGGGCTTGCGCGCCGGGTTGGTCTTCACCTCTTCGCGAATGCCCTCAAACTGCCCACGACGGACATTCTCCAGATTCTGCCGCTCTGGTCTCTGCGCCGCAGCTTCGTACAAATACACCGGGACCTTGTAGCGCTTCCAGATCTCCTCGCCCACGCGCCGGGCAATGGCAACGCAATCTTCCAGGGTCACGCCTTCGATTGGGATAAACGGAATCACATCGGCCGCGCCCAAGCGGGGATGCGCGCCGCTGTGCTTGGTCAGGTCGATCAGCTCGGCAGCTTTGCCA
This sequence comes from Candidatus Korobacteraceae bacterium, assembly GCA_049519235.1. Lineage (GTDB taxonomy): Bacteria > Acidobacteriota > Terriglobia > Terriglobales > Acidobacteriaceae > Bog-257. Next base: position 607 of record JBEKQY010000140.1, on the reverse strand, counting down.
ACTCCGCGGATCGCAGCCTCCGCCAGGTTCACTGGATCACCGACCAGGGTGATCACGCAGCGATGGTGGTCGGCGTCCATCTCGCGGTCGAGCAGATAAACGCCGTCCATTTTCATGGCTTCGATGATGGCATCGACGCGAGCCTTGTCGCGCCCTTCAGAGAAGTTCGGTACACATTCCACGAGTGCGGGCATAAGCATCAGGATAAAGCAAGCGAGTCGCCTTCAACCTCTCAGTCGCGGCGAGCCGCATCAGCGTCCGGATCTGGCGCTGTCGCCTATTCGGGTAATTCGCCAGGAGAGAGTTCGTCCACGTAGCACCACATCCAAGTTTCTCCCGGTTCGATGGAGCGAATCAGAGGATGCTTGACCTTGTGGAAGTGCTTGGTGGCGTGCTTGTTCTTGGAGGAGTCACAGCAGCCCACGTGGCCACACTCCAAGCAGAGCCGCAGGTGGACCCATGTGTCACCTAGCTTCACGCACTCCAGACAAACGTGAACATTAGTTTGCGTGACTTTAATCGAATCGAGGTGAGTGCACTTTCCCGCCATTTGAACCCTCCTTTGCTCAGCGCTCCAGAGCGCTGCGGTCCCATTTGCCGAGATTCG
>JBEKQY010000139.1:0-18364 GCA_049519235.1 Candidatus Korobacteraceae bacterium | reverse complement strand
GCCTGCCTCCGCTTCGCCGGCTGCGAGCGATTTTCCAAAACTGAACCTCGCCGTACAATGATTTTTCAGCGAACGGCGTCAAACCCCTTAACTTCGTGTCTCAGCCCAAGGGTGCAGTCCAAAATGCCCCCCCCGCTCCCGCCACCACCGCCCTGAATTATCCGATTCGCGCTCGTTGCGTTGCCAAGATCTCCGATGTTGTTGATCTCGACACCGATAATCACTGCCATCTTGTTATCCTGTTTTACGATGCGATAGACGTCTGCGGAAGAGAGTGCCACTTCCATGAAATCGGAACGACCTACAAAGTTCTTGATTTGCTGAATCTGTAACTCGGCGGACGCTGCATCGTCGGTAGGCCAGTCATTAGGTTGGGGAGGAACGCCACCCCCACCGGCCGTCATGTCGCCCAACGTCTTGCTGTTCACCGCCAGCGCGACCATCACGCGCTGGCCGCCGTCGAAGGAGCGCTTAATCCAGTCGACCCACATTTTTTGGTGGGTTATGTCATACCAAGTGGGCCAGGTCGGAAAGCCTGGATAGCCGGAGGAGGTATAAGTACTGTCCGGCCAAGCCTTGCCCGGTGGGTTATCTTTCTCGGTCTCCTGAATGACTTGGTCGCGGACCGAGGTAGCGGGCCAACCGATTATATCGCCACACGGGTTGCTGGTCGCGTTATACCCGCCCTGAACCCAATTCTCCGGACCAAGGGCTAACTGGATGCTGTTCACCAGCGGCGGAGTTGGAGCGCAAGGGCCACCGTTGGACCCGTTCTGGCCTGTGCCAGACGGATCGGAGTCTACGTTTCCATAAAATAACTTTCCCCCAAAGGCTAGATTGGCCAGCGGGTGGGTGTGTAGGTCGACCCAGCCTTGGAGCGCCGGCGGGGTGATTTGAACGTTTTGGGGCTGGCTGCTGTCGTTGTTGTCCCTATAAAGCGTCATCTGGTACGGGCCCGGCTCTACAATGGGAAGCGTATATTGAATAGTATTCTCGGACCAGGACGTTATGCCTGGGTTTGTAGTGCTTGTGACCTCGAAGGTGTTCCGTGAGTTCTGCGTGCTCACAAACGAGATGTAGCCGTTTCCCTCCGTGTTGCCGAACCATGCTCCCCCGATCTGCTGATCGCTTCCGGACGGCTGCACAATTGGGACATAATCAAACTGAATTGGCGGCCCCGATATTGTCACGGTAACGGCCGCAGACGAAGACCCGTCGGGACACTTAAACTGCAGAGTATAGCTTCCCGGCGGTGCGTTGTCTGGGATGGCCATCGTATAGAGACTGGGCGGAGCCCAAGCCGTCACAGACAGCAACGGCGTTGTGGCGCCCTTCGCAGTTAGTGTCAACGTCCCGCAGGTTGCTCCGGGTGCTGGGGGCGCTCCTGTCGGTCCGGGGTAATAGACCACTAAAGACACCATCAGGTTCTGACCCTGCGGAACTGGGCTGGGGGCTGCGCCCCCAATCTGAATGGTTTGCGCATCTGCCCGAACTGCAAAAAGCACCAAGGCGCATCCGGCTACACAGCAGATAGAGACAACGCTACGAATTTTCATTCGGTGCCTTTGTTGCTAACCTGGATTTCCGTTTAGCTTCCAACCGCTCGAAACTATATACCCCTTTAGGGCCCCAGCGCATAAATATTTTCTTTAGTCGGGCCCAAGGTGCGGCACAGGGTCCCGTCTGACCGGTGCCCCCGACGAGCGCCGGGCCTGCGCTCGTTGGGGTGGAAGCCGGTTTGCTTGGGTGGGGACCTGGTGAGCGAGCCGCTAGGTTTCGCAGCGGCCCAAGTCTTATGAAAGTGAATCGGCGGATGGCCCAGGCAAGAATCATGAGGCTGCCCCACCCAAGCCGGTTTCGCTTGGGTGGGGATTTTCGTCACAGACTACCTTATATAGCCCAGCGCCCCAGCTCCACCCTTCGGTTGGGGGCTAACCTGGGATCCTTGCCGGCCACTGGCCACTGACCACTGGCTTCTAAATGTCATAGTACATCTGGAACTCATAGGGATGCGGACGTAGACGCATCGCGTTCACTTCCTTCTCCCGCTTGTAGTCGATGTAGGTGTTCAGCGTCTCTTCGGTGAACACATCTCCGCTTAGCAGGAACTGGTAATCGCGAGCCAGCGCATCCAGAGCGTTCTCCAGCGAGCCCGGCATCGATGGCACCTTCGCCAGCTCCTCCGGACCCAGATCGTAAATGTCCTTGTCCAGCGGCTGGCCGGGATCGATCTTGTTCTCGATGCCGTCGAGTCCCGCCATCAGCATCGCCGAGAATGCCAGATACGGATTGCAGCTCGGATCGGGCGGGCGGAACTCCACCCGCTTCGCCTTGGGCGAGGCCGAATACATCGGGATACGGCAGGCTGCCGAACGATTGCGCCGCGAGTATGCCAGGTTCACCGGCGCTTCGAAGCCCGGCACCAGGCGCTTGTAGGAGTTCGTAGTCGGAGCGATGATCGCCGACAGCGCCGGCCCGTGCTTGATCAGCCCGCCAATGTACCACAGCGCCAACTGCGACAAGCCTGCATAGCCGTCGCCGGCAAACAACGGCTTGCCGTCCTTCCACAGCGACTGGTGGGTGTGCATGCCGCTGCCGTTGTCCTGGAAGAGCGGCTTGGGCATGAAAGTTACCGTCTTGCCGTACTGGTTAGCGACGTTCTTCACGATGTACTTGTAGAGCATCATCGCGTCCGCCGAGCGGATCAGCGAATCGAACTTCAGGTCGATCTCCGTCTGTCCGCCGGTGGCGACCTCGTGATGATGGCACTCCACCACCAGCCCGCAATCCTGCATGGTCATCGCCATCTCGCTGCGCAGGTCCTGGTAATGATCGGTCGGCGGCACCGGAAAGTAGCCTTCCTTGTAGCGCGGACGATAGCCAAGGTTGTTCTCCAGCCGTCCCGAATTCCAGCGGCCTTCTTCGGCGTCGATGAAGTAGTAGCCCTCGTGCTCGTTCTGGTCGAAGCGCACGTTGTCGAAGATGAAAAACTCAGCTTCAGCGCCGAAGTACGCCGTGTCCGCGATGCCGGTCGACTGCAGATACATCTCCGCCTTGCGGGCGATGTAGCGGGGATCGCGATCATACCGCTGCTTGGTCACCGGATCGATCACGTCGCACACCATCACCATGGTTGCGATTTCGGTGAACGGATCGAGCATGTACTTGTTGGCGTCGGGAATCAGCAGCATGTCGCTCTCGTGGATCGCCGCCCAGCCGCGGATGGACGAGCCGTCCATGCCGAAGCCCTCTTCGAACGACGATTCGCTGAGCTGATTTATAGGATAAGAAACGTGGTGCCACAGTCCGGGAAGATCGGTGAAGCGCAAGTCGAGCACTTGCACATTGTTCTCCTTCACGAAATCCAGGACCTTCTTGGGATCAGGCTTGGTATCAGCCATGCAAAACTCTCCTTTTATATGCCTCGCCGCTCGGAGGCCGCTTGGTTATGTGTTGCGTTGGAACGTCGCGGAATATCTGCCCTCTTCAAATGTGCGGAGCCGGACAGCATTCCGGGGTAAGAAGTCGGAACTACAACCCACATGGATTAGGGAGTGCGTGTGGCGTTGGACTTGGTGCCCCAGATTCGCGTCCGTCGTTGGGAGGCTCACCTGGGCCAGAGTGCCTTGGCCCACATATCAGCATACGGCGCGCGGCAGCGGGTGGGGAAATCCAATGTTTTTATGACCGCGATAACCCAGATTTATGGTGGCTAACGTGATGATTTTGAGCGATAAGCGCCTGCCATTGCCACGCGATTGCCTCGGAATTGAGGCAAGTTGCGCGCTGTAATGTCAGCACCGATCGAAGAAATCTCCATGGATGCCGGTCAGTTTCGGTAAACTCGCAGCAGCCCTTGACCGGCGCTAACCACCCGTGACTCAATCCAACGCCCATTATCTTCGGAAGCTCCGGCGTCTGGGCCTCTTCCTGGCTGCTGCGGTCCGCGGACTTTGGCGGCATCGCAAGCTGCCGCGCAATGCCTCGCGCCTGCAATGCGCCGACTGGCTTCACCAGGCCTGTCCCCGTGGCTTGTGCGCCATCGACGTCCAATTGCAAGTAGAAGGACGGCTGCCCACCGGCGGCCTCATCGTCAGCAATCATCTGAGCTACCTCGATATTCTCGCCTACAGCGCTTCCCTGCCCTGCGTCTTCGTTTCCAAGGCGGAGGTGGAGCAGTGGCCCATCTTCGGCCGTTATGCGCGCTGGTCGGGAAGCGTGTTCGTCCGCCGTCACGATCGCGGGGACGCCGCCCGCGCCAATATCAGCGTCGGCGAGAGCCTGAAACACGGCGTGCCAGTAGTTCTCTTCCCCGAAGGCACCACGACCGATGGGCAGCGCGTGTTGCGCTTTCATTCGACGATGCTTCAGCCGGCCATCGATACCGCTGCGACCATTACGCCGTCCGCGATTCACTACGAACTGGAAGACGGCGATCCCGGGCGCGAGGTCTCTTGGTGGGGCGACATGAAACTGCTACCGCATGCCTGGAATCTGCTGGGCAAGAAATCAATTCGCGCAAGGATTGTGTTTGGCGAGCCAATCGAGGCCGGCGCCGATCGTAAAGAGCTCAGCGCGGCGTTACATGCGGACGTTGAGCGATTGCATGAGCAGTTGATTGTGGCGTTGCAGGAAGAAGCGCAATAATCAGAGCGCCGCGGCTTCATCTGTTGGACTGCGACCAACTATGCAGGTCGTCCATCGTGGCTCTAGCTGCTCCAGAGTAATCTGGAAAAAGAGTCGCACCGCTGATGCCGAATTTTGCGCAGAAATCCATTACGGCCGGAGCCTCTGGTGCTGGCAGAGATACTTTCACTAGCGGACACATAACCTGCCCGGATAGGTATTCGTCGAGTAATGCGGTTCCCTCAAATATCTCCCCTCGCACCCCATGCTGACGAACCAAAGTGAACAGGCCGCGTTGTGCGGCTAAGTTGGCACTGCTGCCTCCCGGTACCGCGACGATCTGAAGTTCTTTAAATAGCCCCTTCCTTTCGATGTCCAAGGCCCAAACAGCCAGTCTTTTTTCTTCGGAATCTTTGAAATCGCCCTTTCCCGCCAGAACGTCGGAAGCGGCGAAGTAGGCTGCGACGTAAGACCGCCTCGTCCAATCAAGCAGCCTTGTAGGCAAACCGCAATGCTGTGCGAGAGCCATTACCTCGAAGAGCTTCTCAGGTGGCCAGAGCGATGTGTTTATTAGGGACCGACCCGGTCCAGCGGGCAGATTCTGGCTGAAATATGTATCTCGAAACTCAAGAGAATCATTCGGAATCCTCAAGCCGATCGAATCGCAATGTTCGATGAACTGCTTGAGAAACATCCATTCGGCGAAAACCTGATAGTCCGACTCGACTGGTAGGGAAGCTCCAAATACAGCAGCGGGATTTTTCCCTCGACGGAATAGCGATGGTTCAAGTGCCCATCCTGCGTTTGCCTGGCCTCGGTACAGGAGCTGGCAGGGCTGAGGGAACAATGATTTTTCGGGAGAAAGCAGATCCCAAAATTCTTTTGCAGTACCAGCTCTGAGCTCCTTGATCTTGGCAACAGTGTCCACGCGTTTCCCCCATCGGCAACACCAGCATTCGAAGGAGTGCCGCACATTTTCGCATCGCCTACGCTTTCGCCCGGTCGGCCTTCCCTTCCTCGAATGGCAACTCGGCGTGCTCGACCGGCTCTTGCCAGTCCTGCGCTTGCAGCTCGCGCGGGGCGTGCTCCAGTTGCTCCAGTTCAGGCAGCCCTTCCGACTCCAGCGAGCGGTCGAGCTCGGGAAACTTGCGCGCGATAGGCAATACGCGCCGCTCCACCGAGGCCAGCATCTCGTTGTACGACTTCACCGCGCCGCCCAGTTTCTTGCCCAAGTCCTCCAGATATCCGGTCATGGTGCACAGCCGCTCGTAGAGCGTCTTCCCCGCTTCGCTGATGTGACGCGCGCTTTCAGCGAGGTTCTTCTGGTTCCAGCCGTAGGCCACGGCCTTCAACAGCGCGATCAGCGTGGTGGGCGATGCGACGATGACTTTCTGGCTGACACCATATTCGATCAGCTCGAAGTCGGCATCCATAGCTGCGCGGAAGAAGACTTCGCCCGGCAGAAACAACACCACAAACTCCGGCGTGCACGGCAAGTGCGCCCAGTACGCTTTACTCGCCAGCGAGTCGATGTGCTGCCGCACCTGGCGCGCGTGGTCGTCGAGCAGGATGTTTCGCGTGAGCTCGTCGGGCGCCTCCAGTGCGGCAAGATAGGCCGTCAACGGAACCTTTGCGTCAACGATGATCTGCTTGCCGCTGGGCAGGTCGACGATTACGTCGGGACGGAAGCGCCGCTCGTCGTCGTTGAACGAGAGTTGCTCCTTGAAGTCGCAGTACTCCAACATTCCCGCCAGTTCGAGCACGCGGTGCAGCTGCAACTCGCCCCAACGTCCGCGGGCTTGCGGCTCGCGCAAGGCCTTCACCAAGTTGCCCGTCTCGGCCTGTAGCGCCTTCTGTGTGTCGAGCAGCGATGCCACCTGCGAGTTGAGCGCACCGTACGCCTCTCTGCGGGCCTGCTCCAGCGCATGGATCTGCTGGTTCATTCCGGCGAGCGATTGCGCAATCGGCTCGACCAGGGTCTTGACTGCCAGCTCCTTCTGCGCCAGTTCGCCTGCGGCTTGCGTCTGGTAATTTTGCAGGACACTCTTCGCGAGTTGCAGGAAGTTCTCGTTGTTGCTGTCCAGCGCGGCAGCCGCCAGCGACTTAAACTGTATCTTTAACTGCTCGCTCGCATCTTGCAGCAGCTTAAGCTTTTCTTCTGTGTTGCGCCGCTCGCTGGCCAAAGTGGCATCCAAGGCCGCGCGTGCCTCGGTGAGATTCCTGATTTCCTCTGCTTGACGCTCGCCCGCAGTCCTGGCGGCGGCGAGTTCCTGCTCCAGGGCGTTCTTCCGCTCCTGCAATGCGGCAGCCTTCGAGCGGAACAGAAGCCAGGAGAAGACAGTGCCGACCAGAAAAGAAACTGCGGCGAGAAGAACCACTGCGGATACGGTCATCGATGGGCCCCGTGGTGAATGTCGCCATTGTATGGCGGCGGAGGGCGGAACGGAAAGCCACGCACCTGTTCAGTTACGTCTCAACGACTATTTCATTGCTGCAAACAGTGTTTTGAAGGGGCGCAGCTTTAGCTGCGCCGTTGCAAGCCTTTAATTCTTGTCATCACGAGCCGACTTTAGTCGGCGAGGGATCTGCTTTGCGGATTTTTCCCGCAGCTGGTAAGGGGTACCCTTCCGGAGTTCTGCCTGCTCCCGGTATAGTTATGATTGAACATCCGGACCCAGGAGACGCGATGGCACTGTCGGCAGTCATAGTGGACGACGAACAGCTTGCGCGCGACGAGCTTGCCTACCTGCTGCGCGATCTCGATGTCGACATCCTTGCCCAAGGCAAGAACGGCGTCGAAGCGGTGAGCCTGGTAAAGGAGTTCTCGCCCGACCTTGTCTTTCTCGATGTGCAGATGCCGGGGCTGGACGGCTTCGGCGTCATCAAGAAGCTGCTCGATCGCAAGCTTCCGTTGCCGCAAATTGTCTTTGCCACCGCCTACGATCAATATGCGGTGAGGGCGTTCGAGGTCAACGCCATCGATTACCTGCTGAAGCCGTTCGATCGCAAGCGCGTCTCGCAAGCCGTGGCAAAGGTCCGCCACAAGCTGGAGAGCGCCGGCTCGCCCAGCGACCAGATTGGCACCATCGTCAAGATGCTGGAGCAGCAGCAGCGTCCGCCGGCTACTAAAGTTTTGCTGAAGGCCGCGGGGCGGCTGTTTCTGGTCGACCAGAAAGATATCTGCTACGCCTCGATTGAAGACGGCATCATCACCGTCGTCGCCACTCACATGGAAGGCCAATCGAACTGCCGCACCCTGGAAGAGTTACTCGACTCACTCGACCCTAACATGTTCTGGCGCGCCCACCGCTCCTACCTGGTGAACATCAATCGCATCAAGGAAGTCGTGCCCTGGTTTAAGAGCTCCTACCAGATTCGCATGGAAGATAAGAAGCAGACCGAGATTCCCGTAAGCCGCGCCCAAACGAAGCGGCTTAGGGAGCTTTTTGGGTTGTAGAAGTCGTTTGCGGTCGCGATGCGGCGGCCGGAGTTGGTGGATTGAGATCGCCCTCGGAGTGCCAATCAGTGCCGGTTGTGTTGACGGAGCAGCCTGCAGTCCGAAGCCTCTCGGCGAGCTCTTGTCTGCGCGCTTGAGAGTTATCCATCATTATCAGGTGCCGACCAGCGATGTCGCTGATGTGCCGAACGCGTCCGATCTGCACAAGGATCGTCCTCTCGGGTTGAATCGCAAAAGCCATTCCGGCTTCGAACAAGACGTTTGGACGCGGTTGTTCACTTTGGAGGCCGTCCCCCTGCTCACGCTGGAATTCCTCTTTGAGCCGAACCTCCTCATCAGGTGTCATCAGAACGACTACCTCGCAGGAATGCAAACATCCCGGAACGCAGCCTCTCGTCACGCCCGTAAATTACGAATATCTTTTCCCGCTTATCTTGGGATTCAGGCGCAGACGATGCACTTAACGCGTTCCCGCTTTGTTGCTGTGTGTGATGAACCATCAGAGCAGCGATCCTGATCTCGTTTGCGATGTCCTTCTGGAGGTCTCGTCCGCGATCCATAACTTTTTGTGCGTACGGGCTTACATCCAACGCTGAAAATCCTGTACTCTGGGCAAGCCTGCTGGCATTGTCTCTCGCGCGGATTAGTTCTTCACCCCATATCTTGTCGAGCTTGTCGCTGAGCCACGCCTCGCGGTAGGCTGTGACGCCATGAGGCGTTTCTTGAAGAGTACCGATGTAGCTTTCAACGAATGCGTCTTCCAGTAGTGCAAACTGCTTCGAAACCGCTTCGGCCGCCGCTCGGCAAAAGTCGCTGGAACGTGCTGCGCCGTGTACTGAAAAGTATGCTACTAACTCACGTACCTCTAAGATCGACGGCTCATAAATCGTGCGGGCCGTTCGTTGGAACCGGCGGTCAGCGAGCTCCTCTAACTGGGTTAGCTCTTGAATGCCCTGTTGGTCAAGCCACTCATGGCCTGCAGCCGTCAGTTGCACGTGGTAAACGGCACGAAGTGCGTTGTCAATGCCCGTTCTTATAAATTCGCCTTCAATCAAGCCTTTCTTTTCCAGAGCATCCATTATTGAAAGCCATTGATCTTCGCGGCCTTCGTCTTTCGAGAACTCTTTCTTCAAATCGTCGAAGTTGCACGATGCCGGGAACTGACGGCCCAAGAACGCCATGACCTTAGAAGCAAGCTTCTCGTTGTACACGTCTGCCCCCGATTAATCGTACTTACTTCTTCCCCTCGTGCAGCCTGCCAACCATCTTCGTCACCACCCTGCGCGGCGACAAGCGCAGCCCCTCCACCATCAGCCAATTTTTCCATCCCGGAATAACCAGCCGCTTACCGTGCTTCATGCCTTCATATCCGGCGCGCGCGACCTCGCGAACATCCACCAGTAACGGACTCTTCATCATCTTGCTGGTGCCGGTGTGGGCGCGCTGCTGAAAGTTGGTTCTCACCGGTCCCGGACAGAGACAGGTAACGGTTGTGCCTGTGCCGTCTAATTCCTCGGCCAGCGCCTCGGTGAAGTTCAGCACGAAGGCCTTGCTGGCATAGTAAATCGACATGTATGGCCCGGGTACGAACGCGGCGACGCTGGCCACGTTGAGCAGCTTGCCCTCGCGCGCGCGGATTTGCGGCAGGAAAAGTCTCGTGAGATGGGTCAGCGCGACCATGTTCACCTGCATCATCTCGGCTTCCTCGTTCCAGTCGGTCTCGAGGAACGGCCCACTGCCGCCGAAGCCGGCATTGTTGACCAGCACGTCGAGGACGACGCCGGCTTCCTGTAGTTCCTGGTAGAGTTCGACGGGCGCGGCCGGATGTGCCAGGTCCTTGGGCGAAATCCGCACTTCGACGCCGTAACGCGATTGCAACTGGTCGCCGAGCTGGCGCAGGGCGCCGCGATTGCGCGCCACCAGCACCAGCCGGTAGCCGTCGTGGGCGAACAGATGCGCCAGTTCCAGTCCGATGCCGCTGGAGGCGCCCGTGATCAGCACGGTCTTGGGAGCGAGAAAGGGATTGCTTGCACTCACCCTTCTGTTATAGCGGATTTCGGCTCGTTGCAGCAGTGGCGCTGGAGGTTTCCCGAACCGGCAAGGACGGGACAAATGGTGCCGAAACTACAGCCGATTTCAAAAATGTGCGTAGGTCATGTTTCGGTCAGGGCACGACTTCACAGGCCGCTGCAAAACTCGAGTTCGCGCGGTCTTGAAGGGGCGCACCTGAAGGTGCGCCGTCACAAGTTCTTCCTTTTTGTCATCCCGAGCGGCCTTCAGGCCGCGAGGGATCTGCTGTTTCGACTTTTTCAACAGCCTCTTCATCCATATCCCGGTACAAATCGATTTGTGAAGCACGCGCTAACTATTTCGCCGCTGCCTTCTCGTTTGATCGCGATTGCAGGAAGGTCACGATCTGCCAGCGCTGCTGCTTGGAGAGGTTCGACCAGGAAGGCATTCCCGACGTCATCTTTCCGGTGCTGATAAACCAGAACAGTTCCCCGGGTTTCGCTTTGCGGACCCCGGCAGTGTCGAGCGCCGGGGCGGGGCCCAGGCCCTGTAAATGGTTGCCATGACATTGCGCGCAGTCCTGGGCGTACAGCTTCTTGCCAGCCGCTGAAGCCGCAGCGGTGACCGCATACGGGTTCTTTGCCTCCCCGGCGGATGCGGGCGCATTGCGGAAGCTGGCTGGTTGAGCGAAAGACGGCGTCACCCAGAAAATTAATATGGCTGCAAATACGAGTAGAAAGGAAGAAAAGATCGGACCGCGGGCCCTGATTTGCAAGATTTTCCTCCGGCAAACATTTTACAGGCAGGACTAACGGAACCATCGCCTGGCAGTCCGATTGGAAAACGCACCTCCGTAGTCACGCAAATCCTTTGTCCGCGGGCTGGCAAATCCTTCCAACCTCACTTATTGGATCGCAGTATCCGTTGACCATCGCTTTAGAACGCAACTATACTTATGTTCTCAACAGTTATTGCAACTGGGTTGCATCACGATGACTTAATCAAGTGCCGCGTAACAATGATCTGACGCAGAAAATGTATGCCGTGCTGCAATTTCGTTGCATACCCATCGAACGAAGGTGACACACGATGCCCTTCCCAGAGACTGAAGCTCCTGGCGCCCTGCAAACCGCATTGCTAAGCCGAGGAATCCGCATGACGCGCCAGCGCCGCGTCATTCTTGGGATCATTGAGACCGCAACCCAACACCTCGACGCCGCGCAGATTCTCCGCAAAGCTGCCCGCGTCGATGCCAACATCAACCGTGTTACGGTGTATCGCACGCTGGGCCTGCTGAAGCGCCATGGATTGGTCGACGAGCTTGACCTGTTGCACGTCAAGGGCGACGGCCACTTCTATGAGCGGCGGCCGCAGCGCGACCATATGCACATGACCTGCCTGCGTTGCGGCAAGGTACAGGAGTTTGAGAGCGACCTGTTCGACCGGGTCAAGGGCCAGGTGGAACGCGATTGCCACTTTCACATTCTGGTGGCGCGATTCGAGATCGGCGGCTATTGTGCCGGCTGCAGGAAATAGTTACCCCGCCTGCGCCTACAGCGGTTTCGATTTTTTCGTGTCCGGGTAGTGCGGCGCTTCAGCGCCGCGTTCGGTGTAGACGAATAGGTCCCCGGCTTAAGATGAGCCGGCCTTCATGCCGGCCCATAGGCCGGCACCACCCGGATTACACCAAATCGGAAACTGCCTCAGCTAACAGGAGGAAATGGGATGGCGACCTACACCATCGACGAGTCACAACGCAAAGCCGCTAGACTAGCGGGATTCACTTTCCTGTTCGCGATGGCGATCGTGGTCCTTGCGAACTATGGTATCAACATTCGCCTCATCGTCCCAGGCAATGCTGCAGAAACCGCCCGGAACATCATGGCACACGAAACACTGTTTCGTATCAACATCGCCTGCAATCTACTCTACGTTGTGAGCCTCGTGGTACTGCTCGCAGCGCTCTACATGATACTCAAGCCAGTGAATCGGAACCTTGCCTTGGTTGCGGCACTCTGCAGGCTGCTATTGGCCTTGATGTGGTGTGTTACTGCGCTCAACACGCTTGGCGCTCTGCGGCTCTTGGGTGACGCTGCTTACCTGCCAGTCTTCAAGTTAGATCAATTGCAGACCCTGGCGAGGCTGCACATCGCCACGAGCTACGACGCGTACTACGTTGGCCTGCCGTTCTGGGGATTGGCCTCTACGGTTTGCAGCTACCTGTGGTTCAAGTCAGGGTATATCCCGAGAGCGTTGGCTGCCTTCGGTGTGATCTCGTCTGCATGGTGCGTAATCTGTGCTTTCGCTTTCATCGTTTTCCCCCACTTCGACGCGACGGTTAACGCTTCCTGGTTCGACTTGCCTATGGTTATCTTCGAAATGGCATTGGGTTGTTGGCTTCTGTTCAAAGGCTTGGGTCTTTCCGGGATGGCTCAACCCGGCGGAGCGAGTGGTCGAACACAGGCCGGTGCTGCCTAACCAATCGTTCAACGGACTTGTGGGCCGCACCCGGCATCGCGGGAGATACAAATCCATTCGTGTGAACTCTGAAGTTAGAAAGCGATTATGGGCTTAGAGCTTGGCCGGCGATTTTCGGATTGAATTACTCTGCTTCACAATCGCCGCTATCAGGCCGGGAATGGTGTATTCTTCGGCCTCGATGTCCACTGGCAATCCGAATTCGCGCAGCGTGGCCGAGGTCACGGGACCAATAGAGGCGCTATGGACTCCATGATGCGGCGCAAGCTTCTGCAATGCGGCGCGGGCGCGCTGCAAGCCGAGCAGGCCGACAAAATTCTTCACGGTTGAGGAACTGGTGAACGTTATGGCGTGAGGTTTGCGGGTCCTGCTCGCGAGAACGGCGCGCAATCGCCTCTCCGACGACTTCGGCGTCATCGTTTCATAAGCCTCGATCACATCGACCTCTGCGCCGGCTTTTCGCAGCTCACGTGGAATCACATCGCGCGCGACTTTGGCGCGTACCAGCAATACACGCTGTCCTTTCACTCGGCGGCGCAGCGCACTCACAACCGATTCCGCAACGTACTCCTTTGGCGTTACCGTTACCCGTAATCCGTGCTGCTCGATGGCTTTTTTGGTGGCAGGGCCGATGGCCGCGATCTTCAGGTGCACCAAGGCCGATGCATCCAGCTTCTTCTTTTCCACGCGCTCGAAGAGCGCAGCGACGCCGTTCACGCTCGTAAGGATGAGCCAATCGTAGGTGGCAAGCTTTTGCAACGCGTTATCGAGCGGTTGGTAGGAGCTGGGCTTACGGATCTCGATGAAGGGGATTTCGATGACCTCGCAACCTAGGTCGCGCAGTGCGGACGAAAGCGCGCCAGCCTGTTTTCTTGCGCGCGACACCAGCACGCGACAGCCGGTGAGAGGACGCGCATTGTTAGTCGCGCCGCTTGAGAGAGTTTTGGTCAAAATAGCGGTCTTCCCTCGACTCCAGCGTCGCCGATGACGCCGCTCCGCCGACGCCGTTGGCAGTTCGAACCGCTGATCGCTCGACTGCCGCGGTCAAAATCGCGCCGCCTCCGCTCGCGGTAGCAGATCTTCAACTGGCCACTGGCCACTAGCCACTGACAACTTGTTTCACGGCTGTTGCGGGGCGGCAGCGGTGGCGCCGTACACGTCTTCCAAAATTCTCGTCGCTCCGCGCTGCAGCAGGGTGTCGCCCACGGTTTCGCCTAGAGCAACCGCGTCGCTGCCGCTCTGGGTTTCACGCAGGATTGTCGATCCATCCGGTCGCGCAACAATTGCGGTCAGATGCAGCACGCCCTCCTGCATTTCCGCGAATGCCCCGATGGGAACCTGGCATCCACCGCCCAGCTTGTGCAGCAGAGCTCGCTCACAAGTCGTAGTCGCGCGCGCGGCCGGGTCATCAAGGAAGGCGAGGTGCTTGCGGATTTCCTCGTCGCCGGCGCGAATCTCGATGCCAAGCGCTCCCTGCCCGGCAGCAGGACACATAAATTCTTCCGACAGCACTTCCCTCACCTGCTGCATCTTGCCTAGCCTGGTAAGACCGGCGGCGGCAAGGATGATCGCATCGTACTCGCCTTCCACAAGCTTGCGCACGCGGGTGTCAACGTTGCCGCGCAAAGCGTGAATCACCAGGTCAGGTCGCGCTACTTTAAGCTGCGCCTGCCGGCGAAGGCTGCTGGTGCCGACACGCGCGCCCTTAGGCAGCGCGTTAACACTGTCGTACTTGACGGAAAGGAAAACGTCGCGCGGATTCACGCGGCTGGTAATCGCGACCAATTCGAATCCCGGCGGCAACTGGGTTGGCAGATCTTTCAGGCTGTGCACCGCGACATCGACCCGGCCTTCAGCCAGCGCCTCTTCAATCTCTTTGGTGAACATCCCCTTGGTGCCGACCTGGGCGAGCGAGACATCGGTGATCTTGTCGCCGGTGGTCTTGATGATTTCGATTTCGACCTCGTGCCCGCGCTCGCGCAGCAGCGAGGAAATGTAGTTGGCCTGCCACAATGCCAGTTGCGATCCGCGGGAACCAATCCTGAGCCGCGCCATCAGTTGCGCTCTCCGGGTTTTCCGCTGGCGACGGCAGCGGATTCATCGCGCGCCGCAGCGGGTTTAGCGTCGCGCAGCCCAAAGAGCTTGCGCACCAGATCGATGACGGTTGTCGCCTCGGACGATTCGCGGGCCGCACTCTTTAGGGTAGTAATCGGTGTGTGCATGATCTTGTTAATGATGCCTCGGGTCAGTGCTTCCACTGCGAGCTCCTGCTCAGGGCTGAGCGCGCCCAGCCGGCCGCGCACCCGATCGATCTCAGCCTGGCGGACCGTCTCAAGATGTTCCTGGAGCGAGACGATCGTCGGCACGACGTCGAGGGTCTGGAGCCGCGCCTGAAACTTGTCGACCTCCATCTGCACGATGGCTTCGGCGTGTTCGGCTTCGACGCGGCGGTCGGCCACATGCGACGAGACCACCTGCTGCAGGTCGTCGATATCGTAGACGAAGATGCCGTCCAGCTTGTTCATCTCCGGATCGATATCGCGCGGCACCGCAATATCGATGAAGAACATGGGACGGTTTTTGCGACGGCTCAGGAAGCGCTCGCCATGCTCTTTGCGGAAGATGGCATGCGGCGCGCCGGTGGAGCTGATAACGATGTCGGCGCGCGGAATGGTTTCGTACAACTGCTCGAAGGGTATGGCCTCGCCGTTGAATTTTTTCGCCAGCGCCACGGCCCGCTCATAGGTGCGGTTGGCCACGTAGATCTGTTTGGCGCCGTGGGCCAGCAGGTGACGCGCCGCCAACTCGCACATCTTTCCCGCCCCGACCAGATAAACGCTCTTGCCTTGCAAGTTGCCGAAAATCTTCTTCGCCAGATCGACGGCGACGGAGGCTACGGACACGGCCGACGTCGCAACCGCAGTCTCATTGCGTACCCGCTTGGCGACGGCGAAGGCGCGAGTCAGCAGCGCATCGAGTTGCGAGTTGACCGCTCCCACCGCTCGCGCGGTGGCATAAGCCTCTTTGACTTGCCCCAGAATCTGCGGCTCGCCGACCACCATCGAATCCAGGCTGGAGGCCACGCGGAACACATGCTGCACGGCCTCGCGCTCGTGATATTCGTAAAGATATTGGCGGTAAGGCTGCGGGTCGAAGCCATACAACTGACGCATGAATCCGTTCAGGTCGGCGGTGCCATTCACGGTGCGGGCCAACAGCTCCACGCGATTGCAGGTGGAGACGATCATCCCCTCTTCGACGCCGGGATACGATGCCAGTTCCTTCACAGCCTCAGGCAGGCGCGCCTCGGAGATGGCGAACTGCTCGCGCACCTCGACCGGAGCAGTCCGATGGTTCACGCCGATAAGGACGAAGTTCATGAGGGAATAAATTTGTGCACGCGGCTAAAATTATTCGCGGCCCATGCGCCAATGGCCACCACGAAGGCTACCGTCGCCAGAAATGCCGCCCGGCGGCCGCGCCATCCTGAGTTCCAACGGGTGTACAGCAACAGCATGTACACCGCCCACATGATGAACGACAACAAAATCTTCGGATCGTAGAAGAACATCGGCCCATACTTCGCAATCGCTAGCACCGAGCCGGTCACGATGCCGAAGGTCATAAACGGAAATCCGAAGAGCAGGGCGTGATAGCCGATGTCGTCGATGGTCTGCAACGGCGGCAGCCAGGTAAGCAGCGGCGTCCGGCTCTTCGACTTCAAGGCGCGCTCCTGCGCCAGGTAGAGCAGGCTGGCTCCAAAGCTCAGAAACAGCCCAGCATAGCCGGTGAAGATCAGGATGACGTGCACGAAAATCCAGCCATTACGCATTAGCGGCGAAGTGAGCGTCACCGGCTTCTGCCCGATGGCCGAGGCGAGCGTCAGCACAAAGACAATCGGAAAAATGACAATACCGGGCGAAATGGTACGGTAGCCCACGAAGAAAACGAAAAAGACCACCATCGCAAGAAACGCCAGCATCGACTCTGAGTAATGGATTGAGGCCAGCGACAAATGCCCGATTTGGACGGTGTATTCCACCAGCGATACAAAGTGGAAGATGAGCCCGAGCCCAACCGCCGGCTCCACCACCTTGGCCAGCAGGTTGCCCCTCTTGCTGAGCAGCAGCAGCGAATAGAGCAATCCCACGCCGTAGCAAACCACCGCGACTCGAAGCCAGATTAACGGCATAAACCCCATTGACGGCCACTCTAACCCGTTGTTCTGACATTAAGTATAGCGGGAAGACGATGCAGGCCGAGTATGCACATCACGCGGCCCTGTGATCCATGTCACACGCCCTTGGCAGGTTGGGAATCCAGGATCGAAGGCTGTGTTAGCCCGGGTAATGGAAGTGCACGATATGCTGCGAGGCGATGGTGACGCCATTGCGCATTGCGGGATGAAAGTGCCAGCGCTGCAATACTTGCAGAACCTTCTGCTCGACGCCATAACCGATGCCTTGCAGCAGCCTGGTCTCGACGACATCGCCGCGGGAGTCGATCGTCACCTCGACGATCACATCGCCCTGTACGCCTGCTGGCAACTCATCGCGGGAAATCGGGGGATCGGGATAGACGACCGGGAAAGCGGGAGCCACTTCATCTGTAGTGAGCGGCGAACCGGGCACGCGGCCAAAAGGCGAGCCGCCACGCGCGGTTTGCTCGGGCGCGTTGTCCGCAGTCGCCGTCACCAGCTCTTCGTGCTTGGGTTCAGCTTTGTGTGGTTTCGGTTTCGCCGGAAGCGAAGATTTCAACGTCAGGCGCGGCTGGTCTGCCGGCGATCTGGCCTGCTCCGGGCCAACCGGCGCCAGATAAACAATAGAACGCGAGCCCGACGAATGCGGGATGCCGAAATCAACATCGGATGGCGTTACGAAGATCGGCGCGGGGGTATACAGAAGCGCCAGGAGCAGTGCGAACTGTGCCGCGAACGACGATAGTATGGAGAGACTCTGTCGTTTGCGGCCCGGCAGCGGTATTTGCTCGAACATTGCTCCCTCACCCGCGTAGCTTTGCCTAATTATGGGCCGGAATTACCTGCCATGTACAGCAGCTAAGCTGGCACTCGTCCCAAATCGCTTTCCTTTTGGACTTAGCCGCTGACAGCAGCCTCGCGGGTTTTGTTTTTCTGCCTTCAATCCTACTGGGCTATAATGCCCGCACGAACCCCTTTGCCAGCGCCCGCGTTCCCGGCAAGACGGAGTTTGAGCGGTTTGATAATGCTGTGCGCCAAGTGCTCAGCGTGCCCAGGCAAGCACTGCTCAAGCCGGAAGCGCGAGAGAACGAACGCGGAAACGAAAGAGGCGACCCAGGAAGTCCTGAACGTCGCTATCGGGTTATGGCAGGAGGAGGAGCTTTATGAGCGACTTCCACAAACACTTTTTGCAACACATCTTCGAACACGCTTTCGATAAGTTGGAGGGCGTGGAGAGCGACGAAGTGGGCGGATCTCACTTTGATTTAAACGCCTTTGGCGAGAAGATGGAATTGGCCAAAAGTGCCAACATTGACGCCATGGCCTTCCTTGAACGATGTCATGACCACGATCACATGTCGGTAAAGCAAGCTCTCGCCGCCTTTGACGCGGAGATTGCCAAGATCCCACCCAAATCTTGATTTTGCAAAGTATTATTAGCCTTATTTGTCCACGGCTACGCGGGGCTAAAAGCCTGCCCTGAGCGGAGCCGAAGGGTACCGTTCTACTTCCCAGGACGTCGATTGGAATTGCTTATTCCACTCCGATTGATCCCAGCAGCACGGCCAGCAGCTCAGCATCCAGGCGCAGGCGGC
>JBEKQY010000138.1:0-9956 GCA_049519235.1 Candidatus Korobacteraceae bacterium | reverse complement strand
TTCTCGACCAGAACAACCTCGGTGCTACGCAGGTCTTCACTAACACCATCACCCATAACCTGCAATGCAGCGGAAATAGCTCCATCACCGGAGGAGGAAACACGGCAGCCCACAAACTGGGCCAATGCGCCACGTTCTGATCACAGGCTGCAGCAAGACATCCGCTGCTTGAGTTGCCTCAAGACGCGGATGTTTTGTCTCTGACGCAAAAAAATCGGTCGGTCGGGAGGCGGGAGTCTCGGATTACTTCAACCCTTGCAGCGCGCGCTGCGCGGCTTTATACATCTGCGAGAGATCGGCACGAGAAAGAAATGCGGGATTGCCGGCTTCCTTCTGTTCTTCATCCCACTTGCTAATGGCGGCGCGATAGTAGTCCGCGGCCTCTTTGGAGTTGCCGCTTTGGCGAAGCACAGCTCCGAGCAGGTAGTTGCTTTGCGCCTCAAGCCACTGCAATCCCAGCTTCTGGCTGTTGGTTAAGGCGCGCTCCAGTTCCTGCCTCGCCTGGGGATACGCCTTGTTCCGGGCGAGCGCTTCGCCAAGATACACGGACGCCTGGACCGCTTCGAACTTCAAACCGAGCCGGTCTGCCTGCTGGGCGAGCGTTTTCAGTGCGGATGCCGCCGCCGCTCGTCCCTGGGCAATGTCATCATGGGCGAGCGCGATCTTGGCGATCAGTACGCGCTCCGGGTCCTTGGCCCTGTTAGCCGTCTGCAATGCCTGCTCGTAGAAAGCGCGTGCAGCCTTCGAATCCCCGCGATACGCCGCGACGTCCCCGTTGAGTAGCTGGATCTGCGCGATGGAACTGTCATTATTGACTTCCCGCGCCAGGGCTGCCGCCTCGTCCAGAGCGCGCTTAGCATCGTCTTCACGCCCCACCTGCGCCAGCGATTGGCCATAGCCGCTCAGACTCTCAACCATCCAGAAGCTGCGGTCTTTCAAACTGCGAAACGATTTGAGCGCGTCCTCACGCGCCTTCAAGGCTGCGCCATAGCGGCCCTGATACTGGAACACCGTCCCCATATCGTAGGCATCCGTCGCTGTGCCACGCGTGTCATCGATGCTGCGGTGCAGGTCGAGCGCTTTCAGGTACTGGGTGAGCGCCTCGCTGTACTGGCCCAGCTTGGTGTTGACCACGGCGATGTTGCGCACCGTCTCGGCGATGGTGTCCGGCGTCTTGAGTTTTTCGCGTAACTGTAGCGCCTGCTGAAAGTAGGTCAGCGCATCGTCGTATCTTCCCTCGTAGAAGTATGCGTTGCCGATCGCGTTCAGGCAGGCTGCCTGGCTCAGCTCATCGCCGCGGTCGCGCTCAATCTGTAGCGCCTCCTTGTAGAGCGCGAGGGCCTCGTCGTGTTTTCCCCGAACGCCGTAAAGGTTGCCCAGGTCCATCAGGGTGTCGCCTACGCCCCGCTTGTCGCCAATGTCCCGCCGAATTTGCAGCGCCTCTTTGTAACTTGCTTCCGCGGTCGCGAACTGGCCCATCGTGGTCTGCACCTGAGCGCTCTCATTCAGGCTGACAGCAATGCCGCGCTTGTCGCCGATCTCACGCTTGATGGCAATCGAATCCTGGTAGTTCTTCAGCGCATCCTGCGGCTTGTCCATCAACCGGTAGGCCACGCCGATGGCCTGCAGAATCGCCGCCTTCTGTTCCTGGTTGTCCAGGCGAACGGCCAGGCTGTAGGCCTGGTTCAACGAGTCGAGGCTATCCTGCGGCTTGCCGCTCTTGATCAGCACTCGCCCAGTGGCCAGCAGGGCGGCAACTGACTTCGGGTCCTGCTCCAACACGTTGGCATAATGCTGCGCCGCCTGATCAAAATCGTTATTGGACTCGTACAAACTGGCGAGGGTGAACTGAAGATCGGGGTCACCCGGTGCAGCCTTCACCAGATTGGTGTACATCTCTATCGCCTTATCGGTGTGCCCGGTGAGCCGGGCATCGTTGGCTTCGATCAGGTAGCGTTCGGCGGCGGGCAGTTGACCGCTCAGCGCGACCGCGCGCTGCGAGTAGCGCTCCGCCTCATTGTCATAGCCAAGATTGGAATAGGCCTGACCCAGCCGCGAGAAGGCAAGAGCGAATTCAGGATCGGCCTGGGTGGCCGATTCAAACCGCTTCTGCGCCTCCAGGTTATCCCCCTGGCGCATCAATTGCAGGCCTTCATTGTAGGCACGCACGGCGTCTACCGACTTCGAGGTGGGCCGGAATGCCTGTTGTTGCAGCTCTTTCACGATCTCCGGCGAGAGCGCAAGGTTGTCGCGGATCTTTTGCGCCAACTGGTCGGTGGCGGCCAGCAGGTCTTTCTCCGACGGTGCCTCTACCTGGAGGGTTACCGGCGGACTTCCCTGCTTGAGGTTTTGCAAGGTGGCCTGGAGGCGGATTTGGCCGCCGCTGCGGACGTATTGCCCCCAAACCATCGTCTGCGCGTTACTGAACTGGGCCAGTTGCTTGATGCTCTGCGGATCCAGCGGGCTGTCCGTTCCGATGTGCAGGTCCCTGAGGACCTGCTGCAGACGGTCCGCTGAGACCGTGCGCAAACTCGCCGACTGCCCGACGTCCGTGGTCAGCATTTCCGCCAGGCTGGCGCCCAGCCAGTCCAGACTCGGGTCCCCAGATGCATTGTAGAAAGGCACAATCGCAAGCGACAATACGGGCCCGGCAGAAGTAGCTCGTGTCCGGGGGGATGAACTGAAAAGCCGCCCCCGAAATAGGTACCCGCAGAGCGCCAGCAGCAGAATAGTCACGGCCACAGCGATGCCTGGCCAAGGAACCGTCCGTCCCCATGGTTCAACCCTCGCTTCGAAAGCGATGGTGTTAGCGGCCCGCTTGTCTCGCCAGGTGTTTAGGTCCGCCAGAATGGCCGATGCATTCTGGTATCTGTCGTTCACATCACGTTCCAGGCACTTGCTCACGATCCCGCTCAGCGCTCCGGGGACCTGAGCGTCTACATCCGCCACCGGAATTGCGCGCTCCTGCGTCCGCTTGATGAGGCTGGCTACAGCGCTTGAGGCTGCAAACGGCATTTTGCCGGTCAGCATTTCATACAGGATCAGACCGAGCGCAAAGATGTCCGAGCGCTGATCGAGTTCCTGGGTCAGGGCCTGCTCCGGCGACATGTACTCCATGGTGCCGACCATCGCACCGCTCTGGGTCATCCCGTCGCCTTCCAGAGTGCGGGCCAAGCCAAAATCCATCACCAGGATCCGGCCGGTGCCGTCCTCCATGACGTTCTGCGGTTTCAGATCGCGATGAATCACCCCCACGCTGTGCGCCGCATCCAGCGCCAGGCAAACCTGCTGGATGACATCGACCGCTTCCTCGGGAGAGAACTTCTTTTTCTCTCGGATGAGGGTCCGCAAATCCTTGCCCTCGATGAACTCCATGGTGATGAACTTCACGCCCTCAGCTTCGCCGAGGTCGTAAATGCGGATCACATTGCGGTGCGTGACCTGATGGGCCAGCAGCAGCTCTTGCTTAAAACGAGCCAGGATGGAGGGGTTCGAAGCCAGTTCAGGGCGGATGACTTTCAATGCAACGAAGCGATTAAGCTCGCGGTCGGCGGCCTTGTACACCGCACCCATACCGCCCTCGCCCAGCAATTGCAGAATCTCGTATCGTCCCCCCAGCAGGTCGCCGATCTGCAATACGGCTGCGCTGCCGTACCCGGCGGAACTCCGGCTGGACGACGGCGTCGCGGAGCGGCGAGATGCACCTGCGTCCACGATGGTTGCGGCAACGTCCACCAGCGTGTTTTCGGCGCTGAACTGCGGCCGAGCAACATCAAAGACAGTGGCGTCGGGATCTTTTTGTGACGATCCTGCTTGTGACGAACCTGCATCCGCAAGTTTGGCTTTGTCCGCCGGAGGAATCGGGACGTTACTGGACGAACTCTCGCCGGGCACCGGAGTCTTTACACCTGGAGATGCGGGCTTATCGGCGGCAGAATTCTCATCGGATGGTGGTCTGGAGTCATCCATGTTGCGATGTGGGAACGGCTCGGGGTTTGACCATACCTTAACTTATTGGATCGACCCGGCGTACCCCTGTGAGTATGTTTCAGTGCAGGAAGTATATACGATTGTTGCAATTGACGGCTCCGGGGTTACTCATAGAGGTCAGTCGAAGGATCTTTGTGATCCTGCCGGCTGTGGCCTGAGGGCTGAGCTTCGTTCTACTGTAGTTTCCGCATCCGGAATGGAATCTGCACGACAGCCTCGACAGCCACTGGCGCGCCGTTCTTGAAGCCGGGCCGGAAGCGCCAATGCGACAATGCCTGCACCGCATTTTCGTCCAGGCGGGAATCCAGGCTGTCGAGGATGCGAATACCATCGACAACTCCGTCGGCGCGGATGATCGCATACAGCGTTACCGTGCCCTCCACGTGATCGCGCAGAACGTCCGGCGGATAGGCGGGATCGACCTTGGTCATGGCGACTGGGGCGGTCAAGGCGGTCTTGTCATCGCTCTGCTTCAACTCGGCAAAGCGAATGATCCAACTGCCGCTGGCCGAGCTGAGGTTGGGCATATTCATAATCAGCGAGTAGTAGCGCCGGCTGCCGAAGACGCGCTGCTCGATGCTGCGGTCGGGATCTTCAGGAAGGTTGGCCGGCGGGGGCGACATGCGGTCCCGCAGACTGGGCAGCGTCGGTTTCAGAGCGGCGGCAAAGATGCGATTGCGGGCTTCCAGGTCGGGGTGCGCTGGCGGCTGGCCTGCCTTGGCAACGCTCGCCCCGGAGTTAGGAGTACCGGCGACTGCCGAGGTCGTCGCTCCCGGCGGTGGAGCTCCGACCATGATGCCCGGAGGCGCGCCATTTCCTTTGCCGGTACCTCCTCCGTTGTCAGAGTTGCCCGTGCCCGTCACGTTGGGCGTGCCTGGCGCGTCGGGCTTGCCGCCGGGCGAAGCGTGGAACTCGCCGCTCCGGTTGCCGTTGGGCATACTGATCGGCCCACGGACATCGGCGGGATTGAGCCCCAGCGCGATAAGTTGACCCTGGCCTTGCGCGGGAAGGTTTTGCACGTTGGGCGACGGCGGAACGTCCTTGCCAGCGCTGTTACCCACGCCAGCGGCGCGCTGCGGCGCTACTGGCAGTTTCGGCGCGGCTACGGTCGGCTCCAGTTGCGCCATGTTGAGATCACCGCTCTTCAGCTTCAATTGGTCGGCCGAGAGAGGAGGCTCAACCACCGACGGCTGCGGCAAGGTCGGCAGCTCAAGCTTGTCGTGAACCTTCGAGACGTCGGCGGTTGGCGCCACTACTTCCGGCGTGAGCTGCGGCGCCTGCAATTGCGAAACCGAGCGCGCCGACGCCGCCACCGGCTGGGCCGCGGGGATGGGCGTCCAGGCCACAATATTGGGCAACGGCACATCGTGGTCCAGCTTGATCTTTGGTGGTGTAACGATGGTCTGGTGGGTGTTGTCCGGGTTCGGCGGAACGGACAGAATCTCCTGCCTGGCGAGCTTCGGCGCGCCTTTGCGCGGCTTCATCTGTGCCTTGGCGGCGGTGTTGATGGGCGGCAGATAATCGCTGACCGGATAATACGAGATCTGCGCATTCTCTAACGGTGAATTCAGCTTGGGCGCACGATTGAAGAACGACAGTGTGCACACCAGATAAACCAGCGTGATCGCGACGACGTGATAGCCATAGGATTCGACAAATCGCGTCGGATCAATTCCGGTTTGGATGAAGTAGTCGCGACGAAGGGGAACAGGGGTTGCGGTGGTTGCAACCGGAGGCGGCTCACGCCGCAGAACGAGATCGGTTAAATTTCGGAGGAAGACGCGATGCCACGGCTCCAGCTCGCAAAGCAATACCGGGGAATTAATCGTTGCAGCTTGCTGCTGGACCTTGGCTGCCGTGACTTCCGACATCATCCCCTACTCGGTGGCGTGTATCCGGATTATAGCGGAAAACGGCGAGGCCGAGAGCGCGCGGAATAGCGGGTAGTGGGCTAATTGTGTGTTGCTGCGCCAGGAATAGCCATCAGCCCACTACCGAATAGCGGAATTGCGAAGGGTGCGGTGAAAATCGGGTTCGACGTGCGAGTCCGGGTAGAGCGGCGCTTCAGCGCCGCGTTCGCAGGCCAATAAAACGTTTGAGCTGCCGTGGTCATTGAAAATGACCACGGCAGCTCAAGCCTAATATGGGTCGATCTTTGACGCCGGCCTGAAGGCCGGCTCTACCCGCCAAAGAACTCCCCTAATCCGCGGCCACCGCGCGCATCACAACGTTTTGCTTCGAAGCAAACTCGAACGCCTGGCCGAGGTCGTCCACCAGATCCTCCACATCTTCCGCACCAACCGAAATCCGAACCAGATCGGCAGGAATGCTCTTCTGCTGGCGCAGATGTGCCGGAATGCTGGCATGTGACATGTAGTTGGGCAAGCTGATGGTGGAATTAACGCCACCGAAGCTCACCGTGATATTGAACAGCTTTGTGGCCTCGACGATGGTGCGCGAGAGCTCCGCATCGCCGGTAACGAAGCTGAGCACCGCGCCATCGCCTGAAGCCTGCGCCCGATGAACGCGAAGCTGCTTCTCGCCAGCCAATCCCGGATAATAGACACGCTCCACTGCCGACTGTGTATCCAGCCATTCGGCAATCGCGCGGGCGTTCGATTGCTGACGGTCGAGCCGCAGCGACAATGTCTTCATCCCACGTAGCAGGAGATAACTGTCGAAGGGCGCAAGCCCAGCGCCTTCGCCATTTTGGATCAGGTATAGCTCTTCTCCGAGTTCGTCATCCGCGACGACGACCGCGCCCGCCATCACATCGCTATGGCCGCACAGAAACTTGGTCGCGGAATGCAGTACGATGTCCGCGCCGAGTTCCAGCGGCCGCTGTAGGTAAGGCGACATGGTGCTGTTGTCTACGCAAACCAGCGCCCCGCTACGATGTGCGATTTCGGAAACACTGGCGATAGCGATGATCTGGAGCAGCGGGTTGGTTGGGCTCTCGAGATATACGAGCTTGGTGTTGCTGCTGATTGCGGCGGCAACAGCATCGAGGTTGGTGAAATCCACATAGCGAACGCTGATGCCGCGCTTGGCCAGGATGCGCGAAAACAGCCGGTAGGTCCCGCCGTAGAGATCGTCGCAGGCGAGGATCTCTTCACCCGGCGAGACCAATCGTGTTATCGCTGTAATCGCAGCCAGTCCCGTGCTGAAGCAGAAACCACGAGTACCGTTCTCCAGCGCCGCGATTTGTTTTTCCACGACAGCGCGCGTGGGATTGCCGCTGCGCGAGTAGTCGTACTCGCCGAACTCGGTCGCATCCTGCTGGCGGAAGGTCGCGGTCTGGTAGATCGGCGTATTGGCGGGCGTGAGGCGATCGCCCGGCGCCGGATCGAATGTCAATAATCGTGTAGCGAATTTCACGCCGCACCTCCAAAATCAGTTGCCAGTGGCCAGTTGTCAGTGGCCCGTGCGTCCGAGACAGCTTTCTTGGCGACCAATGACCACTGGTTACTGGCCACTGATCGCAGCTCTCGGCTCAGGTCGAAGAGATCGGCCATCACCGCCGCGGTCGTCGGCCAGCGGCCCGCTCCGCGTCCCGTCCAAACGTGTTGCGCATCGGAATGCTCAGTATCGATGAGCAGACAATTCTCTTCGTTCCTGATCTGCGCGAAGGGATGCGAAGCGTCAACCAGCTTGGGTTTCACTTCGAGATGAACCCTTCCGCCGTCGAGCTGCGCCGTGCCAACCAGTCGCGCGCGATGGCCGTCGCGCACCGCCGATTGCACCCAGTCAGGATCGATGGCATCGATGCCAGTCGCGCTGACGTAGTGCGCGTCGACCTCCGGAAAGGCGCGGCGCGCCAGCAGTCGCAGCTTGCAAACCGTGTCCGAGCCGGACAGGTCGGCGCTCGGGTCCTGCTCGGCGAAGCCCTTGGCCTGCGCTTCGGCAACTGCTTGTTCCCAATTGCAGCCTGCGGCAATGCGATCGAGGATGTAGTTGCAGGTGCCGTTCAGCACGCCGGAGAGCGAGACGATGCGGCCGTCGTCCGCCGCCGCCTGCACCGCCTCCAGCGCGGGCACAGCGCCGCCGACGGCAGCCGAATAGCGCAGATCGCGATAGCCTTCGAGTCTGACATCACCGGCGAGCAGGAGCTTGTTCGCGGTGACGACCGGCTTGCCGGATGCGAGCGCAGCGTGCACCAGTTCGCCAGCCGGATCGGTACCGCCGATCAGCTCGACCACGACATCGACATCGTCAATCGCGTCCCAGCAGTCGCGAGTCAAAAGACTGTTCGGAGCATGATCCAGATGCAGCTCGGGCCGGCGCACCGCGATGCCGGTCACATCGAACAGATGAGGATGCTTCCACAGCTCCTGAAACACGCCGAGCCCTACCGTGCCGAGGCCCAGCAATCCGACCTTCAAGGGCGACGGCGAGTGGCCCCTCGCCGACAAAGTTGAACCGCGGCTGCCCACCACCGTCTCGTGGCTCTCGCCAAGGCCGGCAACTTCAAACTGCACTCCGGTCTTCTTGCCGAAGGCGATAGCCTTCTGCTGTACCACTTTCCCAGCGATGGCCAGAGCGTCGGAAAACTTGACCTCGTCGAAGCGCTGCGCGCCCGAGCAGGTTGCGGGATCGCTGTTGTAGATGCCGTCCACGTCCTTGATGAGGCGGCAGCGCGCGTCGAGCTGCTTGGCCAGGAACAGCGCCGATAGATCGGAGCCGCCGCGTCCGAACAGCGCGACCCGTCCGCAACGGTCGCGAGCGACGAAGCCGGGAATCACGGCCACACGTCCCAGCTTGAATACGTTCTCGATGGCGAGAATGTCCGCGCTCACCGGCTCGGTGTCGTTGGAATTGGTCTCGGCGATAAGCCGGATCTGGCTGGGATCGAGCACCTGCGCCGGAATGCCGAAGCGGTCGAGTTCCAGCGCCAGAAACGCCGTGGCGACTTCTTCGCCAGTGGCGACAACGCGGGCGATGGCCTCGGGATTCGCGTCGCGATATTCTTCCACCGTTCCCAGAAGCCGGTCGGTCTCACCAGCGAAAGCCGAGACCACGGCGACCACACGATATTGCCGTCGAATCCAGCGATAGATTTCGTGCACCGCGTGTGGCAGGTCAGCGCGCGATTGCAGCACCGAGCTTCCAAATTTCAAGACGATTACTTTGCGAGGCATGGTTCAATCTCCTTCGAAGCAGGGGTGGTTGCAATTGCGGAGAGCGCGCTCTCCAGGTCGGCGATGATGTCCGCCGGATTCTCCAGTCCGACCGAGAGCCGCACCAGGCCATCGGTGATGCCGGTGCGCTCGCGAATCTCGCGAGGCACGTCGCCGTGTGTCATCGAGACCGGGTGTGTGATCAGTGTCTCGACCGCACCCAGGTTTTCCGCCAGCAGGCACAGGCGAACCGTGTTCATCAGTTGAATGCCGGCGTCAGCCCCGCCATTCAGCTCGAAGGCCAGCATTCCACCGGGCAGCGATTGTTGTTTTTCGGCGAGAGCAAATTGCGGGAAGGAAGCAAGTCCGGGATAGTACACCCGCGCGACTTTGGGATGTTGCTCCAGCCATTCGGCAACCCTCTGCGCGTTGCTGGAGTGCTGTTGCAGGCGCAAAGGAAGCGTCTTTAGTCCGCGCAGCGTCAGCCACGCTTCCTGCGGCGATTGGATACAGCCCAGCGTCTTGCGGACGAGGCGAAGGCGTTCCAGCAGCGCCGGGTCGTGCGTGGCAATCGACCCGCCCACGGTGGAGTTGTGGCCTTCGATGTACTTGGTGGTCGAGAGTAGCGTGATGTCAGCGCCCAACTCCAACGGCCGCTGCAAGACTGGGGTGAGGAAGGTGTTATCGACCGCGAGCTTCACCCCAGCCGCGTGCGCGATCTTCGCGACTGCGACGATGTCGGTCAGCTTGAGCGTGGGATTAGCCGGCGTCTCGATGAAGACCAGCTTCGTATTGGGCTGGATCGCCTGCGCAACCGCAATCGGATCGGATGTATCAACGAATGAAGCT
>JBEKQY010000137.1:0-10004 GCA_049519235.1 Candidatus Korobacteraceae bacterium | reverse complement strand
CAGCTTCGTCTCGCGCTGGGACAGAAGTACGCCGAGCGGCACGGCGCTTACAAGCATGGCAACTTCCGGCTGCTGTGGGTCACCGACTTCCCCATGTTCGAGTGGGACGAGACGGAGCAGCGCTGGAATGCGGCGCACCATCCCTTCACCTCGCCGCACGAGCAGGACATGGACAAGCTGGAGAGCGATCCGGGAGCGGTGCGCGCGC
Organism: Candidatus Korobacteraceae bacterium; assembly: GCA_049519235.1. Lineage (GTDB taxonomy): Bacteria > Acidobacteriota > Terriglobia > Terriglobales > Acidobacteriaceae > Bog-257. Next base: position 9,796 of record JBEKQY010000137.1, on the reverse strand, counting down.
TCGCCTACGACGTGGTGCTGAACGGAACCGAGTTGGGATCGGGCTCAATCCGTATTCATCGCCAGGACATTCAGGCGAAAATCTTCAAGGCGCTCGGCATGTCTCCGGAGGAGCAGCAGACGCGCTTCGGCTTCTTCCTGGAGGCGCTGCAATACGGCACGCCGCCGCACGGCGGCATCGCGCTGGGGCTCGATCGCATCGTAATGATTCTGGCCGGCGCGGAGAGCCTGCGCGAGGTCATTCCATTCCCCAAGACTGCGAAGGCGGTCGACCTGATGGTGGACGCGCCCACCCCCGTCAGCGAGCGCCAGTTGAAGGAGCTGGGCATCGCAGTGGTCGCGAAGAAGGAATAGCAACTTACAACGAAAGAAAGAATGCGGATTACCTTGTGTCATCCTGAGCGAAGTGAGGCCGCGCCAGCGACCGAACGAAGTCGAAGGACCTCTATATCGGAACGCCTGGAGGATTTGTTCATGCCCAACAGCGCCGTCATTCGCACCGAGATCCGCGGACTCCAACTGCGCCTGGACGGGTTGGAGCTGGTGCTGTCGGCTGACGGCAGCGATCTAATCGCTCCGACTGCATTGAATCCCACTGACCGGGAACGGTTGCGGATCGAAATGACAAAAGCGCAGTTGCCGGAGTGGAACCAACTCGAAGACTTGCAGTCGCGGGCGGAGTTGCGTTATCGGCGCTATTTTGGCTCGTGGCTGGTGATGTGCCTCGCCGCCTTCAGCGCCTATCTCGGATATCCCAGCTACTACTTGTGTGTCGTCTTTGCGCTGCTGGCGATTTTTCTTTGGTGGAGGGCGGGGTTCGAGGAACAGCAGGCCGAGCGCGACGCCCAGGCTGAAAGAAACAAGTTTCGGCCGGATTGGGATTATCTTCGCCAGCGGATGGAGGAAACGTCAGCGGAGTAGCGCCCGCGTAACGCAGTCCTTTTTCAACAGCGTAAGATCACAGTATCCTCGAATTGACCATGGCTCCCAGTCCAGAAATTTCCCCAGCGCCCCGGCTGCGTTTCGCGCCCTCGCCCACCGGCTACCTCCATGTCGGTGGAGCGCGCACCGCTCTGTTCAACTGGCTCTTCGTGCGGCATCACCATGGCACACTCGTACTTCGCATTGAGGATACCGACCTGGAGCGCTCCACGCCGGAGATGGTGGAAGGCATTCTCATTGGCCTGCGCTGGCTGGGCATCGACTGGGACGAAGGGCCGTTCTTCCAGACCAATCGCATGGAACTCTATCGTGCCGCGGCCAGACACCTGATCAACAGCGGTCACGCCTACTATTGCTTCTGCGCCAAGGAGCAACTTGAGCAGCAGCGCGCACAGGGCGTCGCCGAGGGCAGAGTACCGCGCGACGTTTGTCGCAATCTGACGAAAGAAGCAGCCGAGCAGCGCGTTGCCGTTGGTGAGGCCGCTGCGATTCGCTTTGCTATCCCACAAAGTGGGAGTACCACATTCGAGGATGCTATCTTCGGTCGCGTCGAGTTTGCTAATTCCGAGATTGAAGACTTTGTCCTGCTCCGCTCCGACGGCGTGCCGACTTACCACCTCAGCGTCGTCGTCGACGACATCGACATGCGCATCAGCCACATCCTGCGCGGCGCCGACCATCTCTCCAACACGCCCAAGCAGGTGATGCTATACGAAGCGCTTGGCGAGCCGCTGCCGGTGTTTGCGCACGTGCCGCTCATTCTGGGGCCCGACAAGACGCGGCTCAGCAAGCGTCACGGCGCCACCAGCGTGATCGCCTACAAAGAAGAAGGCATCGTCCCCGAGGCCTTCCGCAATTTCCTTGCGCTGCTGGGCTGGACGCCGCCGCCCGCCGCGGCGGGGCAGGAGATCCTGCACGATCGTGAGCTGATTGACCTCTTCGACCTGAGCGGCATTCAGAAGTCGAACGCCATCTTCGATCGCTCCAAGCTCGACTGGTTCAATACCGAGTACATTCGCGCGACGCCCGCCGCGCTCTTGTTGCCGCTGATCGAAGAGGAGTGGAAAAAGGCCGAACTCATCCCATTCCAGACAAGCCGCGAGGCGATGGAAGCAACCGTCGAGCTGGTCAAGCCGCGCGCGCGAAATCTTAGAGACTTCGCCCACCTGTTCCGCGCCTACTTCAGCGATATCTTCGAGACGGATCCCGCAGCGGCCCAGAAGTTTCTCAAGGACGACACGGTGCGCGAGATGCTGGTAGATCTGGCCTCACGCTACGAGCGGGCAACGGAATTTTCCGAGGCGAGTACCGAGCAGGTGCTGCGCGACTTCGCTGCGGAAAAGAACGTCAAAGCGGGTGCGCTGATTAACGGCGCGCGCGTGGCGCTCACCGGACAAGGCGTGGCTCCCAGCCTGTTCGCCGTGATGGCGAACCTGGGGCAGGAGCGCACGGCGGCGAGACTGAAGCGGGCGGGAGACACATCGTAGTGCCGGTTTTCGTTTTTTCTCTCATCGCTGCGTTAGCGCTTTGGAGATGCTACACCGCGCTCGCCGGGCAAAAGCTGGTGAAGGAACATTTATTCGAGTAGCAGACTGTGTGGCTCTGTTGACGTCCTGCTTTGAAGGGGCGCGGCTTCAGCCGCGCCGTAAGCTGCCGCAGTAATCCCGGGCTTTAGCCCCCGAGGGACTTTGGTCCACGCCTTCTCTGGAGATGCCTTAGCCCCTGGAGGACTCCCCGACTTAATCAGGTATTGCCTGACCGCCGATTACAGCCATCCCTTGGCCCGTGCAATCCTGGCCGCTTCCACGCGGTTGGCAGCGCCTAGCTTGCTGATCGCTTCCGACAGATAATTGCGCACCGTCCCTTCCGACAAGTTGAGTTCATTCGCAATGTCCAGCGTCGCCATGCCTTCGCCGGCCAGGCGTAGCACCTGGCGCTCGCGGTCGGTCAGGGGATCGGGCTCATCGCTCCAGGCCTCGGCGGCAAGTTGCGGATCGATGACGCGCAGTCCACGACGGACGCGGCGCACTGCGTCGGCAAGCTGTTCGGCAGGCATGTCCTTGAGCAGGTATCCGGAGGCGCCGGCCTCCAGCGCGCGGCGGAGATAACCGGCGCGAGCGAAGGTCGTAAGAATAATGACCCGCACGGGAACGCCGCGCCGCTTCAGCTCAGCCGCAACTTCCAACCCGGTGAGTGTGGGCATCTCGATGTCGGTGATGAAGACCTCGGGCCGCAGGTCTTGCACGACGCGCAGCGCTTCATCGCCGTTGCGCGCACGTGCCACGACCTCGATGTCGTCTTCCATTTCCAGCAGCGCGGCGAGCGCGCCCAGGACCATGGCCTGGTCCTCGGCGATGACGACACGGATTTTGTCGCGCTTGCCGCCCGGCATGTCCTCAGTTTCGCAGAGCGGAGGCGGCTGGGGCGAGAGGTAAATGAATGACCAAACGGGTTCCGGCCCGAGACTGGCGTTGAAGAGATCCGCCGATGGCCTCCAGGCGCTCGCGCATTCCGCGCAGACCATTGCCTTCAGGAGCGTCGGCGCCGCGCCCATTGTCGGCGATCTCCAAGGTGCAGAGATCGTTCTCGCGCTGCAAGCGAACACTGCATTGCCGCGCCTGCGCGTGCCGCACGACGTTGGTGACAGCCTCGCGCAAAGCCAGCGCCAGCACCGTCTCCTGCGCCGGACTCAGCGGCAGCTCCGCGAACTCAGCATCGACCGTGACGCCCGCCGTCTCCAGGGTTTTTCGCGCGCGGACAAGTTCGGCTGCAAGCCCTTGACCGCGGTATCCGCTGATGGCCTCGCGCACATCGGCCAGCGCCGCGCGCGAGGTATGCTCCACGTCCAGCATCTCCTGCTTGGCGCGCTGCGGATCGCGGTCGACCAGCTTGCGCGCCAGCTCGGCCTTCAATGTGATGAGCGACAGCGTGTGTCCCAACAGATCATGCAGGTCGCGCGCGATGCGCTCGCGCTCGGCCACTTTGGCGAGATGTTCGATCTCATCCTGGGCGCGCCGAAGTTTTTCGGCCGCGCAGTGTTTGAGCGCCCAGTGGTGGTTTCCGAATCCCACCACGATGATCAGCAGCAGCACTGAGCCCCAGAAAGGCATGGGCAGACTCAGCCGATAGGCGCAGAAACCAAGGATGGCGACGTCGAGGCCGATGAGCAGGGACACTCGGCGAAGGTTGGGATGGAAACCGCCCGCTGCGGCGGCGTAAATCAGCAGCGCGAGGTTGCCGTCGTTGACGTGGACAAAGACCGGGGCCATGGCAGTCATGGCCAGTATGCTTAATAGCCTGTAGGGGTCACGACGCGAGAACGCCTGTAGGTAGAGCAGGATGAAGACGATCCCGCCGAATGTGTTGGCGACCCATCCGAGCGGACCGTAATGCTGCCACAGTGGGTCCACGAAGAGCCACACCATGAGCGGAAGCCAGATGAGCGGCATCCAGCGATGCTCGTTCTCGTTGGGATAGATCTTGTACCAGATTTTTTGAAGCGCAACCATCACTAATCCTGAACTATGGCGCCAAAGCTATTGTCATCTGGAAGTGGCACGAGGTACAAGCCTGTACCACACCAGCGACGAGACGATTATGGCTACGAGCAGCGCGTCGAAGTGGCGGCTAAACGTCAGCACCGAGAATATGCTCATCGTAATCGTCCACAGAATCCATTGCGCGGTTTTGCTCTTCATAAGTGGCTCCTTGCTATTCGCCAACCACCACTCGGCCCTGTCTGAGACTCGCTTCTTTCCGCTTATCGGGGCTGTCGCTTAGCGAACAGCGAAAAGCGAAAAGCGAACAGCGAACAGCGAACAGCGAACAGCGGCCTTCCTCACCCGTACGTCTTGCCTTCATCTCTGCGGTAGCCCCAGGCAGCCAGACCCAGGCAGACCAGGGTGAATGTGAGAAGGGCTTCCACGTGTCCCCATGATGGAGTGGGATTCGGCGCCAGCCCGACGGTGTTCAGTGCTAACTGGGCCAGGTGAAATGGCGGCAAGAATTTTGCCAGCACCTGCAATCCATGCGGCAGAAGGAACAATGGAATCCACAATCCGGAGCAGAACGACATCGGCAAGTAAATCAGGTTGACGACAGCCGGTGCCGAGTTTGGCTTGGCGAAGTAACCAATCGCCAGCCCCATTGCGCTGAACGGGATTGAGCCTGCGACCAGGATTCCAACCAGCCTGGCAGCCGTCGCCACCGGCAGATGTACTCCACCGAAGACGATTCCCACCGCCAACAGCAGCAGCATGATCACGGTGCTGAATACCACCGCGGCAAACAGCTTCGCCAGGAAATAGGCGCTGATCGGCATCGGCGATGCTCGCTTCACTTGCAACCAGCCCTGCCCGCGCTCCATCGCCAGGCTGACACCGAAGCCGAACAGCGCGACCGCCATCACGCCGAAGCAACCCATGGTCGCCAGCACGTAGGTCGCGGTCTCGCCGCGATTGGCTGGATTGTCGTGACCCAGCACGATGCCGAACAGCACGTAAAACATCAGCGGGAACGCGACCGTGGAAATGGCGTAAACCGGAATGCGCAGATTCTTCAGTAGCTCGTATTTGGCTTCCTTGGCGTAGACGGCGATGCTTCTCTGCAGCGAGCGCCGCGGAACACCCAGAGCAGTAGGAAAAGTAGTTGTAGCCACATTAGTTCTCCTTTCGATTCGGCGTTGTGATTCTGCGTCAGTGCCAGGAACGCCTCTTCCAGCCCTGCGTTAGTGACTTCCAGATCGGCCAGCCAGCTATCGCGCTGCAACGGCTCGCGCACCACCGGCTCGGCGGCATTCACTTGCAGCTCGAAGGCATTGCGGTCGGCCTTCACACTCAACACTCCGGAAATCTGGCGAACTTCTTCCAGCGTCAACCGGCTGGTGCAGCGGATCTGCTTGCCCATGGCGCGCACCTTGATTTCGGCGGGCGTGCCTTCGGCGATGATCGCGCCCTTGTTCAGCACCAGAATGCGGTCGGCCAGTGCGTCGGCCTCGTTCAGATAATGGGTCGTCAGCAACACCGTCTTGCCGCGCTCGATCAGGCTGCGAATCTGCGTCCACATCAAGCGGCGCGCTTCCACGTCGAGACCAACCGTTGGCTCGTCGAGAAACAGCAGGTCGGGATTGCCGCAGATGGCGATGCCGAACAGCACACGCTGCTTCTGTCCTCCCGACAACTCGCCATAGGGACGGTTCTTGATATCCGCTAAGCCGGCGATTTGCAGCGTTTCCTCCAGCGGCAGCGGATCAGGATAGTAGGACGAGAAGAGGTCGATGTGCTCGCGGACTTTGAGCGTCTCCGGCACGCGTCCGACCTGAAGCATGGCTCCGAAACGGGCTTGCATCTGGCCGAGGTAAGGATCGGCCCCAAACACCGACACGCTGCCGGAGTCGGGACGAGCAACCCCCAGCAGCATGCGCACCAGCGTGGTTTTGCCTGCGCCATTCGGCCCCAGCAGCGCCAGCAGCTCGCCGGAATAAACTTCCATGTTTAAGTCGTGCAGAGCCACGACGTCTCCGTAGCTCTTCTTCAGATTGCGGGTTCTGGCAACGCTCGCCGGCTGTGGAGCCGGCGCCCTGCGTTGCATCTCGGCGATTGGAGTCCCAGACAAGTCCCGGTTTTGAACTTGGCGGGCTGAGATTGCGGTGGACATCGTTTGCTCCTGTGCTTTGTTTTTTCCAGCACAGTAGCGATGATCCGTCATGCGGAACCGGGGCAGTAGTGCCGATTGTCAGCGGCACGGGATGACAAATGTCATGGAAGCCGCTTTTCGCTCTTCGCCATTCGCTCTTCGCTTCTGGGCTCAGAGCTTTTAGCCTTTAGCTCTTAGCAACCTGGCGGTCCCCAGTTGACAGTTCGTTTATGGAACAAAATGGAACCCAGTGAACAGCCCCAGCCTGATCTTGCCTGCTAAGGCTAAGAAAGCAACGGCCGCGAAAGAAAGGTGAAAGATGAATGGCGAACAGCGAGGAGCGAAACGCGGCCTTCCCGTGACCCCCGTCACTTTTGCATGTGATTCGAATCACGGCTGTTTGCTCGTCCAAAGGTGACACTTGAATGTAAGAGAGTGAGGGCCGGAGCCGTTCGGTTGCACCCTGCCTTTTGCAGCCTCGGCCGAGGTGAACGAGGTGAGCCATGTTGCTCGCATACCGCCTGGTCAAGCTAATTGAGACCCATTCCGACGGACTGTCCCGCAGCTTGCAGCACCGTTATCGCGAATGTACTAAGTGCTCAGCCTATGCCAATGTGCCCGATAGCGATCTGACGGAGAATGTGTATGACGTCTATCGCCACTTAGGTGAGTGGCTGCTCGGCAAAACGGAGTCCGAAATCGAGAGCCGCTATCTGGAGGTCGGCGCGCGGCGCGCGGCCCAGGGTGTTCCTGTCAGCCAGGTGGTCTGGATGATCTGCCTGGTCCGCGAAAACCTGTGGGACTACCTACAGAAGCATGCCCAACTGGAACGCCCGGCTGAGATCTTTGGCGAGCTCGAATTGCTGGAAATGCTCGACCAGTTTTTCCATCTGACCATCTACTACGCCGCGCTGGGACACGAGCGCGCCATGGCCGGGTATTCCGTCAAATCGGAAACGGTGTCGGCCTAGAAGGGGCCCTGTTCATGTCCTGGATCGATCAATACCGCAGCAAGCTGGTGGCCGCCAGCGAAGCTGTGAGTTGCGTGCAATCGGGAATGCGCGTTTACATACACCCCGGTTGTGCCGAGCCGGAAGCGCTGGTGGAAGCGCTGATGGGGCGCGCGCCCTACGTCAAGAACGTCGAACTAATGCATCTGCTGACCTCGGGATCCTCGCCCTATTGCGCGCCCGAGATGGCAGCGCATTTTCGCCATAACGCGCTATTCGTCGGGGGGAACGTTCGCGAGGCGGTGAACGCTGGCCGCGCCGACTACACCCCCATCTTCCTTGGCGAAGTGGAGGCGCTGTTCGAAAGTGGCGAGATGCCGATCGATGTGGCCTTCATTCAGGTTTCGCCGCCCGATTCGCACGGCTACTGTAGTTTCGGCGTAGGTGTGGACTTAACCCTCACCGCGGCGAAATATGCGCATCACGTAGTGGCGCAGGTAAACGCCCACATGCCGCGCACCTATGGCGACAGCTTTATCCACGTAAGCGAAATTGACCGCATCGTCGAGCTGTCGCGCCCGCTATGCGAGCTGAAGAAGCAGCCCAGCAACCAAGTCTATGAACAGGTGGGCACTCGCGTGGCCTCGCTGATCGAAGACGGTGCTGTCTTACAGTGTGGGATAGGGGCGATTCCCGACGCCATCCTGCCCAACCTGATGGACCGCAAGGACCTCGGCGTTCATACCGAAATGATCTCTGACAATGTGGTGCCTCTGATCGAGGCTGGCGTCATCAACGGGCGGCGCAAGAACATAAAGCCGCGCAAGATCATTGTGGGCTTTGTCCTGGGCACGCGGACCCTGTTCGACTTCATCGACGAGAATCCCATCTTCGAGTTTCATCCTTCGGCGTACACCAACGATCCCTTCCGCATTGCCGCCAACGATCGCATGGTAGCGATCAACTCGGCCATCGAGGTCGACTTGACCGGGCAGGTCTGCGCCGAATCCATCGGAGCGCAGTTTTACAGCGGTTTCGGCGGGCAACTCGACTTCATCCGCGGGGCGGCGCGCTCCAAGTACGGCAAACCGATCATCGCGCTGCCGTCCACCGCCAAGGGCGACACCATCTCGCGCATTGTGCCGCGACTGGCCCATGGAGCAGGGGTGCTGACCGGGCGGGCCGATGTGCATTACGTGGTCACCGAGTACGGTGTCGCCTATCTGCATGGGCGCAACATCCGCCAGCGCGCCGAGGCGCTCATCCAAATCGCCCATCCCAAGTTTCGCGACGAACTGTTTGAGTACTGTGAACAGCAACGCTGGTTTCAACGCAACGCTTACGAAGTGGAAGTGCGAGGGTAACAATGTCATCCCAACCGCGCGGTAATGTCATCATCGATACCGAAGAATGTAAAGGATGCGGCTTGTGTGTAGATTCGTGTCCTCCTGAGTGTCTTGAACTGGCGCCCGAGCTCAACCAGTACGGTGTGCATCCGGCGCAATATACCGGCGAGGGCTGCACCGGTTGCGGCGCCTGTTTCTACTGCTGCCCCGAACCCGGCGCCCTCATCGTCGAACGTCTGATACCGCCAGCTAAAACGGCAGCTCCGGCCATACCGCCGAAGCAGGAGGTGGCCCATGAGGCAACTCTGTAAAGGAAACGTCGCTATCGTAAAAGGTGCGGTGCTGGCCGGCTGCAAGGCGTTTTATGGATATCCCATCACCCCTGCCAGCGAGATCGCCGAATATGCCGCCCTCCTCATACCGGAAGTGGGCGGCACTTTCTTGCAGGCGGAGAGCGAGGTGTCGGCCATCAACATGGTTTACGGCGCCGCATCGGCGGGCCAACGCGTGATGAGCGCTTCATCCGGTCCGGGGCTGAGCCTGATGCAGGAAGGCATCTCCTACATGGCCGGCTCCGAACTGCCGGGCGTCATCGTCGATGTGGTGCGCGGTGGACCAGGCCTGGGCAACATCGCGCCCGAACAGAGCGACTACTTCGCCATGGTGAAGGGCGGCGGCCACGGTTGCTATCACAACCTGGTGCTGGCGCCCGCGTCGGTGCAGGAGATGTTCGACCTTACCGTGCTGGCCTTCGAACTGGCCGACCGCTATCGCAATCCGGTGATCATCATGACCGACGGCTATGTCGGTCAGATGATGGAGCCGCTTGAGATCAAGCTGCGCGACATCGTTCCGCCGGAAAAAGACTGGGCGGTGAAGGGCACAGCGGAGTCCAAGAAAAACATGATCAGTTCCATCGTGCTGG
>JBEKQY010000136.1:0-10017 GCA_049519235.1 Candidatus Korobacteraceae bacterium | reverse complement strand
TGGTGTGTGCTTCGACATCGCGCACCTGCAACACATCCTTGGCGTAGACGATTCCCTTGATGTGGTCGATATCGCCTTCGTAGACCGGAATGCGGGAGTACGGATGCTTCTTCAGCAGCTCCGTGAACTCCTCGACCGTGGTGGTAACCGGAACCGCGACAATCTCCGGCCTCGGCGTCATCACCTCGCGCACGGTCTTGTTTCCGAATTCCACCACCGACTGGATGAGGTCACGATCGCTCTCTTCCAGGATTCCCTCTTCCCGTCCCGCTTCGATCAGCGCGTCCACGGCTTCCGACGGGTGCTCGGGCTGTTGTTCGCCGTGCTCCTTGGTCAACGACGCCACAGAAAGTCCAAAGCCGAGAATCAGGGTCGCCGGCAGCGCGAGATAGATGAGCGTTCGGAGCACGGGCGCCCACGCCGCAAGCCATTCGCCCTTGGTGCGCACGAAAAAGAGATAAGGCAGCAACTGATGGAAGATGACGACGATGAAGATCAGGCTGACGGCAGCCTGCACCAGGTCCAGTACCACCCAGCGCTTCTCCATGAACAGCACGTAGCCGATGAGCACGCCGATGCTGGCAATACACAACTGCGTCAGCACCGCCATGGAGAGCGCGGCGCGCTCGCGGCTCACATGCAGACGCGGCTCGACGCGTTCCTCGTAGGCCTCGATGTTCTCCTCGAACTGGCGTGCCAGAAACTTGCCCATCTCGGCGTGGAGACGGTCAACATAAGAGACGAGGGTGAGCAGCCCCATCAGCAGCAACAACACTATGGCCAGCGGAAGATTCATCTCCGCCGTCCTGCTGGCGAAACCGAGGCGAGCGATTTGCGGGCCCGAGACGCCGAACGCTTATCGCGGTCCTTATGGGCCCGCTCGATCAGTCCTACCGACAATTTCAGCAGACAGCGCAATCCGGCTTCTCTCGCCTGCATTTCGCCGCCATCGGTCTCGTGATCGTAGCCGGCCAGGTGCAGCAGTCCGTGCAGGATAAGAATTCTCAGTTCGGTTTCCGTGGAGTGCCCGAGTCGGGCGGCGTTAGCGGCGGCAATTTCTCCCGAGATGGCAACGTCGCCCGCGTTGTTGGCTCCTCCCCACAGCGGTTCAAAGCTCAGGACGTCGGTCGGCTCGTCTTTCTGCCGGTACTGCCGATTCATACGACGAAGCTCGTCGCTGGTGGTGATGCAAACGCCGACCTCGCCCCGCAATCCAACGGCGCGCTGCGCCTTGGCCGCAAACCGGGCCAGAGCTCGTTCGTTAACATCGCCAGGTTGGTGAACCAACAGGAGCACTTTCTTATGAAGAACAAAGGGGAGGGCAATGGAGCCCTCCCACGCTATGGTACCAATTTTCTATTCCGAAATGCGATCGGGCGACGGCGGAGACGCCTCGGCGGGAGGCACGTCCGCGGGAGGAGCCTCGCGCTCGGCGCTCGTGGTGTAGACCAGGCTGCTGCTGCGCGGCGTCGCATAACCGTTGCCATTCTTGAGTTCCAGCGACAGTGACAGTTGCTCGTTGCGGCCCTTGTAATCCTCGTAGGCACGAATGATGCGCTGCACCAGGTGATGGCGCACCACGTCGCCTTCGTCAAAGTAGCAGAAGTGAATGCCCTCAACCTTGCCCAGAATCTCCACCGCCTCAACCAATCCGCTACGGTTCGCGTTGGGCAAGTCAATCTGGGTGACGTCGCCGGTGATGACCGCCTTGGAGTTGAAGCCCAGGCGCGTGACGAACATCTTCATCTGCTCGGAAGTCGTGTTCTGCGCCTCATCCAGGATGACGAAGGCGTCGTTCAAAGTACGCCCGCGCATGAAGGCGATGGGCGCGATCTCAATGACGTTCTTCTCCAGATAGCGATCGACCTTGTCCGGATCGAGCATGTCGTAGAGCGCATCGTATAGCGGGCGGAGATAGGGATCGACCTTCTCCTGCAGCGTTCCCGGCAGAAAACCCAGGCGCTCGCCGGCTTCGACTGCCGGACGCGCCAGCACGATGCGGTTCACGCGCTTCGACATCAGCGCCGAGATGCCCATGGCAACGGCGAGATAGGTCTTACCGGTTCCGGCCGGGCCGATACCGAAGACCATGTCGTGCTTCTCAATGGCTTCCAGATAGCGGCGCTGGTTGATGCTCTTGGGCTGCACCGTGCGCTTGCCAAACGAGCGCTGCTTGCCGGCCTCGGCCAGACCGCGCAAACTGGCGGTCGCATCGGAGGTCAACACGCGAATCATGGCGCCCAGATCGCCGTTGACGAAGCTATGGCCGTTGCGCAACAGATGGTCGTAGTCGACAAACACCTGCTCGGCGCGGCCAACGTCGCTGGCCGCTCCGGTGATTTCGATGGAATCGGCACGCAGGTTAATGGCGACGTTCAGACCATTTTCCAGCAGGCGCAGGTTTTCGTCTCGGGTGCCAAACAGAGTTTCGATGTTCGGGCCAATTTCAATATTCTTCGTCATCTTTATTCAGGGTCGGAAGACAGCCTCCAATGGTGAGGAAGAGACCAATGCGCGCGGTTCTTGCGCGGACCGGTAGATTGAGACCCATAACCGAAAGCTGGACAGATCGCAAGCCGACCAGCTTCGATCAGACATTGAGGTGCGCGACGGCAGGGTACGAGGGAGGAAGCGATTGCGGCCCGAAGTTCGTCCAAGCCAAAAACAACTCTCATTGGCGGTTAGCGCACCCCGGAATCGGGATAGAGTCAATCCTGCTAACGGGCCATTCCGTGCTGGTTGAGGTACGTTTCTTGAACTTTGTATCAAATTCCCCTTCCGTAGAATTAGATGATAGTGCTGGGCAAAAGGAACACTGTTTAGCAACGCGATTTCTCCTGGTTCTAGGGCTGCCTCTGCGTGGCCATAAATAAGGCTAGCAGCGTCCGGTGAATAGGATGTGAAATCGCAGGCAGATATGCGGTGTTTGCGGACTTTTTCAGGTTGTCAGCAAGGCGGGAACGAGGTGAATGCGCAAGGGATTTGCCGGTCGGAGCGACCTTCCGGTAGAATGAGTTATTCGGCTCAGGTCGAGATTCTTCAGCAAGGACTACAGCAAAGTATGGCAGACCATTTTTCGGCGCTCAAGCGTGCGCGTCAAACCGAGACCAAGACAACGCGCAACCGGATCAACAAGTCGCGCCTGCGGGGCGCGCTCCGTTCCCTGCGCCAAGCCATTGCCAAGGGCGACAAGGAAGCCGCCCAGAGCGCCTATCGGGCTACGGTTTCCGTCGTGGACAAGGGTGTGCAGAAGGGCGTCCTCCACAAGAACACTGCCAGCCGCTACAAGGCGCGCCTCAGCGCCAGAGTGAAGGCCGTCGCGGCGAAATAAGCGCGCCGTGCCTTGGCAGTTGGGGTTCGCTGGAAACCCAAGCTCAAGATGTTTTGAAGGGGCGCAGCTTCAGCTATTGGCTGCTTTGCTCCAACGGAACGTCAGCGGTTCGCCAGAGTCTGAATATCTCCTAAGCCCAGCAGGCGCCGATCGGCGGTCGCCAACACTAAATCGAGGACTTGTGCAGTGGCTGCGAGCAGCCGATCCGCAGGGTCCCGATGCAAGGAAAGGTGACTGGCGGCCAGTGCTATCTGGTGAGTGAGTGGCGCCTCGCGCGTCGCCACAGTTGCGTTTCGCAACCACTGCTCTATATCGGCGGGGAGCCGGATTCTCCCTTTGTTATGCAACGTCAGGGCTTCCCAGGTGCTGATCGGCGACAACCAGAGTTCGTTCGCCGGATTGCGGAGCTCGCGCAACAGGCGCGGCCCCAGGCGTCGCGGTTCAAGGTACGCCCATAGCCAAACGTGGGTGTCGAGCAAGATCCTCAATCCCGCAGCGCCTCCCAATCGTCCGGGTCATTAGCTGGACGCATGATGTCTCCCAGAATCTCTGCTGTGCCTTTGCCTGAGCCGATCCAGGCGTTGCGGTCCACCTCGATCTCGGACGGGGGCACAACGTCGGCGACCGGTTTTCCGAAACGGGTCACGCGAATGGGCTGCTTCGTCTTAGCTACCTGCTGCAGCAAGGAGAGGCATTTGGCCTTGAATTCGGAGACGGCGATTTCTTGCATATCTATTCCTGCCGCCATTTTAACCATGGTCAACACTACGGTCAAATAGGATAGTTCTCACCGCCCCCACGTAGAGAACATCCTGCTATGTGCTCATTGCTCGCAACTCAGGCTTGAGGCTAATTGCCCGTCTTGCTCGTCGTAAGCTGCTGCCTTTTCTCGGCATGCAACTGCTGCAGGGCGTAGACCTTGGCTTCGCCGCGTTGTAATGCCGCAATGCCGTCGCAGGCTGCCTTAGCAGCCGAGAGCGTCGTGATGGTAGGAATGCGTGCGGTCACGGCGGCGCGGCGGATGGCCTTCTCGTCGAACCAGGGCTCGACGCCATGCGGCGTGTTGATGATCAACTGAATGCGCTCGCCCTTGATGAGGTCGACGACGTTCGGCCGGCCTTCTTTCACTTTGTAGACGCGCTCGACGCGCAGGCCGGCGTGCTCCAGCACACGCGCGGTGCCGTGCGTCGCCACAATGCTAAAGCCCAGCTCGACGAAGCGCTTAGCCAACTCCGGCATGAACGGCTTGTCGCGGTCGTTGCCGCTCATGAAGACTGTACCCTTAGTCGGCAACACTTGGCCGGCAGCAGACTGCGCCTTGGCAAAGGCTTCGCCAAAGTTGTCGGCCACGCCCATCACCTCGCCGGTGGACTTCATCTCCGGGCCGAGCACGGTATCGACGCCGGGAAATTTTCCCCATGGAAAGACGGGCGACTTCACGAAATAAAAGTTGCCAGTGTCGAGGTCGCTCTGGCGTGCGATGTTTTCCGGCAGAAATTCGCGCAGCTTGCGGCCGATCATCAGGCGCGCGGCGATTTTGGCCAGCGGCACGCCCGTCGCCTTGGAAACGTACGGCACGGTGCGCGAGGCGCGCGGATTGACCTCGATGACAAAGACACGATTACGCTGGATCGCGTACTGCACGTTCATCAGGCCGATGACGTTGAGCGCGCGGGCAAGCTGAAAGGTGTATTGGCGGATGGTGTTGAGCAGGTGCTTGGGAATGTCAACGGCGGGCAGAACGCAGGATGAATCGCCGGAGTGAATGCCGGCTTCTTCGATGTGCTGCATGATGCCGCCGATCACGACGTCCTCGCCGTCGGAGATGGCATCCACGTCGATCTCAGTTGCTGATTCGAGGAAGTGATCGATCAGCACCGGACGCTCCTGCGAATACTCGACCGCTTCCTTCATGTATTGGACGAGCGAGTCGTCATCGTAGGCCAGCACCATGGCGCGCCCGCCCAGCACGTACGAGGGCCGCACCAGCACGGGGTAGGAGATACGGTTCGCGTTCGCAATGGCTTCTTCCACGGTGGCCGCGGTCGCTCCACGCGGCTGTGGGATCGACAGCTCTTCCAGTAGCTTGCCAAAGCGGCGGCGATCTTCGGCGAGATCGATGTTCTCCGGCGAGGTGCCGATGATGGGGACGCCGGCGGCCTTCAGCGGCAACGCGAGATTCAGCGGCGTCTGCCCGCCGAACTGCACGATGACGCCAACGGGCGCTCCGCCGGAGGCTTCGTGCTCGTACACGGCCATCACGTCTTCGTAGGTCAGCGGCTCGAAGTAGAGGCGGTCGCTGGTGTCGTAGTCGGTGGAGACGGTCTCGGGATTGCAGTTGATCATGATCGTCTCGTAACCGTCTTCGCGCAGCGCGAAGGCTGCGTGGCAGCAGCAGTAGTCGAACTCGATTCCCTGGCCGATGCGGTTGGGCCCGCTGCCCAGAATGATGACCTTCTTGCGATCGGTGGGCGTCGCCTCGTCCTCTTCCTCATAGGTCGAGTAGAGGTACGGGGTGTAGCTCTCGAACTCGGCGGCGCAGGTGTCGACGCGCTTGAAGACCGGGCGAACATTATGTTGCTTGCGCAACTGATGGATCTTCTCGGCGGCGGCGTGGCCATTCTTCATGTTCAGCGCCTCGCCCAGGCGCGCGTCGGAGAAGCCCATGCGCTTGATCTCGCGCAGGCGATCGGCGTCGATCGGCTCGGTTCCCAGCTTGGACTGCACATCGGAGATTTCCTTGAGCTGGTGCAGGAACCAGGGATCGATGTTGGTCATCTGCGCAATCTCGCGCACGCTCATGCCCTGTGACAGCGCGAAGCGAATGTACTGCAGCCGTTCGGGGTGGGGTGTAACTAACCGTTTAGTTAAGATGCGGGGCTCGATTTCGTCGGCATCGACGCGCTTGCCCGTCTCCAGCGAGCGCACGGCTTTGAGCAGCGCCTGTTTGAAGGTGCGGCCAATGGCCATCACCTCGCCGACCGACTTCATCTGCGGGCCGAGCGACTCATCGGCTCCGGGGAACTTTTCGAACTGCCACTTGGGAATCTTGACGACCACGTAGTCGAGCGTGGGCTCGAAGCAGGCGGGCGTCTTGCGCGTGATGTCGTTGGTGATCTCGTCGAGGGTGTAGCCGACGGCGAGCTTGGCCGCGATCTTCGCGATCGGGAAGCCGGTGGCCTTGGAGGCGAGCGCGGACGAGCGTGAGACACGCGGGTTCATCTCGATGACGACCATGCGGCCGTTGTGCGGATCGACGGCGAACTGGATGTTCGAGCCACCGGTCTCGACGCCGATCTCGCGGATGACGGCGATGGCGGCGTCGCGCATGGCCTGGTACTCGCGATCCGTCAGCGTCTGAGCCGGCGCGACCGTGATGGAGTCGCCGGTGTGCGTGCCCATGGGATCGAAGTTCTCGATGGAGCAGATGACGATGACGTTGTCGGCCAAGTCGCGCATCACCTCCAGCTCATACTCTTTCCAACCGAGCACGGATTCTTCGATCAACACTTCGTGGACGGGCGAAAGATCGAGGCCGCGGGCCAGCAATTCCAGCAGTTCTTCGCGGTTGTAGGCGATGCCGCCGCCGGTGCCGCCAAGGGTGAACGATGGCCGCAGGATTACCGGAAATCCGATTTTGCTGCTGAAATCCATGCCGTCTTTCAGATTGTTGACCAGCGACGATTTCGGGACGTCGAGGCCGATGGCCGTCATCGCGTCCTTGAACAGCAGTCGATCTTCGGCCTTCTTGATGGCGCCAAGCTGCGCGCCAATGAGCTGCACGTTGTACTTTTCGAGCACGCCGCCGTCGGCCAGCTCGACCGCAAGATTCAGAGCAGTTTGTCCGCCAACCGTCGGCAGGAGCGCAAAGACGCCGGACCTGCCGCTCTCGTTCAGCATCTCGGCTTCGACGCGGATGATCTCTTCCAGATAAGTGCGGGTGAGCGGCTCGATGTAGGTGCGGTCCGCCATCTCGGGATCGGTCATGATGGTGGCCGGATTGGAATTGGCCAGCACGACCTCGTAGCCTTCGGACTTGAGCGCCTTGCAGGCCTGCGCGCCGGAGTAGTCGAACTCGGCCGACTGGCCAATGACGATGGGCCCCGAACCGATGATGAGCACTTTCGCGATATCGTTGCGGCGTGGCATCTTTATTGTTTGCTGCCCTTCCACTCCTCCATCATTCTCACAAAATCCTTGAACAGGTAGTGCGAGTCGTGCGGGCCGGGCGAGGCTTCGGGGTGATATTGCACGCTGAACAGCGGCAGCGAGCGGTGACGCAGGCCCTCCAGCGTGTTGTCGTTCAGGTCGATGTGCGTCAGGTCGACCTCGCTCTGCCGCAGCGAATCGGGATCGACGGCGAAGTTGTGATTGTGCGCGGTGATCTCGATCTTGCCGCTCGCCATCTGCTTCACCGGATGGTTGCCGCCGTGGTGGCCGAACTTCAGCTTGTAGGTCTTGCCGCCAAGCGCCAGCCCGATCAACTGATGGCCGAGGCAGATACCGAAGATGGGCACGCGGCCCATCATCTGGCGAATGCTCTCCTGCGCGTAGGTCACCGGTTCGGGATCGCCCGGGCCGTTCGACAGAAACACGCCGTCAGGCTTGAGCGCGAGCACGTCTTCGGCGCTGGTCGTCGCCGGCACCACAGTCACGCTGCAACACTCGCCAACCAGTCGGCGAAGGATGTTGTGCTTGATGCCGTAGTCGTAGGCGACGACGTGGTGCTTCGGCGCAGCGTCCTTCACACCCACAACTTCAGTGGGCTCATGCGAGCGCACACCTTCGTCCCACTGGTAGACACTGCGCGTGGTCACCTCTTTTGCCAGGTCGGTGCCGTCCATCTTCGGGATGGAGCGCGCCTTCGCGATCAGCTTATCGGTGTCGGTCTCGAGCGTTGAGATCACGCCTCGCATGACGCCGTGGTCGCGCAGATGGCGCACCAGGGCGCGAGTGTCGATTTCGGCGAGCACGGGAACCTTGTAGCGCTCCAGATATTCCTCGGCGACCTCCTGCGAGCGCCAGTTGGAGCTGACACGCGAGAACTCGCGCACGATCAGGCCCTCGATGTAGGGACGCGTGGATTCGTTGTCGTCGGAGTTGGTGCCGTAATTGCCGATTTCAGGATTGGTGAGGACTACGATCTGGCCGGCGTAGGAGGGATCGGTAAAGATCTCCTGGTAACCCGTGATGGAGGTGTTAAAAACAACTTCCCCGTAGCATTCACCTTTCGCGCCGTAGCCTTTGCCGCGGAAGATGCGCCCATCTTCCAGCGCAAGGATTGACTGCATTGCGTCTCCGGGGAGTGGATTTTAGTAATTTTAGCAGGGAATGCGCGCGGGCATAAGAGGGGGGACGCGGGAATCGTGCGGTGCACAATCCGTGGTGCAGATCAGCCGAGCCTTCAAAGGCTGCTCCGCTGATCCGTTATCGGCGGCGAGGCTTTCCCTTTTGGGAATCGGCGGCGAGAAAAGTGTCTATTGATAGCTTGCGGATCAGGCTTCGGATGTATGCTGCTCTCGACGATGAAATGTACGTAGAAACCTCTGGAGACATGCCATGATGAGATTTGTTTTGGTGGCTTTAATATCGCTTATTGTTGCTGTGCCGGCATTCGGCAAAACCTACAAGAGCACCTATCCCGACTCCTGTAGCGACCTGTGGCCGGCGGTCAAAGACACCCTTAGCAATGCGGACAATTACGCCGTTACCGGGACTGACGATGCCAAGATGCACGCTGACTACGATCCGAAGCACGCCGCTCATGTCAACGTCTCGGGTGCGCTGCTGCAGCGTAAGAATCACGTCACCCTGGTACCGAAGGGGACAGGCTGTGAGATGCAGGTGGTGTCGAACTATAGCGGATGGGAGCACAACGACCAGGGCGACTTCAAGACGCGGGTGGACGAGTCGTTGGCCAAGCTGAAGGGGGCGAAGCCCGCCGAGCCGGCGAAACCGGCGGACGCAGGTAAATGACCTCTACAGTGCAGCAACAGGATGGGCCGATGCCAAGGCAGAGGAAGCTGACCCAGAAGCGATGGATTCTCGGGTGGGGCTTCTTAGGACTGCTTGTCCCAGGCGTGCTTTTGCTTCGCTGGATACTTTTCGATCACCTCTTCGGTCAGCTAGAACTCGTACTTTGGCCGAGTTCATTCATATTGTTCGCGTTCGGTGGAGGAGCGCTTCATCCAAACGATGTATTGTTCCTGGCGGTGGTATACGTGATTGCTTTGATAACAAATGCCCTCTTGTACGCGGTTCTTGGACTATTGAGCTGGCAGGTTGTCGACCTAGCACTTCGGCGGGCCCAACGCAGATAGCTGGCGACAGGTGGCCATTTGCGACGGAAAAAATCAGAAAAGCAGATCCCTCGTCGGGCTGAAGCCCTCCTCGTGATGACAAGATTCGATAGCCCATGACGGCGCACCCATTCGGCAAGCTCAGGGCATGGGTAAAGCTGCGCCCGTTCAATAACAACTCGAGATCGAGTTTTTCAGCAAGCTCTTTAGTCCTCAGATGAGTCTTAGTCTGCCGGGGCTAAAGCCCGGTTTCTTAAGTAGCCGGTTCGGCACGACTAAAGTGTCTGCGTGAGAACCGTGTCGCCGCTCCGCGGCTCGGCTCAATTTCCCACTCCACCCGGCGCTTACGCGCCGGGCTAACTTCATGCCGCCGCTGCGCGGCTTAAT
>JBEKQY010000135.1:0-10032 GCA_049519235.1 Candidatus Korobacteraceae bacterium | reverse complement strand
AGATGCAGCAGCCCGGTGTCGCTGCCCGCCCAGATTTCGCCGGCCTGCAAAGGCGATGGCGCGATGCTGAACACCACCCCAAAGCCTCGCTCTTTGGCGTTCTGCACCGTCGTCGGCCCGGACAGCTTTTCGCTGGCAGCGCCCGGCGCAGTTCCGGTGAGGTCAGGACTGATCTGCTGCCAGTGCAGGCCGCCGTCGGTCGTCTTCATCACATACTGCGTTCCGAAATACAGCGCGTTCTTCTCCAGCAGCGACCGCACCAGCACCGGCGTCCACGTGGCGCGGTACTTGCGCTGATTGATTTCGCTCATGAAGTTGGGCATCGGCCAAGGTGTGATGTCCTGGCTGAGCGAAGTTCGGCGGTCAAAACGCACCACGCTTCCATAAACGCCGCTGGCGTAAAGAATGTTGGGATCGCTGGGATCGGGCGCCAGCCAGCCGCTTTCACCTCCGCCGACCATGAACCAGTCGCGGCCGGTGATCAGGCCGTGATCGGTGCGGTTCGGCACGCCGATGGAGCCGGTGTCCTGCTGCGCGCCGTAAACGTGGTAGGGAAATTCGTCGTCGGTGATGACGTGATAGAGCTGCGCCGTCGGCTGGTTATACCACGACGACCAAGTCTGTCCGCGGTTGACGCTGACGGTTGTTCCCTGGTCGGTGCCCAGGATCAGGTGCGACGAATCCTTGGGATCGACCCAAAGTTGGTGGTAATCATCACCGCCGGGCGCGCCGCGCACAATGGAAATGGTCTTGCCGCCATCTTCCGAGTGATACAGCGCGACGTTCGGCATGTAGATCACATCAGGATTATTGGGGTCAATCGTGATGCCCATGAAGTACCACCCGCGGCTGGTGATGCGCGGATCGCTGTTGGCGAGCGTCCAGGTGTTGCCGCCGTCGTCGGAGCGATAGAGGCCCGACTTTTTCCCCGCATCGATCAGGGCATACACGCGCTTGCCATCGGGCGCGACCGCGACACCCACGCGGCCCCAATCGTCGTCGGGAAGGCCGTTGCCGGTTAGTTGCGTCCAGGTCGCGCCGCTGTCGGTTGTGCGATAGATGCCGCCGCCCGGGCCATTGATTGGAGGATAAGTGCTCCACGGCGGACGATGCGTATTCCAGGCGCCGGCGAAAAGAATGTTCGGATTCGCCGCAGCGATGGCCAGGTCGGAGATGCCAATGTTCGGGCCCTTGTCCAGGACGTGAGTCCAGGTAGCGCCGCCGTCGGTGGATTTGAAGACGCCGCGCTGATTGTTGGGGCCGTAGGCGTGGCCCAGCGCTCCGACGTAGACGACATCGGCATTGCGTGGATCGATGACGATGCGGCTGATCTGCCGGGAATCTCGTAGTCCGATATTGTTCCACGTCTGTCCGCCGTCGGTGGACTTGTAAACTCCATCGCCCGAGCTGAGCGCGGAACGGATGTCGGACTCGCCCGTGCCGGCGTAAATGACATCAGGATTGGAAGGCGCGACTTCGAGCGCGCCGATGGAAGCGATGGGCTGGCCATCGAAAACAGGATTCCAAGTCACGCCCGCATCGATCGTCTTCCAGACGCCGCCATCAACCGCGCCGAAGTAAAACACAGCTCCGCCGCCCGTCACACCCGTGACCGCGACGGCGCGGCCGCCGCGAAACGGTCCGATCAGTCGCCATTGCAAGCCGGCGAGCAGTTCGGGAGGGACCGTCTGCGCGACAGCGAAAGCGTTGCAAAAAAGTGCGGCCAAGACAATAACGATGGAATAAGAAAAACGTCTTACATGATGGCTCAATCTGAGGTCCTCTACCTGCAAAGTTCGGTGCGAATAGATTACACTTTCGCGGGGAAGGCGTGCCCCTTCACAGCGGGCCGACGCGATTTCGGGACCGCTCTACCCAGACGACACAGGTGACTGATTGATGTCGATGAAGCGAATTCTGATTGTGCTTTCCTTTTCTTTTCCCCTTGCTCTAATTTTCTTCGCGCCGCATCTCCTGGCACAACAAGTCGACACCACGATGCTCACCGAGATGAAGTGGCGCAATGTCGGCCCGTTTCGGGGAGGTCGCACCCGCGCCGTTTCAGGCGTCACCAGCCAGCCAAATGTTTTCTACGCCGGAGCGGTGAACGGCGGAGTGTGGAAGACAACGGACTACGGCCGGACGTGGCAGCCGATCTTCGATCAGCAACCCACCGGCTCCATCGGGGCGATTGCGGTCGCGCCCTCGGACCCGAACATTGTCTATGTCGGCAGTGGCGAAGGACTGCATCGCCCCGATCTGTCGGTTGGCGATGGAATCTACAAGTCCACCGATGCGGGCGCGACCTGGACCCATCTCGGATTGCGCGAGGGCCAGCAGATATCCATGATGGCGGTCGACCCGCGCGATCCTAACCGGCTCTTCGTCGCCGTGGCCGGACATCCTTACGGCCCAAATCCGGAGCGCGGGATTTACCGCTCCATCGATGGAGGCCAGACATTCGACAAGGTTCTCTACAAGGACGAAAACATCGGCGGCAACGATGTGGAGATCGATCCCTCCAACCCCAATGTGGTATATGCCACATTGTGGGAGGCGCGCGAAGGCCCATGGGAGAACGGCGAATTCAGCGGTACTGGCGGTGGAATTTTCAAGTCCAGCGACGGCGGCCAAACATGGCGCCAGCTTGCCGGAGGGTTGCCCCCCATCGTTCAAGCTTACATCGCGATTTCGCGTAGCGATCCCAAGCGGCTGTTTGCCTCCGTCGCCACTAAGGGCGGCGGGGAACTATATCGCTCCGACGATGGCGGCGAAACGTGGTCAACGGTGACGACGGATCCGCGTCCCAGGAACCGCATCGGGGGCGGCGATCTGCCTGTGCCTGCCATCGATCCCAAGAATCCCGAGGTCGTGTATGTGACCAGCATTGTGACCTGGAAGTCGACCGACGGCGGCAAGACCTGGGTCGGCTTTCGCGGCGCGCCCGGCGGCGACGACTATCAGAATATCTGGATCAATCCCAATGACCCCAACATCATCATCCTGACCAGCGACCAGGGCGCGATTGTCACCGTCAACGGCGGGCAGAGCTGGAGCTCCTGGTATAACCAGCCGACAGCGCAGCTCTACCACGTGAATGCGGACAACGCGTTTCCTTATCGCCTGTGCAGCGGGCAGCAGGAGAGCGGCTCGGTTTGCATCTCCAGCCGCGGCAACGACGGCGAGATCACCTTCCGCGACTGGCATCCGGTTGCCGCCGAGGAATACGGCTACGTTGTGCCCGATCCGCTCGATCCCGATATCGTTGTTGGCGGCAAGCTCACGCGCTACGACCGGCGCACGGGGCAGGGGCAAAACATCATGCCGGTGCCGCTGGGGGCACCGGATTTTCGCGTGATCCGCACTGAGCCGATTGTGTTCTCGCCCTTGGATCCTCACCTGATGTACTTCGCCGCCAACACGCTGTGGGCCACACGCGACGGCGGCCGCAGTTGGAAGCAGGTCAGCCCCGACCTCACGCGGAAGACGTTTGCAGTGCCCGCGACCGTCGGCATCTACGCCTCCGATCCGGTTGCCCAGCCCCGGCAGCGCGGCGTGATCTACGCGCTGGCGCCGTCGCCGCTCGATAGCAATCGCATTTGGGCAGGAACGGATGATGGCCTGATCTGGCTGACGATCGACGGCGGCGCGCACTGGAACAACATAACTCCGCCGCAGTTGTCGCCGTGGCAGAAAGTTTCCGTGCTGGAGGCCAGCCATACCGACCCGCAGACGGCCTACGCTGCCATCAACACGCTGCGTCTCGACGATCTGCGCCCGCACATCTACCGCACGCGCGATTCCGGCAGGAGTTGGACCGAGATCGTCAACGGCATTCCCGCAAACGAGAACGTGAATGCGGTGCGCGAAGATCCCCAGCGCAAAGGGCTGCTGTTTGCCGGAACCGAGCGCGCGGTCTACCTCTCGTTCGATGACGGCGATCGCTGGCAATCGCTGCGACTGAACATGCCGAAGACGTCAGTGCGCGACCTGCTCATCAAGGACAACGATCTGGCGGTGGCGACGCATGGCCGCGGATTCTGGATCCTCGACGACATCACTCCGCTGCGGCAATTGAACGACAAGGTCCTCGCTGGCAATGCGTACCTCTTCGCTCCTGAGTTGGCCTATCGCGTTCGCTGGGACACCAACAGCGACACGCCGCTGCCGCCGGATGTGCCGGCAGGGCAGAATCCACCGGATGGAGCAATCTTTAACTATTACTTGAAGTCTTCGCCGTCGGGCCCTGTGCTCCTGGAGATTATTGACGGCAGCGGCAAGACAGTCCGGCGCTTCTCCAGTGCCGATCCGCTGCCCCCGTCCGATCCGGAGCTTGCCATTCCGGCGTATTGGCTCCGCCCGCCGGAAAGATTATCGAACGCCGCCGGACTCCACCGTTTTGTTTGGGACATGCATTACGCGCCAGTGCCGGGAATCAAGCCCGACTACCCGATCGCCGCCGTGCCGCACAACACCGCGCCGCAACCGACCTCGCCGTGGATCATGCCGGGCAGGTACACGGTCGTGCTGACGGTGGACGGGCAGAAGTACTCGCAGCCGCTGACGGTGGAGATGGATCCCCGCGTTAAAACTTCGGTGGCCGATTTGCAGAAGCAGTTCGAAACGTCGAGTCAGGTTTATGCGGACCTGCTGGCGCTGCAACCGGTCGTGGACAAGGCCGCCGCCGCGCGTGCGCAACTGAAGGCCATGCGCGAAAAGGCGTCCGGAGCGGAAGCGGCGAAGCTCGACCAAGTGGGCAAGAAGCTGGACTCGGTGGCGGGAGGTGAGCGAAGACGCCGGCGCGGTCCGCACACCGAGAGCCTGGCAGGCACTCGCGACTCCTTGTTGCAACTGCTCACCATGCTACAAGAAGTCGATCTGGCGCCGACGACCCAGGCGGCGCAGGCGGTCCCGAAGCTTCATCAATCAGCCACGGCGTTGATGCAGCAGTGGAATCAATTTGAGGCTGTGGAGCTGGCGCCGTTGAAGATTCAGCCATGAGAATCAGTGGCCGGTGGGTCAGTGGCCAGTGGTCAGTTGCGAGTTGAGGGCCAGTGTCGTGAGTCGGGAGGTCGTTGCGGCGTGGTTGCGGACTTGGTTCCCGTTCTCGGCAAGCGACTTCGGTTTTGCGATAATGGATTCGGCGCAAGTCCCTTGCGCCTGCCGCGTGGGCCCGTAGCTCAAGTGGATAGAGCATCAGCCTTCTAAGCTGAGGGTTGCTGGTTCGATTCCAGCCGGGCCTACCAACTTTCCCCTTCGGCCAGCTGGATACCGGTTCCTGTCGGGCCTTTCTGAACCTTCGACAGTAGGCGGCCACAACCGGGTCGCAGCGTGAACTGGGTTATCGCTCTGCCAAGGCCTCCAGGTCCTCGAAGAAGGCGGGATACGAGATGGCGACACAGTCGGCGTTTCGGATGAGCGTCTCGCCTTCGGCCCGCAGCGCAGCCACGGCAAAAGCCATGGCGATGCGGTGGTCATCGTAGCTTTCGATTTCGGCGCCATGCAGGTGCTGACCGCCGGGGATGCGCCAGCCGCCGTCGGTCTGCTCCACCTGCGCGCCCATGGCTTGGAGATTGTGGGTGACGGCACTCAGCCGGTCGGATTCTTTTACGCATAACTCACCCGCATCACGAACCTCCAGCCCGCCGGCGGTGAACGGCGCAATCGCAGCGAGGACCGGCAGTTCGTCAATCAACAGCGCCGTCAAAGCTCCCTCGATCAAGACATGTTTTCCCTGCCCCGGCACCAGCGCGATGGTCCCCACCAGCTCGCCGTGGCTTTCCTCGACTCGCACCATGGAGATGCGGCTGCCCATCGCGGTGAGCACGTCCAGCAAGGCCGAACGCGTGGGGTTCAGCAGCACGCCGTCGATCACCAGGTTTGACTCGGGAAAAATCGAGGCGGCGCACAAGAAGAATGCCGCCGATGAGATGTCTCCCGGTACAAACGCTTCCAGCGGATGCAGCGTTTGACCGCCGCGGATACTGACCGCGTTGTGCGACCTGTCTATTTCGGCGCCGAAGGCGCGCAGCGCCAGCTCGCCGTGGTCGCGCGTGCGGGCCGACTCGGCTACCGTCGTCTTACCTTCCGCCAGCAATCCGGCGAACAGTACCGATGTCTTCACCTGCGCGCTGGCCACTGGCGGCGTGTAGTCGATGCCATGCAGCTTTGCGCCTTTGATGAGCAGCGGCGCGCGGTCACCGTTGGCCGCATGAATCTCGGCTCCCATTTGCGTTAGCGGCTCGATGATGCGCTTCATCGGGCGGCGCGAAAGCGATTCGTCCCCAATCAGCTCGCTGGTGAAAGCCTGGCCAGCCAGAATGCCGGAGAGCATCCGCATGGTCGAACCGGAATTGCCACAATCCAGCGGTCCGCCCGGTGCGCGGAGCTGTGCCCCCAGACCGTCGATGACCACGGTACCCGTTTCATCACGTTCAACATCACAGCCGAGAGCGTGCACACATCCCAAGGTGCTGGCGCAGTCGGCGCCGGGAGCGAAGTTGTCGAAGCGCGAGCGCCCATGGGCGAGCGCGGCCAGCATCGCGTAGCGATGGGAGATCGACTTGTCGCCCGGCACGCGCAGGCTTCCCAGAATGTTGCGCGCGGGCTTTATCGAGACTGAGTGCTCTTGCGGCATAATTCCCTATCGGCCAACGTTTTGCAAGGGTAAGAAAAGCAGCTCCCTCGCCGACTGAAGTCGGCTCGTGATGACAAGAATAAACCACCTGCAATGGCGTACCCATTCGACAGGGTCAGGGCATGGCTAAAGCTGCGCCCCTTCAAAACAGCTCGGAGTAACAAGCCCGCGACGGGTTACAATTCCGCTCGGGTGTCCTCGCTTGGATAACAAGGCCATCGCGCAGATTTTTTATGAAACCGCCGACTTGATGGAGGTCAACGGCGACGATTCGTTTCGCATTCGTTCCTATCGCCGCGCCGCCGAAGCACTGGAAGGACATCCGCAACAGGTTTCTGAGCTGATCGACGAACCCAAGAAGCTGCTGGAGATTCCCGGCATCGGCAAAGGCATGGCGGCCAATATTCAGGAGCTGTGCCGCGCGGGCAAACTTGGGCTGCATCAGGAGCTGTTGCAGAAATATCGGCCTACGATGTTGGAATTGCTAAAGATCCAGGGTTTGGGCCCGAAGACCATTGCGCTGCTGTGGAGCGCGTTCCAGGTGAGCGATCTGGCGGGCGTGGAGAAACTGGCGCGCGAGGGCAAGCTGCGCGAGCTGCCGCGCCTGAGCGAAAAGAGCGAGCAGAAAATCCTGAAGGCGATTGAGGACTATCGCCGCATCTCGGGACGCTTTCTGCTGGACGACGCCGATCGCACCGCGGAGAAGCTGACCGAACACCTGAAGCACATTAAGGGCATCGAGAAGATTACGCCCGCGGGATCGCTGCGGCGCGGGCGCGAAACCGTCGGCGATCTCGATGTGCTGATCACCGGACCGTGCTGCGTTAACGACCAGCAACGCGCTGAGCTGATCGCGGAAATCCTGCGCTTTCCCGGCATTCTGCAAGTCCTGGCCAAAGGGGACAACAAGGTCAGCTTCAAGCTGCGCAGCGGAATGCAGGTGGATGTGCGCCTGCTGCCGCCGGAATCGTACGGTGCGGCGATGCAATACTTCACCGGATCGAAGAACCACAACGTCACGCTGCGGCAGCGCGCGCTGAAGATGGGCTACACCCTGAATGAGTACGGGCTGTTTCGCCTGGACAACGAGAAGCGCGTGGCGGGCGCGACGGAAGATGAGATCTATGGTGCGCTCAAGCTCGACTGCATCCCTCCGGAGATGCGCGAGAACTGCGGCGAAATCGAGCTGGCCGCCGAGCACCGGCTGCCCCGGCTGATTACGCTCAAAGATATTCGTGGTGAAGTCCATATGCACACCGTCGAGACCGACGGCAAGTGCACGATCGACGAGATGGCGGAGGCAGCGAAGCAGCGCGGCTACCAATACATCGCGATCACCGATCATTCGAAGAACCTCGCCTTCGCGAACGGCCTTGACGACAAGCGCGCGGTGGAGCACATCGCGCGCATTCGCGCCGCCAACGAGCAGATCGGCGGCATCACAATCATGGCTGGAGTTGAAGTCGACATTCTGGCGGATGGCCAGCTTGACCTATCGGATTCAGTGCTGGAGCAGATGGACGTGGTCGTGGCCAGCGTGCATTCGGCATTCAACCAGGAGCCGCAGCAGATGACCGACCGCCTGCTGCGCGCGCTGGACAACAAGAACGTCTCGATCCTGGGACATCCCACGGGAAGGTTGTTGTTGCGGCGCGATGCGTATCACTTTGACATGAACGCGATCCTGAATTCCGCGCTGCAAAACAAGGTCGCGATGGAGCTGAACGCTTATCCCGACCGGCTCGACCTGAATGATGTGCATCTCCGCATGGCGCGCGAGCGCGGCGTGAAGATTGTGGTCAACACCGACGCGCACCACACCTCGCACTTTGAGAAGATCAAGTACGGTATCCTGCAAGCGCGGCGCGCCTGGCTGACGCCGGCTGACGTGCTGAATACGCTGCCGGAAAAGGAATTTCGCAAGGCGATGAAAAAGCAGTGGCCAGTGGCTAGTGGCCAGTGGTCAGGGGCTAGGGATTAGGGGCTGGGGATTAGGGCACCGGTTTGCGCATGTCGCGCGGGATGACGCCTCCAAAGTAAGTGCGTTATGAATGATCCCGGCTAACGCTCTACGGAGATGATTTATGGCTGAAAACGAAATACCTTCGAAGCCGGACCAGGAGATTCCGCCAACCCCTGGCACGCCGGAAAACGAAATTCCGCCAACGCCCAGCACGCCAGAAGCTGCACCGGCGCAGCCGCCGGCTTACGACGAGTTCGGGACCGCGAAGCGCAGCCTTCCGCCGGTGGCTCCGGTTGCGATTGCGATTGTGCTGGTCGCCGTGGTAATCGGCATCATCGCTTATACCCAGCGGGCCAAGCCGGTGGCGCAAGGCAGCATTGACGGCGTCTGGTTCAGCCAGCCCGCCGATTTGCCGAGCCCCATGATCGTGATCGCGGTCACGATGCGGAACGTGGGCGAGAAGACGCTTTACATCAAAGACCTCAAGGCGAGTGTGAAGACGGAGCAGGGCGACCAGTCGGACGAGGCGGCCGCGGCCAGCGACTATGACCGCTATCTCATGGCCTATCCCGATCTCGCTGGACATGGCCGCCCGTTGCAGGTCGAGATGAAGATCCCGCCCGGCGCGGAGCAGAAAGGGACGGTAATGGTGTCGGTCCCCATTACGCAACAGCAGTTCGACGCGCGCAAAGACCTGACGGTCACCATCGACCCCTACGACCAAAACCCAATCGTGCTGCATGACCAGAGCAGCACAGCGAAGTAGAACTCCCATGCCTTGTTCCCACACATTCGCAAAAAAGGGCGAATGTGTGGGCCACGCAATCCGGAGACGCAAAGGAACGGTCAACCGAAACGCCAGAGGAATGAAGGTCCGTCACCCCGCCCGTCGGCGGCGAGTTCTTGCTGCTGGCTATGGCAATGTTGCAGTCGGTGTATGGGTGGAGCACCGCCCTTCGGCAAGCTCAGGGCAGGCTTTCAGCGGTGCAGTTTAGCTCATGATGTAAACCGGCTTTAACCGCTGCGGTAACGGAAGACATTACCTCAGGCGCTAAAGCGCGCGCTTATGAGTTGCGCGGCATTGTGCACGCCTGAAAGGCGTGCTCCACCCATTGCTATACATCGACTGTTGAACCGCTCTAGGGTCTGTTAACACTAAGTCGTAGTTCTGTGCTATGCTGCAAAGCATGGAGATCACCGAAGCGCAGTACCAGCGTATTGCCTCCAGTCTTCCCCGCCAACGCGGCAACGTGAAGCTCAACAACCTGCAACTGCTGAACGCCCTGCTCTACGTCGCCGAGCACGGCTGTAAGTGGCGCGGCCTGCCCAAACGCTTCGGTAATTGGCATACCATCTACACCCGCATGAATCGCTGGTCCAAGAGCGGCGTGCTGGATCACGTCTTCGAGCAACTGCAACGCGAGCAGATCGT
>JBEKQY010000134.1:0-10045 GCA_049519235.1 Candidatus Korobacteraceae bacterium | reverse complement strand
GCGGCAGTAAATACGCTTGCTCGGGGTTGTACACCAGAAATCGTGACATACCCCTTTGTGCATCATTTATCCTTCCAGCGCAAGTGAGTTCTCACGCACTCACTAAAGTCGTGCCCTGACACGAATCTATTCGCAAAGTGCGCACCACTATGCTCCCTGCCTCGCAAACAGAGCTTTGATCTTCGCCCCCAGTCCTCGGTCCAGATTCATGCGCGCCTGCCGCGCCCGGTGTCCATACAGCACCATGCCGATCGCGGTCCCGAATTCCGGCTCCAGCAACTGTGACGGAAGCTTGGCGATGGGCACGGGATAACCCTGGCGAATCGGCCGCCGCAGAATATCTTCTGCGACTTCGAGCAGGCCGTTCAGCCGCGAGCCGCCGCCGGTGATGACCAGCCCAGCGCCCAGCAGTTCGGAAACGCCCGCTTGCCGCAGATGATCGCGCAGCAACTCCATCAGTTCGCGGGCGCGCGGCTCCAGAATCTCGCCCAACATGCGTTGCTGCATCAGTCGCGAAGGCCGATCACCGACCGAAGGCACTTCAATCTCGTTGCCCTCGGGAATACGCGTGACAATGGCGCAGCCGAACATCTTCTTGATGTTCTCCGCATCCGGCAGCGGCGTTTGGAAGCCGATACCGACATCGTTGGTGAAGTGATCGCCGCCAATCGGAATCGCGCCGGTGTGGATCACCACGCCCTCGTAGTAGACGATCAGGTCGGTTGATCCGGCGCCGATGTCCACCAGGCAAACCCCCAGCTCCCGCTCGTCCGTT
This sequence comes from Candidatus Korobacteraceae bacterium, assembly GCA_049519235.1. GTDB lineage: Bacteria > Acidobacteriota > Terriglobia > Terriglobales > Acidobacteriaceae > Bog-257. The sequence continues at coordinate 9,270 of JBEKQY010000134.1, read as the reverse complement.
TGCAGCACGGAGTCGGCGCAGGCCAACGCTTCAAACACGGTGTCATTCACATGGATCCCGGCGCGGTTGACGGCCGAGATCACGTTCTGGGTCGCGGTCGCTCCTCCGGTGACGATGTGGACCCGCACCTCCAGCTTTCTTCCCATCAGCCCGGCAGGATCGCGCACGCCGCCCTGGCCATCCAGGATGAACTCCTGCGGCAGCAGGTGCAGCACCTCGCGATCGTCAGGCATCGCGATGCTGCGCGCTTTCTCGACCGCGAGGCGCACATCATCGCGGCTGATCTCCCGCGATCGCGGGCCAAGAGCGATGCCCCCATGGCTGTTCACGCCGCGAATGTGCGATCCGGCCACGCCCACCACCGCGTGCTCCACCGGCGCCTGCGCCACGTTTTCGGCCTGTTCTGCGGCCTTCTTGATGGAATCCACCGCTTTGTCGAGATCGGCAATCACACCTTTTCGCATGCCCCGCGAATCGCAGATGCCGTGCCCGCGATAGCGCAGCGCGTAGTCGTTCACTTCGGCGACGATCACGCACGTCTTGGCGCTACCGACGTCAATCACCGTGAGCAGGTTCTCGGTTTGGCTTCCCATGGTTTACGTGTAACGCTTACTTGTGGTTCTTCGTACTAACTAACTCGCCGTGTCATCCTGAGCGAGGAGCGCAGCGACGAGTCGAAGGACCCCTATCCTTGCCTAATGCTTCTTTCGCGCTCCGGGCACAACCTTCTTGTGCTCCGGCGTGGCCTGCCCCGCTCCCGCTTCCGCATTGGGCGCGGCATTCGGGCTATTCTGCGCGGCCTCGACGCCCGCCGAATCTGGATTGACGATTACCTGGTGGTCATAGCGCAAGTCCACCGACTCCAGCTTGTGGAACTGCGCGCGCCACTCCTGCACGTGAGCGACGTACACCTTGAAGTGCTCCAGAAAATTCGCCGTGCCAAGGTGCACCAGCACCGCGCCCTGCGGATCCGTGACCGTCGCTTTCACGTCGTACGGATCGGACAGATCGACGTCGCTGATGTCCGCCGAATAATGCCCGCCACTGGAGTCCAACTCCTTCATGAGTTGCGAGTAGATCCTCATACGCGCCGCACGCGTCGAAAGCGGGTCGCTGTCCGAGATGCCGACGACCACTGGAAACGAGTATTTCGTTGTCTGGCCTGCGGAAAGTTCCATGATGACGCCGTTGGCGTCGATCAGCGCAATGTGCGAACCTGTCTCGACGAAGGCTACGGGAGTGCGTTCCGTGATGACGATGTTCAACCGGTTGGGCAGCAGGCGCATGACCGACGCCGACTGCACCCACGGAATCTGCTCCAGTTGCTTCTTGCGCTCTCCCAGCGGCACAAAGAAGATATTGCGATCGATGTCGCTGGCCATCACGTTGCGAACTTGCGAGCTATTCACATGGTTTGACCCGGAGATCGCGATGTCGTCGCTGGAGTCGAGGCGAAAACGCCACGACTGCGTTCCATAGCGCTGGAGCGCAATCCACAGCAGGGCAACCCCCGCCCCGACGCACAGGAGAATAAGGAGAATCTTGACCCGGCTTGCGGCCTTACGCGGCAGCGCTCCCCGCCGCACGGGGACGCGTTTCTGCCCGCGCAGGAAAGGTGACTCAGCTTCATCGTCGAGGTCGAACATGCGCGCGTCGAGCGGCGATTCGTCGTCGTGCCGCATGCGACGTGCAGACTCGCTCGCAGCTTCTTCAAGCTCGTCTTCCGATATTGCCGATGAGTTCTTGCGCACCATGAAAACGGGATGAAATGGCTACGACTGCGCGGCCATTCGCCCCACTATAACTGTTTTGTGATGTATTGCGGAGACGGTTTTCGCCCCAGAGGAGCGAGTGGGAGTGCAGGAACCACAAAGGTAAACTTGTCGGCCGCAGTTCAGGGCGAAATACGTGCCTGCGCAGAAGGTCCCGATTGCGTTATGATTTCATCGCCATGGTTGACCTGATCGAGGAGCGGAAGGAGGAACTCGCGCGCATCTGTCCGAGATTTGGTGTGCTCAGCCTCTCGTTATTCGGCTCGGCTACTCGCGAGGACTTTCACGCGGAAACTAGCGATCTTGATTTCGTGGTCGAGTTTGCGTCCATGTCGCCCGACGAGCACGCTCGCTCCTATTTTGGCCTTCTCAAGGAACTGGAACACCTGTTCCACCGCAAAGTCGATCTGGTCGAGGCGTCCGCCGTGCGTAATCCTTACATCCGGCGCAATATCGAATCCTCACAGGTATCGCTTTATGCAGCGTGACCAGAGAGCGTATCTCTGGGATATATGCAGCTCGGTGGACCTGATCCAGGAGTTTGTTGCGCACCAGACAGTAGAGGACTACCAGCGAGATCCTATGCTTCGCTCCGCGGTCGAGCGACAATTAGAAATCATCGGGGAAGCGTTAGCTCAGCTTGTACGGCGATTTCCAGATACTGGGGCACGGATTAGCAAGCATGTTGAAATTATTTCGTTCCGGAATATCCTCATTCATGGGTACAGCTTCGTTAACGATGAAATCGTCTGGAGCGTCATCCATACCGACCTGCCCGGCCTCCGTGATGAAGTTAACGGTCTCTTAGCAAATCTAGGAAGGTGATTCTTGTGGTTGTGACGATTACCCTACGCTCTTCGCCGCCCTGCTCTCTAATGCCTCCAGTACCTGCGGCCCTAGCTGCCCGATACTGCCCGCGCCCAGCGTCAGAATCATGTCACCTGGCCTTGCCGCGCCGGTGGCCAGCTCCACCGCCTCTGCAAAGGAAGAAACGTACAACGCCTCTTGCCCGCCAGCCTCGGTGATGCGGTTCGCCAGCAGTTCTGCGCTGATCCCCGGAATCGGCGCCTCGCTGGCAGGATAAATGTCGAGCACCAGCACGGAATCGGCATCGCGAAAGGCGGTCGCGAATTCATCCAGCAGCAACTGGGTTCGGGTATAACGATGCGGCTGAAAAATGACATGCACCCTCTGGAATCCGCACTGTCGCGCCGCCGCCAGGGTCGCTCGAATTTCAGTGGGATGATGTCCGTAGTCGTCGATCACGGTCACGCCCCCGGCGTTGCCAATGAACTGGAAGCGGCGGTCAACACCGTTGAAATGCGCCAGGGCCAGCCGCATCTCCTCCACCGGCATATCGAGCCCGACTCCGACGGCAATCGCCGCCGTCGCGTTGCCGATGTTGTGTGCGCCGGGGACCCGCAGTTCAAACTCACCCATATCGTTGCCGCGATAGCTCACATGAAAGCGGCTCAAGGCCACGCTCCCCTTGCTCGGCCCGCAGCGCAGATTGGAAATGCGAAAATCGGAATCCTCGCGTGTGCCATAGGTGATCGTCCTGCGCCGCACTCCGGCCAGCAAACGCCGCAAATCGTCGTTGTCATTGCAGGCGACAACCATTCCATAGAACGGCACCGAGTTCATGAACTGCAGGAACGTTCGCTCCACGTCTTCCATATCGCGGTAGCAGTCCATGTGCTCGCGGTCGATGTTAGTCACCACGGCGAGAATCGGCGACAGCTTGAGGAACGAGCGATCGCTTTCATCGGCCTCCGCGACCAGATATTGCGACTTGCCCAGCCGCGCATTCGAACCCATGGCATCGACGCGGCCCCCGACGACAACCGTGGGATCGAGTCCGCCCGCCGCCAGCACCGCCGCGACCATCGACGTCGTCGTGGTCTTGCCATGCATCCCGGCGATGGCGATGCCGTACTTCAGCCGCATCAGCTCAGCCAGCATCTCGGCGCGCTGGATGACGGGTATGTGCTGCTCGTGCGCGGCGATCACTTCCGGGTTGTCGCGCGCAATCGCCGAGCTGACAATCACAACTTCCGCGCCCGCGATGTTCTCCGCGCGATGACCCTCGCAGATCGCGGCGCCCAGGCTGCTCAGCCGCGCCGTCACTGCGGACTGCCGTAGGTCGGACCCAGACACTTTGTATCCGAGGTTGAGCAGCACCTCGGCGATGCCGCTCATGCCGATGCCGCCGATGCCGACAAAATGGACGCGCTGAATCTTCGCAAACATGGGAGACTGGGTAGTGCCGACCTTCAGGTCGGCGTTAAAGCGTACCCCACACTTGGTTGGATTGTCGCGGTCATTTCCAATGACCACGACAACCAGGTTGTTTTATTTCGCCTGCGAACGCGGCGCTGAAGCGCCGCTCTACCCGGGCACGTCGCCCGTCCTACGCTACCGCGTGCTGATTCCCGACGCCAGCCACGCGCGCCGCAAGCGAGGCAATGTTTGCAGCCGCGTCGGGATGAGCAAAGCCGCGCGCCGCCTGCGACATTTTTATCAGGCCCGCAGGATCGCCGAGCAGCGCAACGACCTCCCTCACCAGGCTCTCGGCCGAAAGCTCCGCCTGAGGCAGCAACTGCGCCGCACCGCCCGCGGCCAGGGTCGCGGCATTATGCTTCTGATGGTCATCGGCAGCCGTGGGAAGTGGGACAAAGATCGCCGGCTTTCCCGCCGCCGTGACTTCTGCAACCGTACTTGCGCCCGAGCGGCATAGCAGCAAGTCGGCCCGCGCAAAAGCTCCCGGCATGTCGTCGATGAAGGGCGAAACCTCGGCGGAGACCATCGTGCTCAAATAGGCAGCCTGCGCTTCTTGATAATCTCGTTCGCCGGTCTGGTGAATGATATGAATCGCGGGCAACGCCTCTATCAACTTGGGTAAGGCATCAATCACGGCGCGATTAATGGCATGTGCTCCCTGACTGCCCCCGAATACGAGCAACGTCGGAGGCATATCCTTCGGCCGAGCCGGCACGCTGAAGAATTCCCGCCGCACCGGGACGCCCGTCACCTGACGGTTGCGAAAGTAATGGCAGGTCTCCTGGAAGTGCACCGCCGCCGCCCGGATGGTCGGGGCGAGCAGGCGATTGGCGAAGCCGGGAACCACGTTTGGCTCGAACGCGACCGTGGGGATGTTCATCAGCGCCCCCACCAGCATCGCTGGGCCGGAAGCGTATCCGCCAACGCCAATCATCACTTGAGGACGGAATTCGCGGATGATGTTGGCCGATGCCGAGCACGCGCGCGGCAGGTCCAGCAGGGTCTTCAGCCGCGTCGCAAGATCCACACGCTTAAGCGCGCCGACGTCGATGAGCCGCAGCTCAAATCCTGCCGCCGGAACCAGCCGCGTCTCAATCCCGCGCCGCGTACCAACGAATACGACTTCGGCGCCATAGCGCGAGCGCAACTCCTGCGCGATCGCCAGGGCGGGGATAACGTGTCCGCCGGTACCGCCTCCAGCCACAATCACGCGCATGGCTATTCCGCTTGCTGCGATATGTTCAGCAGGACCCCGACGCTGGCCAGGGTAATGAACAGCGAAGAGCCGCCGTAGGAGATGAATGGCAGGGGAATGCCCTTGGCCGGAACCAGCGCCAGCACCACGCTGATATTGAACAGCGCCTGCACCACCACCATCGCGGTGATGCCGGTGGCCAGGAATTTGCCGAACATGTCGCCGGTGCGCAACGCCGTCCGAATGCCGCGATATAAGAAGATGCCGAACAGCCCGACCACCAGCAGCGAGCCCCACAAGCCCAGCTCTTCTGCCGTGACCGCGAAAATAAAATCGGTGTGCGGCTCGGGCAGGTAGAACAGCTTCTGCTTGCCTTCCATCAAGCCCATCCCGGTTAAGCCGCCGGTGCTCACCGCAATCATCGACTGGATGATGTGGAAGCCCTTGCCCTGCGGGTCCTTGAACGGATCAAGGAAGGCCTGCATTCTCGCCCATCGCCAGGGTACGCGCACAATCAGAAAGTACAGCGGCAACACTGACGCCGCCAGCCCATACCACAGATACTTCATGTTCATGCCGGCAATGAACAGCACCGCGGTCGAGATGGCGACGCAGGCGATCGCCGTTCCCAAATCTGGCTCTTTCACAATCAGCGCAGCGAACAGCAGCGTGGGCGCGGCGGCGGGAATCAGCACATGCTTCCAGTCGGTGATCTCCTGCCAGCGCGATTCCAGAAAGTAAGCAAGATAGAGAATCAGTGCCGGCTTGGCCACCTCCGAGGGTTGGAACGAGAGGCCGGCAAATTTAATCCAGCGATGTGTGTTGTGCGAGTCGCGAAACAGAAACACCGCGATCAGCAGCAGCGATGTGATGCCCAGGAAGGTGAACACCACCGGCGGCCAGCGGAACTTCTTATAGTCAATGTTCATGATGGCGATCATGGCCACGATGCCCGCCGCAGCCCATGCCATCTGCCGCATCAGGAACCCATAGGGCGAGCCAAAGCGCTCTTTTGCCATCACCGCCGAAGCGCTGAACACCATCACCAACCCAATGAACACCAGCAATAGCGTCACCGTGAACAGCCACTTGTCGACGCTGACCCGCTTGGCCATTATTCGCCGCCTCCAGGGACGCCGCTTCCCACGCGCTCGCGCTCCTGCGTCCTCGCCGCCAATTGCCGGACCAGTTCCTTGAAGGCTCGTCCGCGATGTTCATAGCTGTCGAACTGATCGAAGCTGGCGCACGCCGGCGCCAACAGCACAATGTCGCCCGCAGTCGCGGCTTCGCTGGCGCGCCGAACTGCGGCATCGAGCGTGCCTGCGCTGACGATCTCGGTTCCGCGCGCCTGCGCCTCAATCTTCGTCGCCGCCGCGCCAATTGTGTACACCCGCTTCACCCGGTCCTTCAGCAGGGAATTCAGAACGCTGTAGTCGCTGCCCTTGTCCTTGCCGCCGAGGATGAGGTGAATCCGCCCGGGAAACGACTCCAGCGCTTTGATCGTCGCGTCCACGTTCGTCGCCTTCGAATCGTTGTAGTACTCCACGCCGCCGACGGTCGCAACATATTCCAGGCGATGCTCGACGGCCTTGAATCCGGCGACGGCGCGCCGAATCTGACTTGGCTCGATGCCCGCGATTATCCCAACGCAAACCGCTGCCAGCACGTTCTCGACGTTGTGCGCGCCCTTCAGCGTGATCTCGCTGACTGGCATGATCTCGCGCTCGCCCTTCTCGTCGCGCCAGACGATGAGATTTCTGCGCAGGAACGCTCCACTGGCAACCTCTTTCAGGCGGCTGAACCAGCGGACCTGGGCTTTGGTGCCCGGCGCCATCGCGACACACGGTTCGCTGTCGGCGTTCAGAACGGCAAAGTCTGCGGCGGTCTGATTCTCGAAGATGCGAGCTTTGGCGGCAGCATAGTTCTCGAAGGTGTAATGACGGTCGAGATGATCGGGAGTAATGTTCAGCACCACCGCGACGTGCGGATGGAACGTCTGGATCGTCTCCAGTTGAAAGCTGCTGATCTCCAGCACAAGCCAGGTATCGTCGGTGGCGCGATCGACAAAGGTTATCGCCGGCGTTCCGATGTTCCCGCCGACCAGCGCCTTGCGCCCGCCCGCAGAGATGATCTCGCCGGCCAGCGTCGTGGTGGTGGTTTTGCCGTTCGAGCCGGTAATGGCGACGATGCGACCTTTCAGGAAGAGCGCCGCCAGTTCCACTTCGCCAATCACGGGGATGCCGCGCTCGCGCGCGTGTACGAGTTGCGGAACATCGAAGGGCACGCCCGGACTGACGACGATCAGGTCCTGATCGCGAAAAGTCCGCTCGCCGTGCTGGCCGGTTTCCACGCTGATGCCGTGATCGAGCAATAACGGGATCTCCTCGCGAAGCTGCTCTTGCGACCTGGCATCGGAGACGGCAACCCTGGCGCCGCGCTCTGCCAGAAACAGAGCACTGGCCGCGCCGGACTTCCCCAGCCCAACCACCAGCACGCGTTTGCCGTTAACATCCATGTCGACTTGAAGGGGCGCAGCTTTAGCCGCGCCATTGCAGTTCCTCTATGATTGTCATCCCGAGCCGAGGCGGCCTGACTTTGGCCGCCGCAGTCGAGGGATTTGCGGTTCGATTCGCTGCGCAGCCTAATTGTGCCACGTTCCGCGCGTCGCTACCTCAACTTCAAGGTGGTGAGAGCAAAGAGTGCAAACACCAGCGACGCGATCCAGAAGCGCACAATCACCTTGGACTCGCTCCAACCCAGCAGCTCAAAGTGGTGGTGGATGGGCGCCATCTTGAAAATTCGCTTGCGCCGCAGCTTGTAGGAGCCCACCTGCAAAATCACGGACAACGCCTCGATCACAAACACCCCGCCGATGAAAGGCAGAAGAAGTTCCTGTTTGATGATGACGGCGACGGTCCCGATGGCTCCGCCCAGTGCCAGCGAGCCCACATCGCCCATGAAGATCTCCGCCGGATGCGCGTTGTACCAGAGAAATCCAATCGCCGAACCCACCATAGAGCCGCAGAAGATGGTCACCTCCGAAACCTGAGGCATCTTGGACAGCTCGAGATAATCGGCGAAGACGGCGTGTCCGCTGACGTACGTGAGCATCGCAAGCGCGCCGGCGGCGATTACTGTGCAGCCGATCGCCAGCCCGTCTAAACCGTCGGTCAAGTTCACTGCATTGCTGGAGCCGACGATGACGATGGCCACGAACGCGATGAACGGCAGAAACGCCAGCGGTGCCAAATAACCGTGGTGCCATTTGCCGATCACCAGGTCAGGACGAAAGTGTTTCAGGAAAGGCACAATCAGACGGGTCGAGTAGAGGCCGTGCGTTTCCAACGCGCTCAGCGTCGCTCCCACCGCGATGGCCGCCAGAAACTGATACAGCAACTTGGCGCGCGCGGTGAGTCCCAGATTGCGGCGATGCACCACCTTCAGATAATCGTCGGCGAAACCGATCGCGCCGAACGCCAGAGTCGCAAGCATCACGATCCAGACGAAGCGATTGCCGAGATCGGCCCACAACAGCGTGGGAATCAGCATGCCCACGACAATCAGAACGCCGCCCATGGTCGGAGTTCCGGCCTTCTGCTGATGCGCCTTGGGGCCGTCCTCGCGAATATATTGGCCGATCTGAAATTCACGTATACGGCGAATGACGACCGGCCCGATGATCAGTCCGATGAAGAGCGCTGTAAGGCTGGCGAAGGCGGTGCGAAACGTAAGATAGCGGAAGATTCGGAACGGGCCGATATGAAAAACGACAAATCCCTTTTGATACAGCAACCAATAGAGCAAAATTCTTCCCCGTTCCTGATTTGAAGAGGCGCAGCTTTAGCTGCGCCATTGCAGCACCCTCTTGGTAATCGCCGCAGCCGGCTTCACGGGCTGCTGAAAAACTCGGTTTTGGAATGCCTTGCGTCAGGGCACGACTTCAGTGTCTGCGTGAGAACCGTGCCCGATAGTTCGCACACATTGCTCTTGCGGTCTGGCGGTAGTGTCGAATTCCGTGATCTC
>JBEKQY010000133.1:0-10103 GCA_049519235.1 Candidatus Korobacteraceae bacterium | reverse complement strand
GACGAGGTCTTTGTTGTTGGTGTTCAGGGTGATCTTGTGGTAGCCGGGCGTGGCATCGGCCTTAGCGGGTGTGAAGCCCAGGTTGTACTGGTTGCGTAACTCTTCTTCGATCTGTTTATAGATTTGGTCAACGGACTCTTTCTTGGAGACTTCGAAGAAGCGCCCGCCGGTCTCTCTGGAAATGCGCTGTAGAACTTTCTTGCCGTCGGGACGCGACGTCTGCTGCGGATATCCGCCGCCGGGATAGCCACCGCCGGGATAGCGTCCCATTCCGCCTCCGCCCCAACCGCCATGGCGGCCCATCCCTGGATTGCCATAGCCCTGGTTCCCGTAAGCATTCGGATCGGAATAGTAGATCGAATATACGAGAGTGTTGGCGCGCTGCGCCGTCTCGATGGCGCGGTCCAGGCTGACCTTGCTGCCTATGTCCACACCATCCGTCAGTAGTATCAGAGCCTTGCGGCCTTGCTGCTTGCGCATCAGTTCATCGGAGGCAAGAAAGACGGTGTCATACAATGTGGTACCTCCGCCCATACGGCCATGACCACTGCTGCCTCCCGGATACCCACCTCCTCCGCCACCGCCCGAAGAGCCTCCGTTGGCGTCTTCGAACTTCGGCGCGCCCAGCTTGTCCAGCGCCGCTTCCAGCTTGTCGCGCGATGCGGTCAAATCCTGTAGCAGCTCGACCTCACGATCAAAGTGAATGACGAAGGCCTTGTCCTTGTCCACGCGCATCAGGTCGTCCAAAAAATGATAGCTGGCAGTGCGCTCCTGATCGATCAGGCGCCGCTGGCTCATGCTGGTGTCCACCAGCAGCCCCAAGGTGAGCGGAAGGTCGGTGTCTTTGGCGAAGTAGTGGATAGTTTGGGGATGGCCATCCTGCTCCAACGTGAAGTCGTCCTTGGTGAGGTTGTTGACGATCTGGCCGTGTTTGTCGCGCACTGTGGCCAGCACGTTCACGACTTTGACATCCGAGGAAAAAGTGGGCGTGGTCTGCTGACTGGATGTCTTGTCGTTTCGCGTAGGCGCTGGCGTCGTCTGCTGGCTTAGCAGCGACGGGCTCGCCAGAAGCAGGAAAATCGCTGGTATGAGCCAAGGTTGGTAGGATGAGGCGGACACAGGTCTCCTTGTTAGGATTACTCGAAAAGATATTGCTCGTTTTAAGGTGCAGATTACCAGCAACAAGAACCCTGTGGAAGCGGGGAAGTCGCCGAACTCGGGCGCATCGGAAATTTTGGAACTTTCATCGGCGAAAAGGTGAATGCAGCCGCGCTGCGAATCAGTGATGTTCTGAAGTTGGGGGGCGAAAGATAAGGTTACCTGAGCCGCGCAGCTGACGGTCTCTCTTCTCCCTCCGGCGATCCTTCTATAATCATACTTTCCCATGGCCCTGACTGCTTCTCCTGTTCGCCCGCCAAATTCCAAATTCATCTTTCGCGCGGTAGTCGCTGCTCTCGTACTGCTGCTGCTCGCGTTTCTCGGCTTTGACATCTGGTTCTATCGCGCGGTGCGGGCCGCGCTGCCGCAACGGGACGGCACCGTCCGCCTGTCCGGGCTCACGGCTCCTGTGATGGTGACTTACGATACTCTCGGCGTGCCTAACATTTCCGCCTCCAACCTGCCCGACCTCTTCTTCGCGCAGGGATATATCACCGCGCAAGACCGCCTCTGGCAGATGGACATGACGCGGCGCTTTGCCTCCGGCGACCTGGCGGTGATTCTCGGGCCGAAATATCTCAAGTACGATCGCGAGCAACGCATCCTCGGCATGCGGCAGGTTGCCGCGCGAGCCGCAGCGAATATGGACGCGCAGCAGCGCGCCCAGTTCGAGGCTTATGCCGCGGGCGTCAACGCCTACATCGAACAGCACCGTAAGACCCTGCCGCTGGAATTCCGCTTCCTCGGGTACTCCCCGCACGCGTGGACCGTCGAAGATTCCCTGCTGGTCGGGCTGTCGATGACGGAATTTCTTAATCACGGTCTCTACAAGGACAAACTGGAGAAGGAAAAGATTCTGGAGAGGCTTGGCCCGGAGCTGACCGCCGATCTGTTCGTCAACACGTCGTGGCGCGATCACCCGCCCGGTGCTGACAGCAGCTCCATCGAGAACGAGATTCCGCAGGAGAGCACGCCCGACGAAGAAGAGGACCCCTCGCCGCAAGCTCCCAATCAGAGGCGTGACAAGAGCAAGGTCCTAGGAAGTGGCGGAAAACACAGCGATTCTTTCCCTCTGGATCTGCTGCGCGAACATCATGATCAACCCCTCCGTCCTGGCTCTAACAACTGGGTTGTCTCGGGCGCTCATACTGCGTCGGGCAAACCGCTGCTGTCGAACGACATGCATCTGGATCTCGAGCTTCCGAACGTCTGGTATGAGGCGCATCTGACGGCTGGTGACTTCGATGTTGTGGGCGTGACCCTGCCCGGCGTGCCCTACGTCATCGTCGGACACAACCGGCGCATCGCCTGGGGCTTTACCAACCTCGGCCCCAATGTCGAAGACCTCTACATCGAGAAGTTCAATGAGAAGGGAGAATACCTCACGCCGCAGGGCTGGGTGAAACCCGAGCATCGCCAGGAGATCATCCGCGTCAAAGGCGGGCCGGAGGTGACGCTGGATGTTGTGACCACGCGACACGGCCCCATCATCACCGATCTGATTCCTGGCGAGTGGCGCAAGCTCGCCCTGAAGTGGACGGTCTACGACCCCCAGGCCATGCGCATTCCTTTTTTCGCGATTGATTCGGCGAAAAACTGGCAGGACTTCGAGACGGCGTTTTCGCAGTTCGGGGCGCCCGGGCAAAACGTGGTCTACGCTGACGTGGATGGTCACATCGGCTATCAGGCCACCGGCCTGGTTCCGATTCGCGCCATGGGCGACGGATCCTTGCCCGTGCCCGGCGACGACGATGCCCACGAGTGGACCGGCTATGTCCCCTACGATCAGTTGCCTCGTGTTTATGATCCGCCGTCGGGCATTATCGCCACTGCCAATGGCCGCGTCACACCAGACGAATATCCCTACGAACTCAGCATCGAGTGGATGTCTCCCTACCGCACGCAGCGCATCTACAAGCTGCTCAGCAGGCCGAAGAAGTTCACTCCGGCGGACATGCTTGCCATCCAGACTGATGTTGTCTCGCCCTTCGATCGCTTCTGCGCCGAGCGCCTCGTCTACGCCGTCGACCACACTGCCCACGCATCGGCCCGCGCGAAGGCGGCCGCGGAGCTGTTGCGCAACTGGGACGGCGCCATGGACATTGATTCTGCCGCGGCCACCATCGCGGTCTTTTCGCGCGACAAGCTAGAGGAACTTCTGCTCAGACCCCGGCTGGGTAACGACTGGAAGGAGTACAAGTGGTTCATGAGCTCGGTGTGGCTGGAGAATGTGCTGGACCATCAACCGCCGCGTTGGCTGCCGCCAGGCTATTCCGGCTATGACGAGCTGCTGACCCGCGCGGTCGAAGAGGCCGTCGACGATGCCAGCGCAGCCCGCGCGCTCGCGTTATGGAAGTGGGGACGGGTCCATCGCGTGGACATCCAGCATCCCTTCTGGAGCCACTTCCCTATTTTGAAAAAGGGCGCGGGGACGGGGAGCCAACCGCTCTCCGGAGATGATGAGACGATCAAGCAGGTGGCGCCGCACTTTGGACCGTCGGAGCGCCTGACCGTCGACTTTTCCGACCTGGACGGAACCACGCTCGACATTGTGAACGGTGAGTCCGGCAACATCTTCGAAGAGCACTACAACGACCAGTGGGATGCCTATTACCACGGCCGCACATTCACGCTGCCGTTCTCACGCGACGCCGTGCAGCGCGGCGGAGCGCATCATCTGCGGCTGGAACCGCAATAGTGTGGGCTGAGCAGTATGCTTACTGATCCACCTGCACGATCCCGTAGAGGGCTCCGGTAAAGGTGATCTGAGTGGGCTGAAGTGTATCAGTGGTGGTGTCGTAGATGTTCAAATAGCCGCCCTCGATGGCGTACACGACGTTGCGGCCGCTAATTGCCAGCAGGCTGGTGATGGCTCCTCGCGGCGGCAAGGGAGGATCTGCCGTGTTGGTGCTCACGTTAACCACCGAGAGGCAGCCGGTAGTTGTGTCGCTGCAGGAGTTGGCTCCGATGTAGAGCTTTTGGTTCTGCGCCAGCGCCATCGTGGTGTGAAAGCCGTCGCCAATGGGCACCGAGTTGGTGGTCAGGCGGGTCATGGTGCTAATGTCCACCGCATCAAACGTGGACGTCGTCCCCGGAGGAACGGGGCTTCCGACAACGTAGAGAGTTGAACCATTCAGCAAACCCACACTGGCGCCGCCAACCGGCACTGTTGCCTCGATCTTCTTCGAAGGAATGTTCAACTCCGCCACCGAGGCTGCACCGCTGGAGCCGCATTCCGGACCGCAATTCAGGACATAGGCGGTATTGCTGTCGCTGCTGAAAAAGGCATTGACCGGCCGGGCAAAACCAGGAATGGCGACGTAGGTTGCGGGGCTGGCGCTGGTGTCGATCAGAGTAACAGAATCGGAATTGTCCGAGAACACGAGCAGGTATTGTCCACTGGGACTAATTGCCGCGTAGCGGGCAGCCGCCACGGTGTAGTTTGCGGTGTTGGCGCCGCTGGCCACATCCCAAACCTGCACCAGACCGGCATGAGCGCCGGTTACTGGTGCGCTGGGCACGGGCGCGTAGACGGTGCTGCTGTCGGGCGAAAACACCGCCATACTGCTGGCCCCAGCCAGCGGCAGGCTGAGCGATGTGGTCTCCATCGAATTGTTTACCGTCCACAACGTAAAACTGCTGGGATCGTAGACCAGGGTTGTGCTCCTGTCAGGGCTCAGCACTTCGAAGGTCACCGTGGTGGAGACGGTGACGGTCACCGGCACTCCCGGCACAACTTGCCCGGCCGAGTTCGTAGTTTCTGCCGTATAGGCAGTCGTATCGTTCTGCGTATCGACAATTTGTAGATTTCCGCTGTAGGTGTTGCTGATGAAGGCGCGATTCTGGAGGCCGCTGGGGGCGGCGGCAGTGCCGCTGCCGCCGCATGCCGTGATCAACAGGACGGTTGTCAAGAGGGGAACGAAGGCGGCAATCCGCTTAACGCGCTTGCCTGGTAACAAATTATGATTCGACATGAGCTGCTTTGGACGGTTGGATTATAACAGAGGCTGGCGTGAACTTTGCTTCCAGTTGCATAATGGCGCCGTTTGGCGCCTTGCGCGTCGTGGGTGATTCCAGGAGTTTTGTCGTCCCAAGCAAACCTCTTTTGCGCAGTTAGGGATCGGGGCGCACCGACTCGCGCCGATAGGGGCCCTCGGAAGACGGCGCGTTCGCGTCTTCTGGGGTGATCCGCTGCGCGAAAGGCGCGCATCCGCTTTGAAACTGCCCCACTACCGAGCGCGACGGCGAGGGCGTCAGGCGGGTTCACGCTTATCGTGCTTCTTGGAGAGTGCGCTAGTCTCCTGTTGTGCTAACTGCACCGGCTCGGGAACCAGCACCCCGGAAACGGGAGCCGGCATTTCCCCAGGGATGGAGGCTTCCGCCTCCGGTGAAATGCCGAGTGGCGGGAACGAATAACCGTCCAGCAGCCGATGGTGCATGCTATAAAGCGCCAACTCCAGCCGATCGGCAACATGGAGCTTGTCATAGACTTTGCGCAGATAGTTCTTCACCACTTGTTCGGTCGTCCCCACCTCGCGTGCGATCTCTTTGTTCTTCATCCCTTGAGTGACGCCGCTGATGATCATCATTTCCTTGTCGCTCAGACGAAGCTGTTGCTGGGGGGCGGTTCCGTGTAGCGCCTGTGTGCGGTAGGCTTCGATCACCCAATTGACTCCTTGTTTGTCGAGCCAGGTCTCGCCAGCAGCGACTTTGCGCACGCATCGAACCAACAGCTCAGGGGAAACGGCACGCGCCAGGATTCCACGCGCGCCCCGGCGAAGGTAGTCCACGGTCTCCTGTTCGCCGGCACGCTGTGTAACCACCACCAGGTTCGCACCCGGCAGAGCGCGCGCCGTTATCTCGCTTACGGCGTCAGCCGGGCTGGGGGATAACCCTACCTCGAAGAGAATTACATCGGCTGGCGTTGCGGCTACCGCATGCAAAGTTTGCGCCAAAGTCTCCGTTTGGGCCACCACTTCCAGATCTTCCCATTGCGCGAAAATCCTGCTCATTCCTACTCGGAAGATCGCTTCGGAGTCGGCCACGATAATTCGCACCCGGGGAAGATTTGGTTTCGCGAGCGTGTTCGCAGGCGCCTCACGCTTTGCACCATCGCTCTTTGCTTTGGCCCGGCGGTGCCGGTTTGCGCCCTTAGACCCGTTTGAAGTGGTACTCATCGATCACCACCGCAACACTTCGCCCTGAGACTTCTTCCACACAGCGCACCACTCGCCCGACACACATCACGCTAACTGCATGACGGCCACCGGATACCTCAAGCGGCATCTCGATTGCGAACTCCACCTGCGAACCCACTGCGATCGCGGAGTCGATTGCGAACGAAATGCCGCCAGCAGAAATATCCGTTGTCTCCGCACGGTACTCTCCGGCTGGCGTCTTCAGCGTAACCTGCAGGTGAAGTGGGAGCCGGACCGAATTACGCAAGTCGGACTGGCGACTGGGAAACATAACGTTTACCCGAACAGGATACTCTGGCTGAGGCTGAGTTGTTCGTTACTAAAGTAACCATCAGACTGTGGTTACCATGGCTAGTTACTATAACTGGAAGTTCGCTCCCGTCGGAAGCACAGCGCTGTCACTTTTTTGGGGGGTGGGCTGCCGGATGCCCTGAAAGTTTTCGCACATCCGTGGAAATGGAACCACTCTCGCCCTGATGTTTTCCCGGCGACGGATTCGCATTGTATGGGCGAAGACAATTGATCCGTTAGAACTTCGTGGTCTCCGTGAAGTTGAAATCTCGAACCTTCATCGCGGGAACCACCATATCCATCGACTCCTCGCCGCTGGCCCGCACCGGCAGGCCCATGGCCTCAATGTTCTGCAACATGTGAATCAGGCTTTCATTGAAGCGAAAGTTGCGGATGCCGCACCGGATCTCCCCATCCTCCACCAGAAATGTGCCATCGCGGGTCATTCCGGTAAGTATCTTCTCGTAGGGATCGACTTCGCGGATGTACCACAAACGAGTGACCAGGATCCCCCGCTCCGTGGAGGCGATCATCTGCTCGATCGATTGGGAGCGGCTCGGTTCAGGATCGCTGAAGACAATGTTCAGCGGTGCCTCTCCGATTTCGTTCGGCAGTGCAAAGCCGTGGCCCGTGACAGTAACGCGTCCTACATTACCGCTCATCTCTGACTCTTGCATCCGCCTCGCGCTGGAGCGCGCGTAGGCGACACCTTTAACGATGCCATTCTCGATCAGCTTGATCTTATGCCGCTTCATTCCTTCGCCGTCGAAAGGGACGCCCGTCTGCAACGGATGATACACGTCGTCCCAAACCGTGATGTTCTCGCCGAAGAGCTGCTTTCCGATACGATCATTCAAAAACGAGCGCTGTTCCAGCAAGGCGGAACCGCCGAAGTCCCAGAACATGAAGCCGACGGCGTCAAGCGCGGCCGCAGGCTCCACGATTACCGTGTACTTACCGGGTGGAAGCTCACGCGGATTTCTCGCCGCAATGGCTTTTTGGGCGGCAATCTCCGCCAGTCCGGTGGGATCCAGTCGTGCCGCATCCGGCGAATTCGCCTTTTGCCATCCGGACGACGTGTCGCCCAGCATGGTGACGGAAACCTCCGCCAGCGTCTGTTCGTACCAATCCGTCACGCCTCTGGAATTGAAGATGCCCTCGACAAGTTCCGCGGAAGAAAAAATCCCGGCCGAGGTGAGACCGTTTCTCTTAGCGACCTCCACCATCTGAGCCACGGCAGCGGCGCGGTCTTCCGGCGTGATACGCGCGGTGCCGTCATAGTAGCGCCGCACAGACGAAGCGCCCGATCCCGCCGCGTTCTGCTTCACTTCTTCCGGCGACGGCATCGGCAGCAAGTCGGCATCAGACTGTTGCACCCTGGCCAGCTCTTCGGCAGACTGGACAAGGCGGCGCAGGCTGTCGTCGTCAGCCTTGTTGGTGGTAGCGCGCGCGGTTCGCCCGCCGAAGCAAACACGGGCCGAAATGTGGTTCCCCTCTTCAGCGACATTCTGATGAATTGTGTTGTTGGCGAAACGAGTGAGCGCGCTGCGTCCACTTGAGATGAGCAACTCGACTTCGTCCGCAGTCGAGTGCTTGCACAGCTTGTCGAAGATATCGGTGGCCTGGTCGCGTGTGAGCATGGAAGAAATATTAGCAGTTGGCGATTGGCGGCCGGCCATCTGCGGTCAGCCGTCTCTGACTGCTGATTGCTGAGTGCTGATTGCTATCGCTTCTGATATCTTTGCTGATTCAGTCCAATCGAGGCCGCTGAATGTCCTTAGCCCCATCGCCGGTCGATGCCAGACCGGAGCCCACCAAGTTCTACCGCTGGCTGGTGCTGATGTTTGTCAGCGCGGCCATGTTCGGCAACTATTACTTTTACGATGCGCTGGAGCCGCTTGCCAAGCTACTGCAACAGCAACTCCACTTCACCGACCAGAACATCGGACTGCTGAACTCCTTTTACTCGATCGCGCCTATTGCCACCGTGCTGATTGGCGGCATCCTGATTGACCGCATCGGCACCCGGAAAGGGATGCTGATCTTCGGCCTGATCTGCCTCATTGGCTCGCTGATGACAGCCTTTGGCTCGCACTTCCCCTTGATGGCCGCGGGTCGGTTTGTGTTTGGCATGGGCGCCGAGTCCCTGATTGTCGGCATCACCACCGCGGTAGCGAAGTGGTTCAAGGGCAAGGAACTCAGCTTTGCGCTCGGCATCAACCTGATGATCGCACGCGGCGGCACATGGCTGGCCCAGAACTCGCCGACATGGGCAAGAGGCGCCTACGATTACTGGCAAAAGCCCTGGCTGATCGGAGTCGGCTTCGTGACTCTGTGCGTCATCGGCCCCATTGGCTATTGGATTTTGGAAGTCCGCGCCGAGCGAACCTCGTCGCTGGGTCAAGCGGGCGAGTCAGACAAGATCGTGCTCGCCGATATCAAGGCCTTTAACCTTTCCTACTGGTACATTGTTGGGCTTTGCGTTGTCTTCTATTCCGCCATCTTTCCCTTTGAAACCTTCGCCGTAACCTACTTCGTGGACGCCAAAGGGACGTCGCTGCAGCTGGGCGGATTTCTGCTCAGCGTGCTCACCGGTTTTACCATGATTGGGACACCGATCATCGGGCTCTACTCTGACAAGGTGGGACGTCGCGCGACCATCATGCTGCTGGGCACCCTGTTGCTGATTCCCGTATTCCTGATGATGGCCTACACCAATGTCACACTTTACGTCCCAATGGCCATGCTGGGCTTTGCCTTCACGCTGGTGCCGGCAATCATCTGGCCTTCAGTCGCCTATCTTGTACCGCAGCGCACCCTAGGAACCGCGCTGGGGCTGATGACCATGATCCAGAACATGGGGATGGCAAGCATGAACTGGGTGCTGGGTAAGGCCAACGACACGGCTGGAGCCAGCGCAACGAATCCAGGGGGGTATCTGCCTATGTTGAAGATCCTGACCGCGCTAGGCTTCATCGGCTTCGCCCTGGCTTTCCTGCTGCGTCAACGCGAGACGGGTCCACATAGTCACGGCCTGGAAACGGTGACGGGTTCGCACTCGTAGCTTTTTTGTCGGCATTCGCTGCCTGGCTACCTTTCCCACTCTTGTGGGATTCATTACTCCCACCCTGCCGAGAGTACAATCGAAGTCACAGGGAGATGGCGGAAATCATGAGTACATCTATGACCTCGCCCGGCAGCGGGGAGCTGAAGCTGCCCATCTACATGGACAATCACGCCACCACGCGTACCGACCCGCGCGTGCTGGAAGAAATGCTGCCGTACTTTACCGAGAGCTTCGGCAATGCGGCCAGCCGCAACCATGAGTTCGGCTGGGTGGCCGAGCAGGCAGTTGAGCAAGCCCGCGGGCGCATCGCCAAGCTGATCGGCGCGACCTCGAAAGAAATCATCTTCACCTCGGGCGCAACCGAGAGCGACAACCTTGCCATCAAGGGC
>JBEKQY010000132.1:0-10136 GCA_049519235.1 Candidatus Korobacteraceae bacterium | reverse complement strand
CAAATGCGGGCGCGGACCGTGGGCGCATTCTCTCCGATGCCACCAGCGAACACCAGTGTGTCCAGTCCGCCCAACGCCGCCGCGAATGCGCCGATCCATTTCTTGACCTGGTAGCAAAACAGCGCGACCGCTTCAGCCGCCCGCACGTCCTGCGTTTCACGGTCGAGCAAGTCACGCATGTCGGAACTGGTCTCCGACACGCCGAGCAGCCCGGAATGGAAATTGACCATTTCGTTGAATTGCTTTGCGCTCATTTTTTCAGTCCGCGTCAGATACCAGACCAGTCCGGGATCGAGATCGCCTGAGCGGGTGCTCATCGGCACGCCGGCGGTTGGGGTGAAACTCATGCTTGTGTCCACGGATTTGCCGTTGCGCACCGCCGCGAGGCTTGCGCCGTTACCGAGATGGCCAAGGATGACCCGGCCAGTCGTTGCCGCCGGATCGCCGAGGCGGGCGAGTTCTTCCATTAAGAACGAGTACGACAAGCCGTGAAACCCGTAACGACGCACCCCCTGCGCTTCGTAGCGCCGCGGGATTGGCAGGAGTTGCGCCGCGCGCGGCATATCATGGTGAAAGGCCGTGTCGAAGCACGCTACTTGGGGCAGATCGGGAAATCGACGATGAAACGCCTCGGTCAATAGGATCTCCTCCGGCATATGGTCAGGATCGAACGGACTGAGCCGACGCAGCTGTTCAACCATTTCCGCAGTGATTCGCTGCGGCTCGTAATACTTGGGGCCGCCATCCACCACGCGATGCCCAACCGCGGCCAAGGCGTCACGCCCGCTGCGTTCCTCGATCCAATCCATCAGAACGCCCACCGCCACCGTATGATCTGGCGCCGTCACTAACCGCGAAAAGTTGTCTGCCTGATTCAAGCCCTTCACCCGCAGGGTGGCCTCCGGTAGCCCAATTCGATCAATCACGCCCTCTAGGATCCGTCGGAGTGAGTCGCCAGCCTCGAACAGCGCGAACTTGATGCTCGACGAACCGCCATTGATCGCCAGGACGCGTGGATCAGCTGATTTCATGGATGACACCCTCGTGATTTCGGCTGGAAATGGCGACATTAACCCCTGTTGAACCTTTCCTGGGTTGCCAAAGGCGGAGGAGAGCCCGCCCGAACGTCAGTACTCTCGGAGATCTCCGAGATGCGATGATGCAACTCGCATTGGGCGTTCTCATCATCGTTGCCATAGTATTCGAGCTGATTCCAAGGGAACCGCCACGCCGGAGCGCTGTGGTATCGCTCGCACCGTGTAGTCTGTGGCTGGACGAGTAGTGGGTACCGTTGCGTGATAGATGCGGCGGCGGGATACGTCAGCAAGCACTTGCGTACACTTCATTTCCTTCCGTACGGGATCGCCTCCGTTGATTCCGTCCGCATAAAGCTCAACTCGCACCGCATTGGGGGCGAGATCGTTCAGAAAGACTTCGACGCTAAACACGTGGTGGCCCCCGTTGGTTTCGACCCGCAGGTCTTTGAAGCGCAATGAGCCCCAATTCCGATCCACCGCATGCTGCCAATCGACCATTTGCCTGCCGATTGCACCTTTGTTGGCAATGCGCAAATGGTAGGCGGTAGCAGCGGGGAGGTAGCGTTGCTCCGTGTATTCGCGCACCGCGCGGCTTGCGGAGAAGCGCGGTGTCAAGCACGCCATGCTTTCCCGCATCCGCTTGACCCATGCGGTGGGAATGCCGCTCTGGTCTCGGGTATAAAAATCAGGGATCACCTCCCGTTCGAGCAAGTCGTAGAGCGCGTCGGCTTCGACCGCGTCCCAAGCGGGGTCGTCGCCATGTTCCTGGCCGTCCCCCAACGCCCACCCCACTTCAGGCGTGTAGGCTTCGGCCCACCAGCCGTCCAATTCCGAGAGATTGATGCCTCCATTGACGAGCACTTTCATCCCGCTCGTCCCGCAAGCCTCCCAGGGTCGGCGTGGAGTGTTGATCCAGACGTCTACCCCCTGCACCAGGTGCTCCGTTAACAACATGTCGTAGTCGCTCAGGAAGACGATGTGGGGTCGGGTCGGTGGCTGGCGGATGAAGTTTATCCATTCATGGATTAGCGCCTGCCCCGCCCGGTCTTCCGGATGGGCCTTGCCAGCAATGATGAGTTGCACCGGGCGCTGAGAATTGGTCAACAAACGAATGAGCCTCTGCGGGTCGTGCAGTAGCAGGTTGGGTCTCTTGTAGGTCGCGAAGCGGCGCGCAAAGCCTAGCGTCAGTGCGTTGGGATCAAACAGGCGGTTCGCATCGTCCACCTCCGCGGGCGGCGCGCCTGAGACAGCCAGTTGCCGGGACACTCGTCCGCGAGCGTATTCAACGAGCGACCTGCTGGCAGCGGTGCGAAACTTCCAGAGCACGGAGTCAGAGACTCGCCTGATCTCTTGCTCCATAGTTTCCGTTGTCCCTAGCCAACGCTCCTTACCACAGGCTGCCGTCCACAAATCGTCGGCCGGAGCCGAGTCCCAGGTTGGCATATGGACTCCGTTGGTCACGTGGCCGACGGGGATTTCTTCCTCGGGCCAGCGCGGAAACAGAGAGCGAAAGAGGTGCTGGCTGACTTTCCCATGCAAGCGACTCACTCCGTTGACCGCACCGCTGCCTCGGATCGCCAGATAGGCCATGTTGAAAGTCTCCGAGGAGTCGTTCGGATTCTGGCGGCCAAGAGCTAGCAAGTCATGGAGCTTAATGCCGAGCTTCTGCGAGGCGTATCCACCGAGGTATTGCTCGATGAGGGCCGGAGCGAAACGATCAAAACCGGCGGCAACTGCCGTGTGGGTGGTGAAGAGGTTTCCTGCTCGGCTGACGGCCAGCGCGACTTCGAAGGGCTGCCCTGTCTCTTCCATGAAGTTGCGAGCACGTTCCAGGACGGCGAACGCCGCGTGCCCTTCATTCAGGTGACAGACCTCCGGTTGAATCCCGAGTGCGCGGAGCAGCCGCCATCCGCCGATCCCAAGCAGCAGTTCCTGCTTGAGGCGCAGCTCCGGCCCCCCGCCATACAGCTCGCTGGTAATCCCTCGATGAATAGGAATGTTCGCCGCGTCATTGCTGTCGAGCAGGTAAAGTTTGACTCGACCGACTTGGACCTGCCAGGCGCGAAGCCAGACCGAGTAACCAGGTAAGGCGATCTCCAATCGCAACCACTCGCCGTTCGGGTGGCGCAAAGGCGTAATCGGCAACTGTCCGGGATCGTTATACGGGAAGAGGGCCTGCTGGTCTCCGTTCTTGTCGATCACCTGGCGAAAATAGCCCTGCTGGTAGAGCAGCCCCACGCCGGCCACCGGCACACCGAGATCGCTGGCGGCTTTGAGCTGATCGCCGGCCACATTGCCAAGTCCTCCCGAATAGATCGGAAGTGCTTCGCTCAACATGAATTCCATGCTGAAGTACGCGACGCAGGTCAATGGAGCTTGCGGATGCTTTTGCTGAAACCATGCCGGCCTCTCCGCCGCCTGACACTTGGCTCGCAGCAGGTCATCGACGTTCTTACGGAAGGCAGGATCGGCCAGCACGCGTTCGAGTTGGTCCCGTGAGACCGCCTGAAGGACAACCCAAGGATTTTGAGTGAGTTCCCACAGTATCGGATCAAGCGTGCGCCACAGCCCGTCGGTGGCATGGTTCCACGACCAGCGCAGGTCCAAGGCAAGTTCTGCCAGGGAATCGAACCCCACGACCTCCGTGGGCATTACGATGTGTTTCGCATTGCCAACACTTGTGTGTCTCTTCATTATCGTTCGCTCCGGCTTTCACTATTCCGTGGTGGATGTCCAAGACGAGTGGCGGCGTAAGATTCATCAGCATGGTCGTCGGATACGAGTGCGGGGCAACGCGATAACATCTTCATGCACCAATCAGCGTTGCCTAACTGTTGGACAAGCCAGTCCCGTGCCTCGGCGGCATTGGTGTGATCGAAGTAGCGGACTTTCGCCGTGGTGAATGGCTTGCAGAATGCCGCCATTCCTTTTTCCCATTTATTCTCGCCAATGATCGCCAACCGTTCGATGTCATTGAAGTGTTTCGCGTCGAACTTGATGTCCTCCCACAGCGCGCTCCCTGTCCAACCATGAAAATCATTGAATTCCACAAGCATCAGGAGCTTGCCGTGCTGTTTGACCAGCCGCTCCACTACGGGCAAAAAGGCCTCGTAGTCTGTCTTAACCAGCTTGCCTGTCAGATGCACTTCGAGCAGTTTGCCGTTATCGAGTTCTCTCAGTTCCACTGACATTGCGTGTGCCCTCTTTTGTTTTTTTGATCGCTCAGCAGGTTACACTTCACTTCACGCGTTGAGGGGCTGGCGCTAACGGCGCCGCCCGAGTATCGCTGACAATCGACTGTGCTTGCTCTATGAAGCCACACACATGATCGGCTCCCCGGGGAATTCGGCTTTTCATGTTCGCGTAGCGTACCAGGACCCAGACGGTACTGGTGGAAGGCGGACTAAGCCGAATTCTTCTTGCCTAGCACGTCCATTGCCAGCGGTATCGTAGTAAGGCCTCCGACCAGGGCGAGGGCCCATCCGGCAGCTTTGCGTTGGTCATTGTTTAGCCGACAGGAAAGCAGAAGGCCGATCCCGGCGCCCAGTGCGATGCGGGTCCCGGCGAGAAGCATGATCTCAGCAATGGTAAGCTTTCGTTCTATCATTTTTGAACCTACTCTCTTTCCCGCAACCGACTCGGGGGACTCAGTTACGGGCCAATTCCTTAGTTGTCCGTCGTCAAACGGCTTCATCCGGACGGTCAAAGGAACTCCTGCGCACCCATTCAAGTCTCGACGTCATTGGGGGTTGGTCGATTTAGCTATCGCTGAATACGCTCCCGCGAGGATGTCCCTTGGCCAGTGGCGGAGGAGCGCTCGGCTCGTTGAAATCAGCCGTCCATCCCCAGTTCCTGATCTCCGGCATATCTTCCAGGTGCTGTCGAATGTAGTCGTGGTGCTCGTATAGCTTTCGGTTGAACATGTCGATTACGTCCGAAGCTTCCGAGCGCAGTCTTGGGACATGCTTCAGCGCGTCGATGGCAAGGTGAAAACGGCTCATTTTATTCAGCACGACCATGTCGAACGGCGTCGTGGTCGTTCCCTGATCCATGTAGCCGCGCACATGGAAACGGCTTTCATTCGACCGCCCGTGGACCATGGTGTGAATGAGCCAGCGATTGTTGTGGAAAGCGAAGATCACAGGCGCGTCCTTGGTGAATAGTGCATTGAAGGACATGTTGTCCATCCCATGCGGATGATCGTCCGGCATCATCAGGACGCTCAAATCCACCACATTGACAACCCGCACCTTGATGCCGGGAACATACTTTTGCAGAAGCCACGATGCGGCACAGGTCTCAATGGTCGGAACGTCGCCTGCGCAAGCGAGTACGACATCTGGTTCTTCGCCCCCGTCGTTGGTCGCAAACTTCCAAATCGATGCGCCTCGCGAGCAATGTTCGAGGGCCTCGTCCATGTTCAACCACTGAAGTTGCGGCTGCTTGCCGCAGGTAACGATGTTGACGTAGTTGCGGCTCCGCAGGCAGTGATCGAAGACGCTCAGCAAGCAATTGCTGTCCGGCGGGTAATAGACGCGGATGGTTTCACTCCTGCGCGCCAGAGCATTGTCTACAAATCCGGTTGCCTGATGGCTGAAACCGTTGTGATCGTTTCGCCACGCATGACTTGTCAGGAGAACATTCAAGGAAGCAAGCGGTTTGCGCCAGGGAAAGTCGCGACATTGCTCGAGCCACTTGGCGTGTTGCGTCAGCATCGAATCGACGACCTGCGCGAACGCTTCGTAGGACGACCACATGCCATGCCGTCCGGTCAGCAAATATCCTTCGAGCCACCCTTGGCAGCAATGCTCGCTCAATACCTCCATCACGCGGCCATCGGGGCTCAGTTCGTCGTCGATCGAAACCGTTTCCGCCATAAAGCAACGCTTAGTCGCCTCGAAGACGGAGTTCAAGCGATTTGAGTTCGTTTCATCGGGGCAGAACATACGAAAGTTGGTCGGATTCAGCCTGAAAATATCTCTGAAGAAGTCTCCGAGCTTTCGTGGAGCTTCAGCGACCACTTGCCCGGGGCCCGGAATCTCAAGCGCGTAGCTTGTATAGTCGGGCAGATCGAGCGCGGTCAGCAGTCGTCCGCCATTCACATGAGGATTCCCTCCCATGCGGCGGTTACCCGCTGGCGCGAGTTCCGCCAATTCCGTTATGAATTTGCCATTTTCATCGAAGAGTTCGTGTGGCTTGTAGCTTCTCATCCAGGCTTCAAGGATCTTGAGATGCTCGGGGTTCTCGCGGACCGTAGCGAGGGGGACCTGATGCGCACGGAAGGTGCCTTCGATCGGGATTCCATCCACTTCCTTCGGACAGGTCCATCCCTTGGGTGTGCGCAGGACGATCATGGGCCAGATCGGCTGTTTCTTGAATCCGCTCTGGCGCGCCTCCTGCTGAATGGCTCGAATCTCGGCATAGCATTCGTCCAGCGTTCCAGCCAGGATTTGATGTACGACCTCCGGATCGTCGCCTTCGACAAAATAGGGCTTGTACCCACGCCCTATATACAGGGCCCTCAAGTCTTCGTCGCTCGTCCGTGCCTGAACAGTCGGTCCGGAGATTTTGTAGCCGTTGAGGTGCAGAATCGGAAGGACTGCGCCGTCCCGGACCGGATTGAGGAAGTTGACTGACTTCCAGCTTCCTTCAAGCGGGCAAGTCTCGGAGTCTCCGTCACCGATGACGCAGGCAACGATCAGATCGGGATTGTCGAAAGCGGCTCCGAAGGCGTGAACCAGCGAGTAGCCAAGTTCTCCGCCCTCATGCATGGAATTCGGAACGTGTGGCCCGCAGTGACTCGGGACGCCACCTGGCGTCGAGAACTTCCTGAACATCAGCCGCAGGCCGTTCTCGTCCTGCGTGATCTCAGGATGTACTTCGGTATAAGTGCCTTCCAGATACGACATCGCATTGAGTGAGGGACCGCCATGTCCTGGGCCGGCAATATAAATGATATTTGCGTCGCGTTCTTTGATCAGGCGGTTTAGATGTATGTAGATGAGGTTCTGTCCCGGCGAAGTGCCCCAGTGCCCGAGCAGTCTTGGCTTGATCTGACTAGCTTTGAGCGGCTCACGCAACAAAGGATTTTCAAAGAGATAGATCTGGCCGATGCACAGATAATTCGCCGCCCGCCAATAGCGGTTCATTTTGTCGAGCATCGCTGGCGTGAGAGGACCCTTTAGAGCTGGGACTGTCGCTTGCGGTTGACCGTTTGCTGCGATTGCGGTGGACAAATCCACGTCGAAGATAAATTTAGTCGGCTTGCCGGCCTCGTCCAGACTCTCACGCAGTGATTTTGTGCTGATATCTTGATCAACGCCAATTGCTAGTTCTTTCGTGGGCATACTGATTATTCCTCTCTACCTCTCCACCGCCGCTGATGAGCCCGGCAGAGGCTTACAAATTCTGATTGGTTTGCATCCGCATCTGATGCAGCCTCGTCCCTGAGTCGTCCATACCGTGCCGGCATTTCAAGTTCCTCCTGGACGCAGTAGCCAAATAGGAGGTCGTAATTTCGATGCTACTTGGTTAGCTGCTTGCGGATCGACTGCAACTCGGACCGACGCTTCTTAGTGGGCTTGGGATATGCCATGTTGAGATCCTTCAGCGCATCGAGAACAATTCGGGAAACGATTAGCCGGGCGCTCTCTTTATCGTCAGCCGGAACGACGTACCAGGGCGCGTGATGGGCGCTGGTCGCGCTCAGGCACGCCTCATAAGCCTTCACGTAATGCTTCCAATATTTCCTCTCGTGAATATCGGAGAGGCTGAATTTCCAGTTCTTGTCAGGCTCATCAAGACGCTCGAGGAATCGCTTTCGCTGCTCTTCCAGCGAAAGGTGAAGAAATATCTTGATCGTCCGGGTTCCGTTGCGGTAGAGGTGTCTCTCCAGGTCCACCATGGAGCGATACCGCTCCTCCCAGATGGTTTTTTCGTCGCGCAATTCTTCCGATAGGCCCTGGTTGCGGAGAATCTCGGGATGCACTCGAACGACCAGCACTTCCTCGTAATAAGAACGATTGAAGATACCGATCCGTCCGCGTTCGGGAAGGCGGCAGGTCGTACGCCAGAGAAAATCATGTTCCAGCTCTTCGGCGCTCGGCTGTTTGAAACTGAAAACCTCGCAGCCCTGCGGATTGACCCCGGACATGACGTGCCGGATGGCGCCGTCCTTACCCGCAGAATCCATCCCCTGAAAAATCAGCAGCAGCGCATAGCGGTTGGAGGCGTAGTGAAGCTGCTGCAGCGAGCTCAACGCTTCGACGTGTTCTTCCAGAAGTTTTTGATACTGCTTCTTCGACTTGCAAATGGGCTTTATCTTCGTCGGCCACTCGCTGAGTGTGACCTTCTCTCCAGCTCCCACCTGGAAGTCCCTGGAATCAATTGTCATCTTCTTCCTTTCGCTGTCACACGCCGCGCCAGATTGAGTTCCTGGGGCATTAGGAACTCTCACGTAAAACCGACCATCGTCTCCGATGTCAGCACCCTTCTCCGGCTCAGCGTTTAGAAGCCGGAAATGGCATCGACCCTGTTGTAGAGCGGCCAGGTCGTGATATCGCTCATGACGGGTCCGCATTTCTTGGTTCAGGCAGAGGCGGGTCAGTCCTGCGATTGGCCTGATCGTGCAGTCGTCCGAGGGTGCTCTCGATTAGTCTGGATAACTTATGTGCGGCGCCTTCGACTGCCTGATCCACGGTCGTTGCCTGGTGAGTGACCGCGACCGGGTGCCGTCCTTCAAGACGGGCTTCCATCACACAGCGCTTGTCATTCGGGCCACCCTTATCGCTATTTTCGTCGCTCAGGTGGACTTCCACTCGCGTTATGTGATCGCTGACTCGGACCTGGGCATTTGTCACCGCGTCACTGACGTGGGCGCTCAGCGCCTCATGGTCTGCTATGTTATGGTCGGTGTTTATCTGTATCTGCATGGTGTGCTCCTGCCTTCGTTGGCGTTTTGGCTCAGCATCATTTTTCGCCTTCGAACTCCCGGACTCGAGGAACCTGACGTTCATATCCCTGCCTTAGTCTGGTGGAGATAGACGCGGAAGTCGGGCCAGGAAACCGACTGTACCCAGCCAGTGGGCACGAGCACCGATCGATTCTGGAGCCAGTCTCCGCTTTTCACATCGAGGTAGCCTAGGTGCCAGCTTGCCTCATCCATGACAAAGCCCTCAAGGGTTCCGAAGTCGCCATCTGTAGCCCACACGTGGTAACCCAGCATGTGGGAACTGCAGCGTAGATGGAGGTCCCCGGCGGTATGTACCGGGTAGCTCGTTCCAGCCGGTATGGATGACAGGCCGAACTCCCTGTCGACCCAACAGGCGAGCGGCCCAAAGTATTCAGCCATGGCGATCTCCTGCTGACGTGAGACCGGCCTTTCGGCATCAACGTTGGGACTGTTCCCCATTTGCTCCTTAGTGAGGTGAGCCCGAAAGGTCTTGTTCGCCCAGTCTGGCTGTTCAAGCACGGTGACGGGTATCACGACGTCGCGCCGCTTCAGCCAGTTGCCTACGTCTACTACCAGATAACGAACTTTCCACGACCGATCATCGAAGAGAAAGTTGCGAATACTCCCCGTTTCACCATCGGTCGCGATGATAGGAGATCCAACTAAGGCGTTCAGAACGCAAAGCGTGCTCTGCCCCTGTGGGGCGGCGGAATTGGGTTGTACTCTCAGCGCTGTAGTTTCTTGCATGTATTAGCCTGTCCTTCGCTGCGAATTGGAGGAGGAAGCCGCAGTCTTCCTTTGAACGGTTACGATGAGTTTTGCCCAACCCTCCTACGTTCCGCCTGACCATTCCCAACCTCCCGCTCGGCCTCAAGCCAGTCTTGATCTTGCTGGCTTTGGCCATTCACCCGCTCCTGGTAGATCTCATACGCCCGGGCGGCGATTTGCGGTGTCAGATCGAGCGGCTTCTTGGCTAACAACGGGGCTTTGGTAGGGTCAAGAATTCGATAGGCGAGCAGTTTCACGCGGTCATTCAGGAGGAACCAAGCCAGAGCATACCCCCAAACGAACGCTGCCCAGCCCCAGCCGAGGGGTGTCATAAACAGCCCATAAACCGCAATCAGAGTCGCCAGCGTTTGCGTGCCCAG
>JBEKQY010000131.1:0-10145 GCA_049519235.1 Candidatus Korobacteraceae bacterium | reverse complement strand
CGGCCAGCGCGCGCGGATCTTCTCCAGCACCTCAACATCCCAGCCCGGCTTGACTTTGATCTTGATGCGCTGATAACCGGCCGCCAGCTCGGTTTCGACTTTCTGCATCAGTTGGTCGTGCGAATCCTGAATGCCGATACTGACGCCGCAGGCAATTTCGCGCTGCGTCCCGCCCAGCAGCTTCCACAGAGGGACGTTTTTCGCCTGCGCTTCGGCGTCCCACGCCGCGTTTTCCAGCGCGGCTTTGGCCATGCGGTGCTCGCGCACCTGCGCCAGCAGCGCTGGAACCTCGCGTCCGGATTGCAGCGTCTTGCCCAGCAGCGCCGGGGCCAGGCAACGGACGGTGACATCCCAGGCGCCCTCGATGTACTCCTCGCTGTAATACGGATTCTCGCCGGCGACGCATTCGCCCCAGCCCTCCAGGCCATCGCAATGCAACGTGACCAGCAGGACGCGACGGGTGTAGGTGCGTCCGAAGCTCGTCTCGAAAAAATGGACGAGAGGAATTTTCAGCTCGCGCAGAGTGATGGCTTCAATTCGCATGTGATCCACGACCAGTTATACTGCCCTCCATGCACGAACTCCAGCATGAAGTCGAGCGCTTTTATGCGATGGGCGCCGAGGCGTCGGATGATCCTGACGCGTTCAGCGTTTTTGTGCGTTTTCGCGATGCCTTAACCAGGGGACAGATTCGCGCCGCCGAGAAGATCGCCGGCCATTGGCAAACCAACGGCTGGGTGAAGCAGGGCATCCTGCTCGGCTTCCGCGTCGGCAAACTGGTGGAGAGCGGCGACCGGCGCGTGCTCTCATTCGTCGACAAGGGCACGTATCCCACGCGCCACTTTGCCGCCCAGGAACAGGTGCGTGTGATTCCTGGCGGCTCGTCGGTGCGCAGCGGAGCCTATGTCGCGCCGTCGGTGGTCTGCATGCCGCCAATGTTCATCAACGTAGGCGCGTATGTTGACGAAGGCACAATGGTCGATTCACACGCCTTGGTCGGCTCGTGCGCGCAGGTGGGCAAGCGCGTGCATATCAGCGCCGCAGCGCAGATCGGGGGCGTGCTGGAGCCGATCAACGCGTCCCCGGTCATCATCGAAGATGACGTGTTGGTGGGCGGCAATTGTGGCGTCTATGAAGGAACGCAGGTGGGAGCGCGCGCGGTGCTGGGAGCCGGTGTCATCCTGACGCGATCCACGCCGCTGTTCGATACCGTGAAGGGCGAGATCTATCGTGCTACTGCAACAGAACCACTGCGTGTTCCTGAAGGCGCGGTCGTTGTGCCCGGCGCGCGCGCCATCACCAAAGGCAAAGCTGCGGAATGGGGACTGTCACTGTACACGCCGGTGATCGTGAAGTATCGCGACGAGCGGACGGACCGTGGAGTTGAGTTGGAGGATCTGTTGCGATAAGGGCGTGTGAGAGCGATGGCCGATGAGTCAATCGTGATCGTAGTTGGCCGGGCGCGTGATTTGCATCGAAAGAGTCCCGCGAACGCGGGACGGAATAAAGATAGCCCACCGCTTCAGCGGTGGGAAGGCGAACGTAAATGACCAGAGTGCCTCGGGCACGACACCGGAGCAACTTGAACCTTCTGTGTCGTCCCCAGGGGACTCGGATGGTTGATTGAATCTCACCCAGCGCTGAAGCGCTGGGCTATCCTGTTCCGCGCCCAGGGCGCTCGTTCAGCGCGAGTTCTCGCGACAGCGCTCCGCTCAAGCACATGAATGCTCGCCTCAGCAATCGTCGCCGGCAGAACATCGCGCTTCTGATCGTCGCGATTGTTGCGGTCGCGGCGCTGGGATGCGCGCGGATCAGCAACCCATCAGTCGCGATCTTGTTTCCAGCCCTGCGCTGGATTGCGCTGGCCGCGCTTGTCATCTACGGCTGCCTGCGGCGCACCCTCACCGCGTGGATTTTCATCGCCATGCTCCTGGGCGCGGAGATCGGGCACGACTGGCCGAATGTCGCCACACACCTGCGGGTGCTGGCGCTCATCTTCTTGCGGCTGATCAAGACCATCATTGCGCCGCTGCTGTTTGGGACGCTGGTGGTCGGCATCGCTGGACATTCCAACTTGCGGCGGGTCGGCCGCCTTGGCTTGCGCTCCATCGTCTATTTCGAAATCGTCACCACCATCGCCATTTTCCTCGGCCTCGCAGCCATTCACCTGAGCAAGGCAGGAGTCGGTGTCCAGTTGCCGGCAGCGACCTCTGCCGAGACAAGCTCAGTCGGCAAACTCAGCGCGGAAGACACCATCCTGCACGTCTTCCCGGAGAATATTGCGAAGGCTGTCGCCGACGGCGCAGTGTTGCAGGTAGTGGTCTTCAGCCTGATCTTCGCGGTTGCGCTAACCATGCTAAGCGAGCCGAAACGCCGCCCCATGCTGGCCTTCTGCGAGAGCCTGAGCGAGGTGATGTTCAAGTTCACCAACATCGTGATGTACATGGCGCCGCTGGGCGTGGGAGCGGCAGTGGCCTACACTGTGGGACATAGTGGAATCGCCGTGCTCGGCAGCCTGCTGAAGTTGTTGCTCACGCTGTATGCCGCGCTGATTGTCTTCATCCTCGCCGTGCTGTTGCCGATTGCGCTGATATTCCGCGTTCCGTTGCGGTCATTCATTAAAGCTGTGGCCGAGCCGGTCACGATCGCGTTCGGCACGGCCAGCTCCGAGGCGGCACTGCCACGCGCGATGGAGGCGATGGAGGCCATCGGCGTTCCGCGCCAGATCGTCGCCTTCGTCATCCCCACCGGTTACAGCTTCAATCTCGACGGCAGCTCGTTGTATCTCTCCGTCGCCGCAATTTTCGTCGCGCAGGTCTCCGGCATTCATCTCTCTTTAGGTCAACAGCTCATGATTATGTTGACCCTGATGCTCACCAGCAAAGGCGTGGCCGGAGTTTCGCGAGCGGCGCTGGTGATCCTGCTAGCGACGGCAGCGTCGACCGGACTTCCTACCGGGCCGGTGTTTCTACTGCTCGGCATCGACCAATTACTCGACATGGGACGAACCGCGGTGAATGTGCTGGGCAACTGTCTGGCAGCCGTGGTGATGGCGAAGTGGGAGGGTGAATTCGCCGCAGAAACGCCTTCCCCGGTCGTCGCCGATGCGCTGCAATAGAACGCCCACTCGCGAAGAAGGGTACTCTCCTATGTTCTGGAAGAGCGCACCGGCCAAAGCCGATCCTGCCAATAGCAATATTGTCCCCTTGGTCCGGCATTGTCGGGAATTTCTTCGCATGTTTCCGACATGCTTGAAAAGTGGTTGACAGGCGCCCAGAAACTGAACTACGTTTCGTCCAACAGTCGCTACCACCGTGGGCCCGTGGATTCCCGCCGGAATCGCAGATACTATTTTTGATTTCAAGAGGACAGCAATGCGACATCTTCACCCCAGTCTTACGATGGCTCTAACTATCGCTTGTGCAATGACAATCGTGCCAGTCCCGTCAGCGAGCGCCCAGACGTACACGGTGCTGCACAACTTCTCGAGTGGAGCGGATGGCGGCTCCCCGGAAGCTATGTTGACCATGGATGCCGCCGGAAACCTTTACGGAACGACGTTGTATGGCGGCAGCGGGAATGGCGGTTTGGGCTTTGGAACGGTTTTTGAGATGGTCAAGAACAACGGCAGTTGGATTTTTTTGACCATCTACGATTTCAAAGGAAATCCCGGGAATAACGACGGAGCTGGTCCGTTGACCAGAGTAATTTTTGGGACGAATGGTGACCTTTACGGCACCACGGTCTCGGGAGGCGGAGGCGAAGGGTGTGCGGGCTTCACGTATTTCGGATGCGGCACTGTCTTCAGTCTAAGCCGTCCGAAGGGGAACGGCGGAGGAGCTGCGAGCAAGGGCAATACGGACGGCACTGGCCACGGTTCAGGACCGCTGATAAGGGTATGCATTGTCAACTGCCCGTGGATCGAACGCGTGCTGGCTCAACTTACGAACGGTCCTGGTGGTATATATCCCTATGGCGGGTTGGCCTTCGATACGGCGGGCAACATCTATGGGACCACGCAGCTCGGGGATGGACTCGGCACAGTTTATGAGCTGGCGCACGCCGATAGCGGCTGGACGCAGTTGGTACTGGACAACTTTACGGGCTCGAACGGCGGAGAGCCCTACGATACGCTCGCCTTGGATGGATCCGGTAACCTTTACGGCACCGCGCGTGGTGGGGGCGCACACGGATATGGCGTAGTTTTTGAGCTAAGCCATACGGAATCGGGCTGGGTGGAAACCATCCTCCATTCTTTTACGGACAGTGACGGGGCACAACCCTTCGGCGGCCTCATCTTCGATTCGGCAGGCAATCTCTACGGCACCACCAGTAGCGGCGGCTCAGGCAACGGAGGCACAGTATTCGAGCTCAGTCCGTCCGGCGGAAGCTGGTAGTTCACTCTGCTCTACAGCTTCACGGGCTCGAGTCAGTGGGGGCCAGCGGATGATTTGACCATGGATTCCGCCGGGAACCTCTATGGCACGGCCTATCTGGATGGCGCCCATAATCTCGGGCAGGTTTTCAAGCTGACGAACCACAATGGCACATGGACCTACACCGACCTGCACGACTTTGCTGGCGGCCCCGATGGTTGCGAGCCGGATGGCGGTGTGGTGCTCGACAGCCAAGGCAATATCTACGGCACTACGACTGGCTGCGGAACCTATCCCAACCAATATGGGACTGTCTGGGAGCTTACGCAGTAGAGTGAATCGCGGCATCCCCGCGTGCACCGGATAAAGCGTTCTACTGCTGGCCGGCGGGCAGCGGAATCACATTCTTCGTTCGGCGGATTTGCCAATGTTTCTGGCGGAAGTGCCCGATGGCGCGCTCGCCCCAGATCTTCACGAAGTAGTAGTTCAGGCTGCCGCCGATCAGCCCGCTGACAACGGGGATGAGGCGCGCCGTCCACTTCTCTACAATCTCGGTGCTGGCGCTGACCGCGATGCGCTGGATCACGCGCGGAACGAACTTCGACACAAACTGCTTCTCCACCAGCTCGCGGCTGATGTCCACGCCCGCAGCACTGGCGGCGGCGACCCAAAGCTCTGCTTCTTCCTCTTCCGTGTTGTAGGGAAAGCCATATAACAGACTGAGCTTCTGGATCATGCGCAGGGTGATGGCAGCAAGGATACCGAGGTCGGGCAGCATGGTGAACAGTCCTCCCATGCCCAGCCCCGCGCCTTCGGCCGCAGCCATGCGCATGTGAGCGCGAATCGTCTCCTCGGCGATGCGATCGAGCAACTCTGGATTAACCGAGTACACGCCGTCATAGGTCAGCGCGGGCAGGTCGTAGGCTATGCGCAGATGTTGGAGGTAGTACTCGGGATCAACCTTGATGGTGTCATAGGCTTTCAAAAAGGCGTTGCGGACGGCAGCTTCCACCCCACGGCGGACCCAGGACTTCTTTTCGGTGTGCAACATGGTCGTTAGAACCAGTATAAGGCGGTAACCAGCGTCGGCGTTTTGCGATTCCGGAGCCCGGAACGGGCGTGATTTGTGTTAGGCGTGGGCGTAAGCCCGCGCGCGGCGAGTTCAAGTCATGTTTGTGAGCCGCGAAGCGGCGGCACGTCCCGCGCGGTCCATTAAACAGCGGTGTCGCCGCTCCTCGGCTCCTCATTCTGATAAGACACCCTGTCCGCGGGCTCACGCCCACGGCTAAAACAAATGTCGCCCTTCGGGCTCTGGAGCCCGCCATCGCATTCGCACGCGACGTTTACTTCAGCGTGACTCGGGCTTCTGCCGTTTACCAATTATGGCGACTGTGAAGGCCCGCTCTACCGCCTTCCCTGTGCTAGCATCGGACTTACAGATGCCAGCCGGAAAACTCCAGGTTGTTCCTCTCGGCGGACTCGGCGAATTCGGCATGAACTGCATGGCCATTCGCTGGGGCGACGATATCATCGTCGTCGATGCCGGATTGATGTTTCCCGAGGCCGAACTCCTCGGCGTGGACATCGTCGTACCCGATCTCAGCTATCTCATCGAAAATCGCGCCCACGTCCGCGCCGTCGTGCTGACGCACGGCCACGAAGACCACATCGGCGCGCTGCCGTGGCTGCTGTCGGAATTCAATGTGCCGGTGTACGCGACGGAGTTCACGCTGGCC
This sequence comes from Candidatus Korobacteraceae bacterium, assembly GCA_049519235.1. Classification (GTDB taxonomy): domain Bacteria; phylum Acidobacteriota; class Terriglobia; order Terriglobales; family Acidobacteriaceae; genus Bog-257. Next base: position 4,033 of record JBEKQY010000131.1, on the reverse strand, counting down.
TACATCGAGGGCAAGCTGGAAGAGCACGCGCTGCTCGACGACGCCGAGCTCAACGAGATCAAGGCCGGCGAGCGCTTCAAGATCGGCCCGTTCACCATCAACCCCATCCAGGTGACACACAGCCTGGTGGATTGTGTGGCGCTGGCCATCCACACCCCCATCGGCATCATTATTCACACTGGCGACTTCAAGGTCGATCCCACGCCCACCGACAACCGGCTCTTCGACCTGCACACCTTCGCCGAGTACGGCAAGGAAGGCGTGCTGGCGCTGTTCCAGGATTCCACCAACGTCGAGCGCAAGGGCTACACGCCCAGCGAACGGGCGGTGCGCGCCCGCTTCCAGGAGATCTTCTCCCGCGCCGAGCGCAAGCTTTTCATTTCCTGCTTCTCGTCGTCAATCCATCGCATGAAGCTGGCGGTGGAGCAGGCCTTCGAGAACGGCCGCAAAGTCGCGCTGGTCGGGCGTTCGATGATGGAGTCGTTCGAGATCGCGCAGGACCTCGGCTACATCGACGTTCCCGACGGCCTGCTCATCCATCCTGCGCAGATGCGCGACTTCCCGCCGGAAAAAGTCTGCGTGCTCATCAGCGGGACGCAAGGCGAGCCGATGTCGGCGCTGTCGCGGGCGGCGGTGGACAATCACAAGCACGCGCGCATTCAGCCGGGCGACACGGTGGTGCTGTCGTCGCGCATCATCCCTGGCAACGAGAAGGCGATCTATCGCGTGGTGGACCATCTCTTCCGCCGCGAGGCGCATGTTATCTATGACGACGGCTCGTCGCCGCCCGTGCACGTCAGCGGGCACGCCAGCCAGGAAGAGCTAAAGCTGATAATCAATCTGGTCAAGCCGCAGTACTTCATTCCCATCCATGGCGAATACCGCCAGCTCAAGCTGCACGCTGAGATGGCCGCGGCCATGCACGGCTCGGTCGGCAAAGTGATGCTGATCGAGAGCGGCGACATTCTGGAATTCGACGAAGTGGGCGCGCGCAAGGCGGGCAAGATCAATGTTGGCCGCGTCTGCATCGATTCCAACTCCATGGGCGACGTGGTCGAGGACCTGATCATTCGCGACCGGCGTCACCTCAGCGAGGATGGCATCGTGCTGCCCATCATCGCCATCAACAAGCTGACCGGACGGGTCGAGACCTCGCCGGAGATCGTAATGCGCGGCTTCGGCGCCAGCATGAGCGAGGAGGATGGCTTCCTCGACCAGGCGCGGCAGACGGTTATGCGCACGCTGGAAGCATCGAGCGACGAAGAGAAGGGCGACTACGGCATGATCAAGGAAAAAATCCGCCAGGACCTGAAGCGCTTCATCGTAAAAAACACCTCGCGCCGCCCGCTCATCATGCCGGTGATACTGGAAGTGTGACCACCGTTCCCTGGCAAGGCCGCAACCCGTCTCGCAAGGCACGGCTGCTTGCCTGGCTTCTGCTGCTGCTTTCGATTGTCGTGGTCGTCTTCTATCCCATCGCGCAGGATTACCTGCGGGCCGCGTCACTGCTCGATCGCATCTCCGATCCTCACGCCAGCGGCTGGATCGCCAACTACGACGTGCATCCGGTTGACGTGCGCGACACCAGCTTCGACTTCCGCGGCAAGTCGATTCCTGCGCGCGTCTATCTGCCGCGCGGCGTCGGCTTTGCGCCCGGCATTGTCGTCGTGCATGGCATGCACGAGCTCGGCATCAATGAGCCTAGGCTGGTGGGCTTTGCGCGCTCGCTGGCTGCCAGCGGCTTCTTCGTAATGACGCCGCTGGTTCCCGGCATCGCCGATTATCGCGTGCAGGCTGAGTTGGCCGACCTGATCGGCACAGCGGCGCAACGCTTCGCGCAACAGCTCAGCGTGCCCAAGGTCGGCATCCTGGCCATCAGCTTTTCCGGGGGTCTCGCTTTGCTGGCTGCGAGCGATCCGCAATACTCGCCGTCGATCGCCTGGGTGGCTTCTGTCGGTGGGTACTACGATCTGGCGCATGTGCTTCGCTTCTTCGCCACCGGCGAGGCGGTCCGTCCCGATGGCACGGTCGAGCACCTGTCGCCGCACGAATATGGGCCGCTGATCGTGGTCTATGACGAGCCGCAAGATTTTTTTCCGCCGCACGATGCGCCCATCGCACACGACGCGCTCAAGTTGCTGCTCTCCGGAAGCGGAAAAGCTTCCGAGGCGCTGACCCGGACGATGACGCCCGCCGGTCAGCAGATCATGCAGGACATCTATCACAAGCAACGCCAGAGTCTGGCGCCGGCCATCCTGGCGGAAATCAGCAAGCGACGCGAGGAACTCAATGCCGCCTCTCCGGCCGGACATCTTACATTTCTACATGTGCCCATCCTGCTGCTGCACGGCTCCGACGATACGATCATTCCGCCAACCGAAATGCTGTGGCTGGAGCGCGACATCCCGAAGCAGTATTTAGTTAGCGCGCTCATCAGCCCCGCCATCGGCCACGTGGAGATCGGCAGCAAAGTCAGCTTGCAGGAGAAGCTGGCGCTTGTACACTGGATGGCATTGATGATTCGTGAGGCGCGAAATACCGCCGCAGGCACGGGACCAAAATTGCCGGCTGGAAAGTGGATTGCTTCGCTAGCGGTCAGAATGCCGGCCGCAGTGGGTTTTGAAGGGGCGCAGCTTTAGCCTTGCCCTGAGCTTGCCGAACGGGTGCGCCGTTGCAGGTCCTTATATTCTTGTCATCACGAGCCGACTTTAGTCGGCGAGGGATCTGCTGTTAAACAAGCAGGAGGGCGGCATTATCGCGCATACGGCGGCAGTTGTGCCGCCGGCTGAAGCCGGCTCGGATGGCAAGTTGCGCTGTACGGCGCACCTGAAGGTGCGCCCCTTCAAAACGAATGCGTTATCTGCATTGCTATCGCTAACGGAACCATGGTCACACTCAACGACATCAAGCGAGCCCAGCAACGATTGCGGGGCATCGCGGTCCGCACCCCGCTCGTCGCCTATTTCCCTCCTGCCAAAGATTCCGAAGACTCTGCGCGCGGCCAGCTCTGGCTGAAGCCCGAAAGCCTGCAGCCGGTTGGCTCCTTCAAACTGCGCGGCGCTTACAACAAGATCGCGTCGCTCACCGAGGAAGAACGGCAGCGCGGTGTCATCTCCTACTCCAGCGGCAATCACGCGCAAGGCGTGGCTTATGCGGCGCGCGCGCTGGGCGTAAAGGCCGTTATCGTGATGCCGCGCAATGCGCCCAAACTCAAAGTCGAGAGCACCGCCGCGCTTGGCGCTGAGATTGTCACCGTCGGCCCGGCCTCGACCGAGCGATTGCACAAGGCGGAAGAACTCGCGCGCCAGCACGGCTACGTCATCGTGCCTCCTTACAACGATGAGCAAATCATCGCGGGGCAGGGAACTGTTGGGTTGGAAATCCTGAAGGACTGTCCTGATGTCGAGCTTGTGCTCGTGCCCACGGGCGGCGGCGGGTTGATCAGCGGCATCTCGGCGGCGCTGAAGCTGAGCGGCTCGGGCGCGAAGATTGTCGGCGTGGAACCGGAGCTGGCCAACGACGCGCAGCAGAGCTTTTGCAAAGGCGAGATTGTCGAACTACCCGCCGAGCGCGTCTCCAGCACCCTGGCCGACGGCCTGCGCACGCAATCGATTGGCCCCATCAACTTCGAGCACATCCGCCGCTTCGTGGACGACATGATCACCGTCACCGAGGACGAGATTCGCTCAGCCATGCGAACGATGGTGACCAACGCGCGCATCGTTGCCGAGCCGAGCGGCGCGGTGACCTTTGCCACGTGGCTTTATCACGCTAAACAATTGCCCGAATCAAGGAAGACGGTCGCAGTAGTCAGCGGCGGTAACGTCGATCCGCAATTGCTGGCACAGGTGCTGAGCGAAGAGCCAGGCCGATAGGTAGCACGGCGGTGACGATGTCAGGTTGATGCCTGAGTAGAGGGACTTCGGCCCAGTGCTGCCAGGGTGCAGGCTAGGGATGATTGACGACCAGCGTACCAAAACAGGTGTCCCGTATCTCTTTTCCCTTGCCCAGCAGAGTGTCCTTCTCCTGCCCG
>JBEKQY010000130.1:0-10173 GCA_049519235.1 Candidatus Korobacteraceae bacterium | reverse complement strand
CTTTGCACTGCGCGAGAGCTTTGTCAGCCCCGCCAATTGCTAGCCCGCCCAGCGCCAACCCTGAAGCTTTTAAGGCATCTCGCCTCGTTAGTTTCATGCCGACCTCCAATAAACCAGAATTTCCGTTTTGACTGCAACAACGGCACCATTGTAGTGCCATCTCACCTGTTCGCAACGTTGTGAAATGACTTTCATCTGGAGCGTTCCCGAATCGGTACGCGTTCTGTATTAAGAAGTTTCCCAAACCGTGGGCGCATCGGGCGTGTAGAAGGAAGCCGCGAACTCGTCTTTTCTGGGTTACCGTACGTTGTTATTTATCGCGTCAAAGGACAATACGTCGAAGTCTCCCGTATTTATCATGGCGCTCAAAACTGGCCGTGATCACGTCGCCAGCCGCAGGTCTAGTGCACCTGCTCGGGCTGCGCGTAATATCCGGAGCGGGTTCGGGCCTCTACTCCGGGCTTGCCGATAGTAACTGCCAGCGTATGATACTCGTTCGGCCCGTCTCCGGGAGCAGCTTCAAAGCTGAGAGAGTAAAAGGCATTAGCATCGCTAACACAAGTTGCGATCTCGCCGGCCAGGTCGTTGCTTGTATTGAGAACCAGACCCCCACTTTGATAAGCCAGAACCTGCAACCCCAGATTTCCTCCCTGCACCTGTTTTGCCGCAGTTACACCCTTTAAGAAAGCCTTGTAGTAGGACCTTAGACCGCCGCTGCCCGTCGGATTGACGTTGTAAAGCGTGATGCGAGCCCGTTGTAGGGCGTCCGAAAGACCAACAATGGTTCTGAAGAGCGCCAGTTGGTCCTTGGCCGTCAAATCCACCCTTGGAGTGGAGAGAAAAGTCCAACCCGGACTCATCCAGACCACGAGTTTTCGTCCAGGTCGTTTCGCTTGGTAGTCGGCGAACTGGCCGAGGGTGCGAAGCGATAAATTTAACCGTTCCACGGCGCCGTATATTCCTTGAGCTCCTTTGGTGTTGCGCAGCGACTGTTTATGCTGATTGAGGTCTGCAAGCACACTTTTCCCATCCCTCGAAGGCGTGGTCCCGGTTGTTCCCGAGTCGGAAAAGAAGAGTAGCGATACCGGTCGCACAAGCTGGCCGCCATTTTGGCTTAGAAACTTTTCTATCTCTTGCCGCACGATCACCCCGTGCTGATAGGAAGTGTTGACTTCATCAAGCACCAAAATAACTTCTACCGGCGGGTCATCGGCCGCGGCCGCCCCCGACACGGCATGAAAAGAGACGATCTTTTGCGGGAGTTTATTGTCCAGGAGCGTGAAGTCCTGCTGTTGCAGACCGGGGACCGCGCGCCCGGACTGATCGGCTACGACTACATCCAGCGTGATGAGATGATTCGCAGTGCCGGTCGGAGCCAATACCGCGGTTTCCGGGGGCTTCGCCTGACCATTCTGTTGGGCAAAGGCAGATAAACAGCAAAAGCAGAAGAGACAGATCCAGGGACCATGTCGTTTAATCATGTCAACTGACCTTTCGAGCCGGCTAATAGGCGGCGCCTTTAACGTCCTGTAACTGAGGTTCGTTGTATAAATCACCAAGCCTGTGTTTGCCCTCGACGGCAGCGACCGCAGGAGCTAAAGCCCGCGTCTTTCTGGGCATCGCTGCGGCACGGCTGAAGCCGTGCCCTTTCAAAGCGCTTGTATTTATCCTTCGAACTTCAGTTACAAGACACTAGCGTTGAGTCGTAAGCGCTAGCGCTCTCCCATCAATTGGATTCTAATGCCGAGCACCCACGCCCGCGATCTCCCACACCACGCCGCAGCCGTAGCCGGCGCAGGTCCCCGTACCTCCGAGTTGCGTTGTGCCGTAGAGATTGCCGTTGGCGTCGAGCACCGGGCTCCCGTAAGGTTCATAGCCGTCACTACCGCTGAAGTCGTGGAGATCGACCAGGGTGCAGGTTTGGCTGCAATTTGTCAGCTCGTATATCCAGCCGTCTTGGTGGGCGCCGCCATCATGACACACCCCAAATAAATCACCGGCTGCGTCCATGGCTACGCCACTCAGGGCGTGGCAGGACGAGCTGAAGGCATAAAGCACAGAGTAGATCCACCCTCCGTCTGAGAGCGCAAGCTCAAAAACTACGCCATTTCCATTTTGTCCGCCGTCAGGCGTGGCGCCATAGAGGTTGCCGGAACCATCAATGATCAGGTTACCGTAAGGGGCATCCCCATCCGTCACGTAGAAGTTGACAAGGACATTCTCCTCCCACCCTCCGTTGGAAGGCATGAGCTGGTAAACCGTTCCGACTACTCCGGTTCCTCCCGCTAATGTGGTTCCGTAGACATTTCCGGCGGTGTCAAGGACCACACCCGCCTCTGGAGACTCCCCGTCAGTACCGCTGCCGAAGCTATGAATAATGCTCTCCGTGTATCCTCCGTTTGAGGGGGTCAGTTCGAACACAGTCCCGTGGTCATTCGTACCTCCCTCATATGTCGTGCCGTAAATGTTTCCAGAGCTGTCGAAGGCCAAATTCTCGACTGCCGGGCCTACCCCATCCGGGGCTCCCGTAAAGGTGTGAAGTACGGTTTCGTTCCAATAGCACAGTATTGCCTTGCACACCGTGAGCGGTGGTCTCAGTTCGAACACTGTCCCGTAGTCCTCACTGCCGCCATATCCGGTCGTGCCATATAAAGCGCCATTTGGGCCGATCACTACCCCGCCTAGCGGGATGCCCCCATCGCTGCCTCCGGTAAATCCGTAGAGCGGGCTGAGGGTCCAACTGGAGCCTCGGTATGTCAATTTGAAGACTACGCCGTTGTTATGGGTTCCGCCCCGTGACGTTGTTCCGTACAGCACACCCCCAGGGCCGACAGTCACGCCGGCATAGGGGTACGCCCCGTCCCCGCCTCCACTGAAGTTGTGAAGCACCTGGTAGGTCTGCGCCTGCATGGCGTGGGTTGTGAGCAGTGTCAGCGCGAAAACCATCACGAGCGCCATCGCGAACCTGCCCACGCACGAGTTGGCGTTGAAGCGGCACGTGCGAAGAGATGCTGTTTGCCCGTCCATAGTGTTGTCCTTGTCGAGCTCAGGGCTGTTCTTCGCAGTATTTATACCGTACCTAGCGGAATGTTGACAGTACTTTTCTGATTGAGATAAACCCGCTGCCTTCCTCATGTTCCGGAGATAAAGGAATCTAACCTCTCACCGGAGCTGGCTTGCATTCCAGCTAAGCCTCTCACTCCGCGCTGCTGACCTCGGCTGCCAGCCAAGCCAGATACTCTTCGCTTCCACCCTCGATTGGGAGCTGTACGCACTCGGGCAGCTCGTAGGGATGCAATACCTTGAATGCCGACTGCAATTGGGTAGCGTGCTCGGCGGTCGTCTTGATGAGCAGCAAATATTCCTGCTCGTTCTGCACCTTTTGCTTCCAGCGATAAACCGAGCGGATGGGCCCGATAATGTTGACGCAGGCGGCCAGCCGCCGCTCCACCAGTTGCTGAGCGAGCTTCTCCGCCGCTTCCTTCAGGCCAACGGTGGTGAGCACAAGGCGCGCGTTCGTCATCCAAAACCTCTCCTGAGCATTTGATTGAGACTGTAACACGCCCTACAACGTCGCAAACCTAGCGCGCGGCGCAAGAACCCCAGCCTGGCCATCACTCCGCAGAATCGCGTCTTCGCTATCTCTTCGTTGTGTCACAGTTGATTCCCCTGCTGTCTTTTGAGCGGAACTTTGCTTGACCGGCGGCGGAATGCGAAGTCCACTAGAGAGTACTGTGACGATCACGATTCGCATTGCCGGAAAATGGCTCTATCGCATGCGCCGCATTATGGCGACGCTGTGCATTGCCTTGCTGGCGGTCCTTATCGGATACAAAGTTGTCTTTGGCGCCAATGGCATGAAGGTCTGGCAAAGCAAACGGGCCGAAGCTCAAGCGTTGGAGCGAGACATTGAGCGCAGCAAACTCGAGCACGACGAGCTCGAGCGTCGCGTGCAGGCCCTACAGCGCGGCGACCCCAGCGTGATCGAGAAGGAAGCTCGCGAACAACTGGGCTACGTGAAACCCGGCGAAGTGGTTCTGTTCGAGCAACGATCGAAACCTGCTGCCAAGCAGGCGCCAGTGATCGCGGAGAATACCGATCAGAAGTAGGCTTTCGCTCTTCAGCTTCCATGTGGACATTTGTCAGAGCTTAGCCGGTGTGCCCGGATGCGACGGCCATTCTTGAGCGTGACGTACAGGTCCTTACCCTTCTCCATGACCTCGACCGGCTGACCGCCGCTGTCGATCAGGTCGTGGGCTTCGGTAGCGTCGGTGGTTGTGATTTCTCCGCAGTATGTCACCGTGTCGCGCACCGCAAAATCCACGGTGAACTCGCGCACCAGGAACCAGCGGCCGTTCTGTACCACGCGCTTGTCCGAGCGCAAGTCGGCCAATGTGCCGGTCGTGGTCACATCTGCCGGCGGGGTTGCTGTCTGGCTGTGAAGATGTGACGAGAGAAGAAGAAAGACGAACACCGGCACAGCGAGAATCCGGCTGAGCCTGATTCCCTTCCGTTCAGCGGGGATTTCATCTGTAGTCATCGAGACGCCTCTATTGTGACGCCTCTGCCCGTTTAGGGACACATTAATTTCTGCTGTTGTCTCTCTCTACGCATGTTCGCGACGACGCCCAACGGCTCACAAAGATCCGCTGCTGACCGCTAGCTTCACCCAGTCCACAACGCCGTCGAAATCACGAGGCTCTAGCTCCCAAATGTGGCGGCCAAAGAAATCTTTAGCGCCCGAGGTAAATCTCGACGTGGTAGCCAGTATCGCCTTCGTGGCCTTCTCGTCAGTCTTCACTCCAAATAAACTTCTGACCACTTGTACGCCGACTTTGTTCGCCATGCTGTACCGTTTGCATTCAATCAACACGCGCAAGTTCACCTCGGCCTGCTTAATCGCGATTATGTCCCGTCCGCCGTCCCTGGTGTGCGAGGTGAGTTCTACGCAATACCCAAACCTGCGCCATATGTCGGCGACCAACTCTTCGAACTGCCTCGGGGAAAATTCGAAAAGGCGCTTTGGGTCGGAGGCTGTTTCTATCATCGCGCGGCGGAAGTCAATCGTAACGGGAACGATCTCTGGATAATAGAGAAGTTCACCGTCGAAGTCCTCAATCAGCGAATAAACGCGAGCGCCAAGCCCCCGGCCTCGGTGGAGGTTCTGTTCGAGGTAGCAGGGATAACGCCGCCGCGTAATTCTCTTTCCAGGCATTTCAACGCGACCGTACCATGCCCGAAGACCCGAAGCAATGCAGCACCACTGTCTCCCGTGTTGCGGCGCTCGTGCTTGTCGGAGCACACTGCTACGTGCGGGTCATTCGGCGCCCGTAGACGACCGGCACCGCTGGATTTTCTTACTTCTCGATCAAGCAATACTCGCCGATCTTCTGATCCGTAGCCGGATCCGCCGACGCCCCATACACGTCCACATCGGTGCAGTCGTACATCCCCCAATTCTTGGGAAGCCGGATCATCAGGTAGCTTCCTGGCTCGAGGGTCTTGCAGGCAGTCGCGTCCTTGTTGCACTGAAGGTCGAAAGACGCTTTTGCCTGATTCGGGGTTGCTGCCGGCGCGGCGGTAACAATGACAACGCCATTGCTGAGTTCGCTCTTCTTGACCGTGATCGTCGATTTGTCTTGCGCCACCAGTTGGACAGCAACCATAACGACGAGGAGAATAATTGCTTTTTTCATGAGCGTAAGCCTCCTCACTTGAAAACGCGATTCAGGCAGCTCAAACCCGGTTGCGTTCGGCAACAGCGGCTTCGTTGCTAAGAATGCCTCCGGCTGACGGGGCTGCCGACGAACTAATAATCTCGCCGCGACCGTCAGTTGTCTGTGATCCATGACCCAAGGAGGAGTGTGTTTGAGGGTGCCGGATTAAGGAATGTGAAAACCTTGTCTTCGCGACCATTAGCAGAACGTCGCTCACCGTTCGGTAGACAAAACGCGGGAACTACCACGCTAGGTACTCTTGCATTCTGGTTCCGAATCGGGAATTTCGCATTAGAAGCGATTTTGGGGCCCGAAGAGGCCGGGATGATGATTTGGGTTGGCTGACTACCCTCCCGTCGATGCTAGGGCCATTTCCGGCCATCCTAGAGGCATTACAGTGCAAGCCAGCAAGTGGTATAGGCGTATTGCCTATATGGACCATTTTAGATCGCACATTTATGGCATTTAAGTGCTATACAAGGCGCCGCGATTACGTGTGCACGCCGTAACTATTCCGCTGACCTTCAGACGCTACCCGATTCCGCGAGAAATGCCTGCGGTGGGACTTGGAGTCAGGCCCGTGCCGTCTTCTCGTCGCTAAAGACCTGTCCATCGCGAATGTGAATGACGCGGTGAGCGTACTCCGCGATGTCGTGCTCGTGAGTAACCAGAACAATGGTGTTGCCCAGTTCGTGCAGGCGATCGAACAGCGCCATGATCTCCAGGCCGGTCTGGGAGTCCAGGTTGCCGGTCGGCTCGTCGGCGAGGATGATCGATGGATGGTTCACCAGGGCGCGGGCGATGGCGACCCGCTGCCGCTGGCCGCCCGACAACTCGTTGGGCTTATGGTTCATGCGCGATTCCATGCCCACCGAGGCTAGAACCTGCGTGGCGCGCTCGATGCGCTCCTCGGCGGGAAGGCCGGCGTAGATCAGCGGCAGCTCGACGTTGTGCAGCGAAGTGGCGCGCGCCAGCAGATTGAAAGTCTGGAAGACGAAGCCGATTTCTTTGTTCCGGATACGCGCCAGTTCGTCGTCATCCAACTCGCTCACCAGTTGTCCGTTCAGCCAATAATTGCCTTTGCTGGGCGTGTCCAGACAGCCGATCAAGTTCATGAGCGTCGATTTGCCCGATCCCGAAGGGCCCATGATGGCGACGTATTCGCCGCGCTGGATGCGGATATTCAGGCCGCGCAGCGCCTGCACCTGCTGCTCCGATCCCATGTCGTAGGTCTTCCACAGGTCTTCGGTGCAGATGATGCAGCTATCGGGCACTGCCGCGGTCTGCGGCGGCGCCAGACCCGCCAATTCCGTTGCCATCTTTTTCTCCTCGAGCGGCTGCTGGTCAGGGTTGGTCATTCACGAAGCTCGCTGTAGCGCCTTTCGCTGTTCGCTCCTCGCTTTTCGCCAGACCGTCACTCTAGCGCCTCTGGCGAATAGCGAAGAGCGAATGGCGAAGAGCGAAAAGCGAAGAGCGCGGATCACGATTCTTCTTCCTTCGGCTTGACTGAATTGTCAACCTTCACGCTGGCCCCATTGCGCAGGGTCCGCAGCACTTTGTAGCTGCCGGTAACGATCTCATCACCTGGTTTCAGTCCGCCCGTAACTTCGATGTCGGTGGTGCCGCTTATACCCGTAGTGACTGGTACGAAAACCGCTTCTTTCTTGTTCCGGAGAACGAAGACCCCTTGCAACTCTTCCTTGGGATCTCCCGCCGGGACCGCGGCTTGCACCGCACCCTTCTTGTCCTTGTCGGGAGTCAGATCGCCGCGCTCGCGAATGGTCAGCGCCTGGATCGGAATGGCCAGCACCGCCTTGCGATTGGCCGTGGTAATGCGCGCGGTTGCGGATAATCCAGGATGCACGTTTGACGGCGGGTCCTGTAGCGCTATCACCACCTTGAAATCCTTGGCTTCCTGCCCGCTGGAGACAGCTTGCGCGGTGGACACGCCGGTCGAGCGCAGCACCGCATTGCCCCCAATCTCGGTCACCGTGCCCTTGAACTTCTGCTTGGGAATGGCGTCGATTGAAACTTCCGCCACCTGCCCGAGTTGCACATTGACGATGTCGCTCTCGTCCACCTTCACTTCGGCGGTGATCAACGAAGTGTCGGCAACCGTCATCAGGGTACTGCCGGGCGAATTCTGGATGCCAGGTACCACCGTCTCGCCCTCGCGGACCGGAAGGTTGGTGACCACGCCTTCGAAGGGCGCACGATATTCCGTCTTGCTGAGCACGTCACTGGCGTGGCGCAGAGTGGCCACGTTCTGCCCGATGTGTCCCTGCGCGGAATCGAGGTTCGCCTTGGCCTGGGCCAACTTCGCTTTGGCTTGGTTCAACTGAGCAATGGCAGTGTCGTAGGCCGCTTTTTTCGTGTCGTAGTCGGACTTAGCGATGAGCTGCGCGTCGTACAGAGATTTATTGCGATTGTAGTCCAGCGTGGCGCGCTCGTTCTCCGCCTGTGCCGATTTCAGGTCGGCTTCCGCGGTGTTCACCGCTGCCTTGGCCGCATTGGCGTCCATCTTGGAGGCGTTCAGCATCGCGTCGTTCATGGCGACATCGGCCGCCGGCTGAATGTTGTCGAGACTGGCGAGCAGTTGTCCCGCCTTAACGTGATCGCCCTCTTTCACATAGAGATGAGTGATTTTGGCCTGAAGAATGGCGCCGATGTTCACATACACCTTGGGCTTGATCTCGCCGGAGGCGGTCACCACCGACGCTAAATCCTCACGGACGACCTTTCCCGTTTGTACGGCGACCACTCCTTTGCGGCTCTGCTGCACCGTAAACCCGACGATGGCCAGCAGGACCACCACCACGGCAGCGATCAGTGCGAATTTTTTCCAGCCCTTCATTTGACCTCAACGAAATTCACTTCTGTATTGCGCAGTACAACCTGACCGGTGTACGAAGCGAGACGGCCTAAGGTTCCCTAAGGGAGCAACATTCGTCACCTTTAGCGCGGCAACTGACGAACTTCAGGGAAGCAGCAGCTCAGCGGTCGTCCTGCACACTTTTCGATACCCCTGATTATAGCCGCTAATTTCGGTGGACGATGGGGGAGAATTGTGACAGGGAGAAACTTCGGGCGTCAACACCGCGACCCCTAAGGTGAGGCAAAAAAACACTCAGAGCGCATATTCTTGAGGAACTTGCGACCCACAGCTGGGTTGTGAACCTGAGGACGGGCATTTAATCCCCGTACGGGCTGCATTTCGCACCTGTAACCTTGCTTTCAAGCCGGCAAGAACTTACAATTTTAAGAAGCGTCAGGGTTCGTCGAGGAGTAGGTTGGTAACAATAATGAAGTTGCGCGTGTGGTTTTTCTGGTTACTGGTCTTTGCTGTCTCCACCGTTTTCGCCGTGGCCCAGGATTCGGCTGCGCCTTCGAATAACAATTCCAGTCAAGCCACCACCCCGGCTGCGAACAGCGCAGCGAGTGCGGCCCAGGGGCAAGCGTCCGACAACACTGCAACGGACCCCCTAAAACGTCCCTTGACCGAGAAGCAGAAGAAAGCAAATTCCAAGGCGTTGAAGCAGGAGTTGAGCGGCACCTACAAGAAGTGGCTCAACGAAGACGTGGTCTACATCATCACTCCGGAGGAGAAGTCGGCCTTTAAGCAACTCTCCAACGACGAGGAACGCGACCAGTTTATTGAGCAGTTCTGGCTGCGGCGCGACCCCACCCCCGACACGGAGGAGAATGAGTACAAGGAAGAACATTATCGCCGCATCGCCTACGCCAATGAGCACTTTGCCGCCGGCCTTCCCGGCTGGAAGACCGATCGCGGGCGTATTTACATCATGTGGGGCCCGCCGGACCAGATTACGTCCCACCCCTCCGGCGGTACGTACGACCGCCCCGAGGCAGAAGGCGGCGGCACCACCAGCACCTATCCCTTCGAGGATTGGCGTTATCGCTATCTCGAGGGAGTGGGCCAGGAAGTCGAACTGGAGTTCGTCGATACCTGCATGTGCGGCGATTTCCACCTGACCAGCGATCCCAACGAAAAAGACGCCTTATTGCACACCCCGGGCGGCGCCACGGAATACGAGCAAATGGGCTTGAGCAGCAAGACCGACCGCATGGACCCCTTCGCTTCCAACCCCGGTCCCATGCAGGCCCTGCAAAACAACAAGGAATTCGACAAGATGGAGTTGATGGCGAAGGTGCAGGCGCCTCCGCCGGTGAAGTTCAAAGATCTGGAAGAGGCCGTCAGCCACAAGATCAGCGTTAACCTGATGCCCTTCGAGGTGCGCACCGATTTCGTGAAGATCACCGGCGACACCGTGCTGGTTCCGGTGACCCTCCAGGTGAAGAACAAGGACATCACCTTCGTTTCCAAGGATGGCATTCAACGCGGGACGGTCAACATCTTCGGTCGCGTGACGGGCATCACCGGGCGCGTCGCCCAGACGTTTGAGGACACCGTACAAGTGGATGTGCCGCCAGAGCT
>JBEKQY010000129.1:0-10197 GCA_049519235.1 Candidatus Korobacteraceae bacterium | reverse complement strand
GTCAGAGTGGTCTCCAGAATGGTCGACCCCTGGCGGTAAATGTTGTAGTGATATGTGAGAACGTCGGTTGGATATGGAATCGGCAGGCCCTGGCTGGCCTTCTTGTCTGGTGCCGGCGTCGCGGAATTGGCAGCTGCCGCAGCGTTTCCGCCACAGCACTGTATTGCAAATCCCACGCCTAGGAGAACGGTCGTTAATCTCGCTTGACCCCGCATGTTTCACCCCACACAAAAGAGATTGAGCCCCATGGTTGAACGTAGATGCCAAACAGCAGCTTGACGATGTGGAAAATTGCGCAAAAAAGAGCCCTGCCGAGATGGCTCTTTGGTGCTAGGTAGCAGGACCGGGTGTTTATATTTTGGGTAATATTTTCTTGCGCTTGTCGCATAATGTTACCCTGAGTATCACTGGCACGAACCGACCGCTTTCGGGCCGGGATTATCAGCACGAGAGAGAGCCATGCAAGCCGCTATTGAACTGTCGAGTTGGCAACTGGCCGTTTTGGTCGTTCTGCCGTCTCTGGTAACTCTTGGGGCGTGGCTCAACAATAATAGCCGCATCGGAGATCTTAGCGCGCAATTGCTGCAGTTTCGCAGCGAAGTGAGTCAGTTCCGCAATGAGGTTGATCAGAGGTTCCGCGACGTAAACCAGCGTCTCGATGTGCTGACCGGCATCGTGAACGATATTGACAAGCGGGTGACGAAAGTCGAGGCCCGTCTGCACATGGAATAAAGCGTAAGGAAGGGTTTCCTGGCGCGCCAGCCCACGCAAACGGAGATCTTGCCCAGCATTCTCCTTCGGCAAGGCAATCCTCGAATCTGCTCGATCCAGGCATTCGATTGAGTGCGATTATGCGGTTTATGTCATAAACTGTAGACACCGCTTCAAGTTAGAAAGAACCGGCAAGGCATGTCATCCAACGGCTTTTATAGCAGTAACTCGTCCCGCTTCGGAAACCTGCGCTCCTTGTTCAGCGTGTTCTCCAGCGATCTCGCCATCGACCTGGGGACCGCAAACACGCTGGTCTACGCGCGCGGCAAGGGCATCGTGGTCAACGAGCCCTCCATCGTCGCCATCAACAAGAACACCGGCGAAGTCGAAGCCGTCGGCAAAGAAGCGAAAGAGATGCTGGGCCGCACGCCGGGCAACATCGTGGCCATCAAGCCCATGAAGGACGGCGTGATCGCCGACTTCAAAGTCACCGAAAAGATGTTGAACTACTTCATCCAGAAGGCGCACAACCGCAAGATGCTGGTGCATCCCCGCATCGTCATCGGCGTGCCGTCGGAGATCACGCAGGTGGAAAAGCGCGCGGTCATGGATTCGGCGTATCGCGCCAAGGCCAGCGAAGTTCACCTGGTGGAGCAGGCGATGGTGGCCGCGATCGGCGCCGGGCTGCCCATCACTGAGCCCAGCGGCAACATGGTGGTCGATATCGGCGGCGGCACCACCGACATCGCGGTGATTTCGCTGAGCGGCATCGTGTATTCGCGCTCGGTGCGCATGGCGGGTAATCAGATGGATGAAGCCATCATGAATTACCTGAAGCGCAAGTACAACCTGCTGATCGGCGAGCGCACCGCGGAGCAAATCAAGATCGAGATTGGCTCCGGCTATCCGCTGGAGAAGCCACTGTCCATGGAGATCAAGGGACGCAATCTGATCGAGGGCGTGCCCAAGACGATCACCATCGACGACAGCGAGATTCGCGAGTCGTTGACGGAGTGCGTGTCGACGATCATGAATGCGATTCGCGTGGCCCTGGAACGAACGCCGCCGGAGCTGTCGGCCGACATCAGCGACCGCGGCATCGTGCTGACTGGCGGCGGCGCGCTGCTGAAGAACCTGGACAAGCGCATCCGCGAAGAAACGGGATTGCCGGTCTCGATTGCCGACGACCCGTTGTGCAGCGTGGTTCTGGGAACGGGAAAGATGTTGAGCGATTTCAAGCTGCTGCGCAAGATATCGATTGACTGAAGGGGCGCAGCTTTAGCTGCGCCGTTGCGGTTCGTTAAACCCGAGTCCCGTAGGGACGACAGGGTTTGAAAAACCTGCCGTGCCTACGGCACTCGGGCTGTTATTGCGATGCGTACCCAGCGCTGAAGCGCTGGGCTATCACCTTTCGTCCCGCTAGCGGGACTCGGGTCCGGTTCGATCAGCAGCCACCGCGACGCCGCACAATTCATGGCTCGCGTGAGCAGGCCCGGCTTCGCCACCGGCAACAGTATGGATACATTCCTCGGCCGCTACAGAAACCTGATTGTGCTGGCGGCCATCCTGTTCGCGCAGATCATCGGCCTCGCCGTACAGGTACGCCGCCCAAGCCACGAGGGTGAAACTCGGCTCATCCGCCTGTGGGCAGTCTCCGCCGTTACTCCCATTGAGAGCACCGTCATCCACAGCCAGCGATGGTTGAAGAATCTTTGGACAACGTACATTTATCTTCACGGCGTGCGACGCGAAAACCGGGAACTGCGCGCCGAAATCGGGGAGATGAAGATCGAGGAGGCGCGACTGAGTGAGGACGCCCGCATGGCGCGCCGGATCCAGGCGCTGCTCGCCTTCAAAGAGCAATACATCGACTCGACGGTTGCGGCGCAGGTCATCGGCACCAGCGGCAGCGACCAGTCGCGCGTGCTCTACATCGACAAGGGCTCGAACGACGGCATTACCGCTGACATGGCAGTCATCACCCCTGGCGGCATTGTGGGCAAAATCGCGCAGGTCTTTCCTGATTCGTCGCAAGTGTTGCCCATCAATGACCAATTCAGCGGGGTGGGCGCGGCGCTGAAGGACTCGCGGCTGCAAGGCATTGTGAAAGGCGCCGCCAATGGCGCTATTACGCTGCAGTACATCATGAGCGACGAAAAGGTCGTTCCTGGCGAAGAGGTCATCACCAGCGGCGGCGATCGCATCTTCCCCAAAGGCCTGCCGGTGGGCAAAGTTATTTCGGTCGAACCTGGCAAGGACCTGTTCCTCAACATTCGTGTGGTACCGTCGGCCCGGCTCGATCAGTTGGAGGAGGTGCTGGTCGTCACCAAGATCACGGAGAAGATGCCTGACGCCAAGGACCTCGGCCCGCTGCGCGCCTCCGACATTCTCGCCGAGCGTCTGCCTTCGGTCCCCAACAAGACTGAAGTTGATGCCGCGGGCAATGCCAAGCCGGCGAGCGCGGCGGCGGCTGGAACCACACCGGCGGCAACAGGAACTGGAACGGCAGCCGGCACTGCCGCTCATCCTGCGACGGCAGGAACTGGAGCGAACAAGCCCGGTGTCGGCGGGACCGCGATTCCAAATAAGCCCGCCGGAGCGGTGGCCGCTCCTCATGCAGGTGCGCCAGGAGCGACCCCGGAAACGAACGGGACGGTGAAACCGAAGGCGACAACTCCGGCGAACGGTCGCGCCGCGGGAACAGCAGCGAAGCCGTCAAATAACGCGGCGCCGGCCGCGTCGATGCCGGGCGAATCGGGAGCGCAAGATAACGGCGAAGCTTCCCCGCCCGCGAAAAAGCAAGTCAAGCCCACGCCAGAATCAACGCCGAACGTGCCTTCAGAGCGACCCTCGACTCCTCCCGCAGGAGCGCCGCCGCAGCCATGAGCACTCGAGTGATGCCCTTTCGCGGAAGCCTGACATCCCGGGAGCAGGTCTCGGTTTACCAATTCAGTTGGGCGGCGATTGTCTTCATCCCGTTGGTCGCAATTCTGATCCAGATCTTCATTCCGGTAAAGGTCCTTTTCCTGCCGATTGTCGATTTGCCCTTCATGGTCACCATCTTCTTCGCTACGGCCCGGCGCAACCCGATCAGCGGGTGCCTCACTGGCTGCGTTATCGGGCTGATGCAGGACTTGTTCGCGGGGCCAAACCATCCTTTAGGGATGTATGGCATTGCCCTGACGATCATCGGATACCTGGCATCGTCGTTGGGAGTGAAGATTGACGTCGACAATCCTGGGTCGCGCTTCCTGATCACGTTCTTCTTCTTCGCCATCCATCAGGGCGTGTACTACGGTGTGGGACATGGCCTGTTGCGCCAAGGGTTGCAATGGAGCTGGAGTCACACCGCGATCTCCGCCCTGGCCAACGCGGTGATTGGAATCTTCGTCTACAAGTTGTTGGATAGATTCAAGCAAAGGTAGGGGTTGATTGCCTCGCTTCTGCCCGCTGTCTCCCTCCTCTCCGGCACGGAATCGGGCTACAATACAAGAGAACTCTGCTCCGTCCCATGTCGTCACAAGTTGATCTTTTACTCGAGAACTGCCTGCAGCCAAGTAGCTCTCTTGGCGCCAGGTGCAAGCGTGCAACCTATACGACTCCGGAAAGATGTAGTTCCTGATGTTAGGTCGCGAGGAAAAAGTCTCCCAGCTCCGTCTCACCGCAGTGCAATACATCCTGCTGGGGATTTTCTTGGTGCTTGCCTTCGGTCTGTGGCGCCTGCAAGTCGCGCGCAACGACTACTACAACACTCTTGCTGAGCAGAACCGCATCAAGCAGGTTCCGATTCTCGCGCCTCGCGGCAAGATCCTCGACCGCGAAGGCCGCATCATCGTCGACAACTATCCGTCGTTTTCCGTGCTGCTGCTGCGCGATCAGAACCGCGATCTGATGGCTGATGCCGACAATATCTCAATCGGGCTGCACATTCCGCCCGATGAATTGCGCGCTCGCTTGAAGCGCATGGCTGCGGTTCCGGGCTATCAGCCGCTCTTTCTGAAAGACGACATCACGCCCGACGAGCTGGCCTTCATTGAATCGCATCGCGCCGAATTGCCCGAGCTCGATACCATCACCGTGCACCGGCGCTTGTATCCCAAGAATGGATTCATGGCGCACGTGATCGGCTACGTCGGCCAGGTCAGCGAAGACATGCTGACCCAGCCGCAGTGGGAGCTGTACAACCCCGGTGACATCGTCGGCATGTCGGGCGTCGAGCAGTACTACAACGATGTTCTGATGGGCAAGAACGGTTCGCGCCAGGTGCTGGTCAACAGCCGAGGCAAGGAAGTCGGTACGCTCAGCGACGTGCAGGCGGTTCCCGGCAAGCAACTGAAGCTAACGATTGACCTCGATTTGCAGATTGCCGCGGAAGAGGCGCTGGAGGGGAAACCCGGCGCAATCGTTGCCATGGACCCGCGCAACGGCGAAATTCTGGCGATGGTCAGCCGCCCGGCGTTCGATCCCAACCAGTTCGCGGTGCACATCACTCGCGATGAATGGAATGCGCTGGTCACCGATCCCGGCAAGCCGCTGCTCAATAAGGCAATACAGGCGCAGCTCGCGCCCGGTTCAGTCTTCAAGGTCATCATGGCGACCGCAGGCCTGCAAGAGAACATTGCGCAGAAACTCGTGATCAACTGCGGCGGTGGCAAGACGTTCTACGGACGTTTCTTCAAATGCTGGATTGCGTCTACCCACGGATCGCATGGCACCGTCGGCATCAGCAAGGCGATCTACCAGTCCTGTGATTCGTACTTCTACACACTGGCCGAGAAGCTGGGCATCGAGCGCATCGCCAAGTACGCGACCATGCTTGGACTCGGGCAAAAGAGCGGCATCGACTTGCCCCAGGAAGTTTCCGGAGTGATGCCGTCAGAAGAATGGAAGATCAAGAACTTCAAGCAGAAGTGGTATGCGGGAGAAACCATCTCGGTCGGCATCGGTCAGGGTGCAGTCGCGACCACGCCAATTCAGCTCGCGCGTGCGATCGGCGCCATTACCAGCGGCGGCGTGCTAGTCCATCCGCATGTCGCGTTCCCCGATCAATTCCCGCCAGGATTCAAGCAGGTCTCGGCCTACAGCGACAAGGTAAAGTTCCCGCTCGACCAGGACAATTGGATGACGATTACCGATGCCATGGCGAACGTCGTTTCTCCCATGGGAACTGCGGGCAGCGCTCGCTTGCCGGGCATCGACTTCGCGGGCAAGACCGGCAGCGCGCAAACCATTTCCAACGACCTGAAGAAGCGTCTCGGCGCCGAGGGCAAGAATTACAAAGACAATGGATGGTTCGTGGGCGTCACGCCGCGCCGCAATCCGGAGCTCGTTGTCGCCTGCCTGTTTGAAGGCGGCGAGCACGGAGCGCTGGCCGCTCGTGTCGCAGCCAAGGTGATTGCAGCTTATGTGGCGAAGCAGCGCAGGATTCAGACCGAGGTGGCCAAAGCGAACGCTGCGCCCGGAAGCAAGCAGGCCGAAGTGGCTGCCGTATGGCACGAGGGCGATGCGAAAAATCCTGACAAGCTGCAAGCTGGACGTTTTGTCGTACCGGCCGTCAGCGCGACAAGGCCAGTGAACGCTGCTCCGGGAGTCGAGGCAGACGAAAAGCCGATTCCCGCAGCCGATCTGGAAGCAACGGAGTCCCATGCTGAGATGGCGCGTCCCGAAGCTGCGTCTCCAACTCCGTCAGAACCGAAGCCGGCTGACACAAGACCTGACGCACAGCCCGCGCAACAAGTTCCTGCGAAGAAGAGAATTCAAGACAGCAGCGCTCCGGTCGCGCCTCCAGCCGTAGCTGTTCCTCGGAGACAGCCATGAGCCGCTACGTCTCCTTCCGCGACTTCGACTGGGTGCTGCTGGTGCTGGTGCTACTCATCTGCGCCTTGGGCGTAGTCGAGATCTACAGTGCGACGCTCAGCACGAAGTTCGTCGGCGTGCACTTGAAGCAGGTGTATTGGATCCTGGGCGGTGTGGCGCTGATGTTCATCGTGAGCGTCCTCAACTACCAAGCACTGCTGGAGCGGGTGCCGCTTCTGTATCTGCTGTCCATCGCTTCGCTGCTGGCGGTAGAAGTATTTGGGAAAAAGTATCTGGGCGCGCGCCGCTGGGTACAGATTGGATCGTTCCACTTCCAGCCGTCGGAATGGGTGAAGCTGGTCCTCATCCTCGCGATGGCAAAGTATTTCGCCGACAACAAATCGGAATGCTCCGCGCAGGACATCGTGAAAGCCGGGGCGCTGGTCGGCATTCCGATGCTGATGGTGCTGGCGCAACCCGATCTCGGCACCGCACTGACCTATCTGCCGATCGCCATCATGGGCTTATTCCTTGGCGGAATGAAGGCTAGGCACGCGCTGGTCATCGTAGTGATAGGAGCGCTGCTGGCGCCAGTGGCATGGCACGTACTCAAGCCCTATCAGCGCGATCGCCTGACCAGCTTCATGCAGCCGGAGGCGGACTCGCAAGGCCGCGGATACCAGGTGCTGCAGTCGCTGGTTGCGGTGGGTTCGGGGGGCATCTTTGGCAAAGGCACCGCGCATGGCAGCCAGACCCAAGGCCAGTTTCTACCGGTGCCGCACACCGACTTCATCTTTGCAGCCTTTGCCGAGGAGCACGGCTTCATAGGCGCAATGGGCATACTCCTGCTATACTTTATACTACTGATGCGTTTGATCCAGAACGCTCAGACGGCCCCCGACCGGGCTGGAACCTTCGTGGTGATGGGTGTGGTTGCGGTTCTCGCATTCCACCTCCTGGTCAACGTCGGAATGGTGGTTGGGTTCATGCCGGTCACGGGCATTCCGTTGCCGTTACTGAGTTACGGGGGATCTTCAGTACTGTTCATGTTCCTGGCGCTGGGTATTGTGATGAACATTCGTATGCGCCGGTTCGTGAACTGACGAGCAAAGAGATTGGTTGTTGAGGGCGCCATTGAGGCGCGAGCAGAAAACAGCCGGCCGTCATCAGCCGGGAAACCATGGCAGACGAAGACTCTGGCTTCCGAAGGATGACAACAAGATTACGACAGCCCTCACGTACGAGGGCAGGAACCGGCCGCAAGGAGATTCAGGCCGGACAGGATTGCAGAGCACGTTGTTCAGGGCGGGAAACGGCCCCTCGGCTGGTCTGACGAAAATGCAGCCGAGTGTGACGCCACAAACCTTGAGCGACGCGCTTTATACGGTGCTTAAGATTCCACAAAGTGTTGTGTTACGAATCAGGTCAGGCTCGCGCCCGGACGAGAGTCTTGGTGCGTCCTCAGCCTAGTCGCCCGTACAGTATTCTTGTCCCTCCTTCGCCTGCGTCCGGTTGAACCGGAGCATCCATGAACAAAGAACTTTACGTGTCCTCTACGCCGCACGAAACCAAAGTGGCGTTGATGGAGGACGACCAGCTCGCCGAAGTTTTCTTCGAGCGGGAAAACGAATACACCTTAGCGGGATCGATCTACAAAGGGCGCGTGACGCGCGTGCTTCCCGGCATGCAGTCGGCCTTTGTCGACATCGGCCTGGAGCGCGATGCCTTCCTCTACGTCTCCGACTTCCTGGAGCTTGCGGGCGACGAAGAAGAGGACGAGGAGTTCGGCGAAATTCCCGCTCCTCGCGGCGCCATCGAATTGGGCAAGGCGCCGCCGGTGCAGGAAGCACAGCGAGTCGAAACGCAGACCGTCAGCGGCGGCCAAGACATTGAAGAAGACGACGAAAGCCAAGCCGAGGATTTTGCTGCTCCCGCGCAGGAACAATCGGAGGAGGAAGGCGAATCTGAGGCTGCCGGAGACCATGAAGGTGGCGACGGTGCTCGCCGCTGGCGTGGACGGCGGCGCCGGCGCGGCGGTCGCCGCGGCGGTGGGTTCGAGCCAGAGCGACCCAAGTCGACCCCGACGCCGACGCCTGCGGAGCCGGTGGAAGAGCCGACCCTTCGGGCCGAAGCGCGCCCCCGTTCCAGGTCCGGACCTCCCGCCGGATATACGCCGATCATCCTGCCCGGAGAATCGATTTCCAAATATCGCAACCGGCCTCAAGCCATAGCCGAGCCGGAAGAGCTGAGTGCAGAGAGCGTTGCCGCCGCGCCGCTGGAGGATCTGACGCCTGCCGCAACGACTGAGACCACAGCGACGGTTCGCGAGGAGATTCAGGAAGAGGCAGCCCACCTTGATCAGGGCTATTCCGTCGCCGAGCCGGAGCACGCGGAAGCGTCTTCTGCGGTCGAAGCCGAGCAGGTTGAGGCCGTTCCTGTGAGCGAAGGCGAACAACCGCCTCGGTCCAAGCGACGCTGGGGGAGCTGGCGCCGCAAACCGGCGAATGCTGAAATCGCTGCTCCGGTTGAGCAGCACGAGGCAGCGCAAACGCAAACTCCCCAGCAAACGAAGGAGCCTCGGATTGAGCCGCAGGCTTCTGGCTCTGCCCAAGCTGAAGTGGGTGAAGACGCAACTCAACCTGGTCACACGAACGAAGCGGCATCGGCTGAGAGCAGTCGGCATGAGCAAGAACAGAGTCCGCATCACGACCTGGAACCGGTGATTGCTGAGCCGGACCACAGTAAGTCCGAGGCACAGTCAGAAGCTGAATCGCAGGCGGAACACGAGGCGGAGACTCCCGCCGGCCATTACGAGCTGTCGAATGCGGAGCAACTCGCCGCTCCGTCCGTCGCTCCCGCGGGCCACACTTTGGAGCACGAGGTCCTGGAAGATGAGGAGGCGGAATTCCAGCCAGTCCCCGACGATGTGACCGCGATGCGCGAAGTCGCGGGCGATGAGGAATTGGTGCTGGAAGAAGAGACGCTCGACGCCAATGGCTACTCCGAGCGCTGGGTCCCCAAGATCGCTGACGTTGACGAGGACGAAGTCGTCGCGGCGGAAATGCGTGGAGAAAAGATTTACGCCGCCGAAGAAGAGGACCAAGAGGTAGAAGAAAACGGCGAGGAAGAGGAGGTCAATGATCGCGCGGAGCTGCGTGCCTCTGCCCCAACCGCCGGATACCAGCAACGTTCCGCGGAGCGCCCGGTCCCCGAGCGCCGTGGTGGTTATCGCGATCGCGGCCGCCGGGGCGGCTCGCGCCGGAATAACCTGCGCCCTCGCGCAGGCTATCGTAACCAGCCGCTCATCACCGACCTGCTGAAGGAAGGACAGGAGGTGCTGATCCAGATTGCCAAGGAGCCCATCGGGAAGAAGGGCGCGCGCATTACCAGCCACATCGCGTTGCCGGGACGGTTCCTGGTCTACATGCCGACCGTCAACCATGTCGGGGTCTCGCGCAAGATCGCTTCTGACGAAGAGCGCCAGCGCCTGAAGCGCATTGTCACCAGCGAGCGCGAGAACGGCCTGGGAGGTTTCATCGTCCGCACCGCTGCGGTCAACATTAAGGAAGAGGACCTGCGCGCCGACATTCGCTTCCTCAAACATCTGTGGGCCGAGATCAAGACCCGCACCGAAAACAGCAAGTCGCCGGCGCTGATCTATCACGACCTCAACCTCGTCGAGCGCGTGCT
>JBEKQY010000128.1:0-10199 GCA_049519235.1 Candidatus Korobacteraceae bacterium | reverse complement strand
AGCGCACGGCTGAAATCGCGGCTGAGTATCTGAAGAAGGGCAACAAGGTTTACATTGAAGGGCGTCTGCATAACGACTCCTGGGATGACAAGGAGACCGGCCAGAAGAAGTACAAGACGGAGATCATCATCAACGACCTGGTGCTGCTGGGCGGCCCGCGCGAGGGTGGCGGCGAAGGCGGCGGTTACGGTGGACGCTCAGGAGCAGCGAAGTCGGGCGGCTTCGACCAGCGGACGCCCGAATCCGAAGCTCCACCCACAGCTAGCAGCAGCGGCCCCGAGATCACCGACGAAGACATACCGTTCTAGAAAGACGGCTGTCAGCTATCAGCCGTCAGCCGTCAGCTCGATTTCGCAGCTCTCATTGCCTATGCCGGTAGGCCGGGCTCTCAACCGGTCTTTTTTCAACGAAAGGAAAAACTCCCTGCTCGAGGGGTCTTATAAAATACGCTGTAATACGTGGTATTCTCTCGGTATGGACAAGCAGACGATCACCTTCCGCGCTGATCCGAGAAAAGTGAAGGCGCTGGACCGGCTGGCACGATCGCTTGACCGCGACCGCAGCTACCTTCTAAATGAGGCGGTGGAGCAGTATCTTTCGGTGCACGAGTACCACCTTGAGCAGATCGAGAAAGGTCTGGAGGAAGCGCGCGCAGGGAAATTGGTCGACTATGACAAGGTCAAGGCTGATTGGATGAAGCGGCTCGAGCAATGAAAATTCGCCTGACCCCTCGGGCGTCCCAGCAACTTCTTTCCGCTTACGAATATCTCCAGGCCACAAGTGCGTCGGCAGCCGCTTCGCAAATGAAGCGGATCTTCAACTCGATTGACCTTCTGGAACGATTTCCGCTGGCAGGACGTAAGGGCAGAATTGCGGGCACGCGGGAGATGGTCGTGCCGCGAACGCCATTCATCGTCGCTTACGCGATCGTTGGGAAAGAGATTCAGGTGCTGGCAATCTTGCACGCCGCGCAGCGCTGGCCGGAGTCGCTGTAGGGCGAGGCAACTTGAAGAAAACGACTATTTCCGTCCAAACGGCTAGCCCCCGGCGCTTGACATAGCTATCAGCGAGTGATATATCACTAACTGATATATGTGACAAGGGCTTTTCATGCCGACCAAGATCACCAACGTCCCCGACGACCTGCAACACCTTTTCCCACTGACTGCCGCGGTTTTCTTCATCCTGTTCGCCCTGGCCGAGGGAGAGAAACATGGCTACGCCATCATGCAGCAAGTTGCCGTTCTTTCCGACGGCAAGTTTGGCATGGGGCCGGGCACGCTATACACGACCATACAGCGCCTGCTGGAGCTTGCGCTGATTGAAGAGACCGCGACGGAGGCCGGCGGACGCCGCCGCTATTACCGTTTGAGTCGAACCGGTCGGATCGTCTTCAAGGCGGAGCTGGCGCGGATGGATGCAGTGGTGAAGCTGGCGGCGAAGCAAAAGCTGGCGCCGCAAGGAAGTTCCTGAAGCCATGACAGCAAGAACGCCAGTGAGCAGTCGCGTCTATTCGGCAATCCTCCTGCTGTATCCACGAGCGCTTCGGCGCGAGTTTGGCCAGGAGATGGTCGAGGTGTTCGCGGAGCAGATGCGGGATGCCCGCCGCAGCGAAGGATGGCGGGGCGAGTTGAGGCTTTGGGGTTGCGTGGGCAATGAAACGGTGCGAACGCTCGCGGTGGCCCATATGCAGATCGTGGGGGTCTCAGTGGTTTCGGCTTTAGTCGCGTTTGGACTGATGTGTTCGTTCTTCTGGTCGATGTCCCGGTAACGCTGATACGTACTGCGAGCGCCCGCAATGCTGGACGTCGTGCATCTGACAAAACGGTATAACAGCATTCCTGCGGTGGAAGATGTCAGCTTCCGGATTCGCCGCGGCGAGATCCTTGGTTATCTGGGGCCAAACGGCTCGGGCAAGAGCACCACGGTGAAGATGCTGACCGGCCTGATTGAGCCTACCTCCGGGCAGATTTTGTTCGATGGTGTACGAGTGGTGCATGGAGGCAATCCTGCATTCCTGCAAGAGATTGGATACGTTCCCGAAGAGCCGTACCTCTATACGCAATTGACCGGGCCGGAATATTTGCGGCTGGTGGGACGGCTGCATGGCATTTCGCGCCGGCCTCTGGAGAAGAAGATTGACGGCTTTATGGAATTGTTCAGCCTGAAGGATGCCCGCCACGAGTTGCTGCTGAATTATTCCAAGGGAATGCGGCAGAAGATTCTGCTCTCGGCGGCGCTCTTGCACAATCCGCAGGTGCTGATTCTGGACGAACCGTTCTCCGGGCTGGATGTCGGCGCGGCGCTGCTATTGCGCAATCTGCTCAAGGCGCTGGCGCGTGAAGGCAAAGCGATCCTGTACAGCTCGCATGTTTTGGAAGTAGTGGAGAAGGTCTGTTCCGAGGTTGTGATCCTATACAAAGGCCGGATTGTAGCCTACGACACGGTAGAGCACCTGAGAACGCTTCAGGCACAGCCGTCGCTGGAATCGGTGTTTTCGCAACTGGCCGTTCCCGAGGACACGTTAGCAGTTGCCGAGCAGGTGATTGCCGTGATGAACGCCGGGTGAGACATGCAGCGGATTCGCCCATGGCTTCGAGAAACGCATGGCACTCAATTCGAACTGGTGCGTCATTTTCTGGCGCAGCAGTTTGCGTACGAACTTCTCTCTTCAGATCAGCTCCGGCGATTAGCGATTACGGTATTAGCGGCTCTGGGCTGCGCCGGTCCGCTGATCATCCGGCTGTACCTTCCAAAATATACTTACCTGCAAAGCCTGCCGAGCCCTGGCCTGTATCAAGCTGCCGTCATTGCTGACCGGCTTTTCTTCATTTCGCTGTCGATGATTTGCGTCGGGCTGCTGTCTGCCTTCCAATGGCAAAATCTGTTTCCCAACCGGCAAGACTACCTGGCCCTGAAACCGCTTCCGGTCCGGTTACGTCAAGTTTTTGTCGCCCGGTTTGTGGCCGCAGCGGTCATATTTGTCGTGGTGGCTGGCGATATGAATCTCGCCACCAGCATGCTATTTCCCTTCATGACCTCCGGTAAATGGCAGGTTCCGCCGTTCGGATTCCGATATGTTTACGCTCACGCTGCGGCGACCCTCGCGGCAGGATTGTTCGTATTCCTGGCAGTGGCTGCGGTGCAAGGGACGACTCTGACATTGTTGTCGCCCCGGGCCTTCGAGCGGGCATCGGTGCTGATCCAGGCGATCTTGTTTACGTCGTTCGCTGCGGCCGTTCCCTATGTGTTCGATATCCCGAACTGGCATACCATGATCGGCTCCAAGCCGCACTGGCTGGCGTTCTTCCCGCCCGCGTGGTTTCTGGGTCTCTACGAACGGCTGCTGGGTACACAGGATGCTTATTTCCTGCGGTTATCGCGCCTGGCGGTGTTTGGCCTGTGGACGACCTTCGCGGTTGCGCTGACGACTTACCTCGTTAGCTATCGTCGACATGCTATCCGCATTCTGGAGCAGTCCTCGCCGAAACCACGCAGCCGCGCAGTTAAGGGTGTTGTCCGGGTAATACCTGATGTTCTCATAAGAAATTCACACGAACGCGCGATCTTCGACTTCGTTGGCCGTACCCTGCAGCGAAGCCGTCACCATCGGTTGGTATTGGGGCTCTCCGTCGGAGTTGCACTGGTGTTGTCGGTGCAGAGCGTGGGACCGATCCTGCTGGCGGGATTCCGTTCCGGGCAGCTGTCGACTGGCTGGCAGATCGAACCGATCCTGGCGCTGCCACTGGTGATCGGCGCAGTCCTGATCGTTGCTCTGTGCTACGTCTTTCAGCTTCCTTCCGAACTGCGGGCGAACTGGATCTTTCGCATGGCGGAGAACTCCGGGCGACGGGAATTGTTGGATGGTGTCGAACGCTTGCTCATATTCTGCGGCGTTGTGCCGGCAATCCTGTTGGCTCTACCAATCGAGGCGCTCGCGGTTGGCTGGGCAGCGGCCCTTGCGCATAGCGCATTAATGGCGGTGCTACTGCTGGGGCTGATTGAGATGAGATTGCGCGAATGGCACAAGATCCCGTTCACCTGCTCCTATTTGCCCGGCCGTCGTAACATTTGGCAGACCGTTGGGGCCTACCTGTTTCTCTTTGGAATCCTGATACCGGTAATTGGCTTTTTCGAAGTGCGTTTGCTTCGTTGGTTCTTGCTGGTCGCCGCCGCTGCACCTTTGACGGTGGGTTACATCGCATTGCGGTCTGCCAGGCGGCAGCAGTGGGCAAAGGTGCCGCTATTGTTTGATGAATCGGAGGAACCGCTGATTATGGGCATCCGATTGAGTTGAGCGCGGGAAAAAAGCCTACGAAGCGGCACGAAATACGGACGCCGAATCCCCATCGACAACTACTGGTTTCCCGTAGTATTATTGACTTGTAATTCCTATGAAATCCAGACGGTACGACCACCTCACAAATTTTGGAGAAACGCATGAGAAGGGTACGTACCGGGTACATTTCCGCCGCCGGCTCGCTAAGGTTCGAATGGGACAAAGTCAAGGCTGAGGCCAACCTTCGCCTTCATGGCGTGAGCTTCGATTCGGCAAGGACAACCTTCAAGGACGTGTTCGCGGTTGAACGTCAAGATGATCGTGAGGACTACAGAGAGCCGAGGTTCGTGACGATGGGCAAGGCGGAAAATGGCGTTATCCTTGTAGTTGTTTACACAGAGCGTGAGAACCGCATCCGCATCATCTCGGCGAGGAGGGCAACTCGATTTGAAGAAGAAGACTACTTCCGCCAAAATAGCTAGCGGCATGCGCCCAATGAGCGCAAGTGAGATAGAGCGGGCCGCCCGACGGGATCCTGACGCGCAACCACTCACCGAGGATGATCTGAAAAGGATGAAGCGTACGCCGCAAGCGAAGATCATCCGGCGAGCACTTGAGCTAAGCCAGGAGGAATTTGCTGCCCGCTATCGCATTCCTTTAGGCACTCTGCGGGATTGGGAGCAGGGGCGGGCGAAACCCGATCAGCCCACGCAGGCGTATTTGACGCTCATTGCCCGCGATCCTGATCGTGTGAATCGCATGTTGAACCGGAGGCGGGAAACGGCGCCTTAGGACGTTTGGGACTTTCTGCATCACAGAAAATCTGATTAAGTCACAGCCCTCAGCGGCTGAAGCCGGAGTCATTTTACGGCATTGTTATGGACGGCCTAAAGGCCGTCCCCTTCAACAAATCGGACTTAATCAGGGTTTCATTGGAGAATTTCGGCGTCCGACGAAAATCCCCAGCGACGATGGGGCCGCCCGGGGGGCGCATTGCGACTTGGTTCATGATGCGCTCGGACGCTCGTGCGTTGTCATCTCGCGCGGTCGCGGCCTGCGCGGGCGTGACGCACACTTTGTCGCCCGGAAAGGCCGCACGGAGAACGTAGCCTGCGTTGCAATCGCCGCCGCGCCGGTGCATCGACGCTGCACCGTTTTCGTCGGCAGCTTCTTGCCGCGCCGCCGGAGTTACACAGACGTAATCGATATCGTCGGCAGCTCGCCAAACGTAGCCTTCTTTGCATGTCAGTGGGCCGAACTCCGTCCAGCCGGGATTCGAACGGAAGTTCGTGCTGATTTTCACGGTTGCGCGATCGCTCCCTATGCTGACAAGCGATATGGTGACGCCGTTCTCGCTGAGCGCTTGCACGGGAGCGCCGTTTCCCGAGCCGGCGTACGGCCCGAGCTCTAGCTTTAGCGACGTGTAGTAGGAGCCGTTCATATAGGGGGTAGGCGGCTTAACGAACTTACCGGTCGCGGGGTCGGTCCGACCGACGTCGAACTTCTGTACTTCGTTGATCATGATCATCGCGTTCGGGTACGTAACGCTGAGCCCATTCGCCTTGATGGTTTTGTCTTTCCAGCCGGAGTCCCAGCCGTCGGCCTCGCGAAACTCCACGGTGTAATAGTGGAACTGATCGCGCGCATCGAACAACACGCGAGCGAGTAAGTAGCCCGAGGCCTCGGGGTGCGTGAGCGCGGCTAGCGTGACCGTGCGCGAGCTGACGCCGTCCCCTCCAACGTCGACGATGCGCGACATCGGTAGCCATCCCAACTCATCAAGGTGGTGAGCGTCCAAGAACGGCGGCCCGCCGCCGAAAGCGCCGGTCGGGTCCGCGAAGATATGCCCAGAGCTCATTAAGTCGAACTGGTTGTCGTATTCGGCGTCGGCACCTTGACCGGGAGGCACCCACTTCAAATCGTTGGAAAACGAGTGGCCAAGTCCGATGCCATGCCCGAATTCGTGCGCAATTTCCGGCAGCGCTGTGGGTGGACCGACCTTGTCAAACGTGCCATCCTTCTTGAGGTCGATCGTCCAATCTCCGCCGATCGCACCAGCCCCCTCGAAACCTTGGACATCTATTCCGGGAGCGGTAAAAACGTACACGCGATCGTTTTTGGGTGGGGTGTAGCCGGCTGCCGCTGCCGCCGCCAAGCAGTCGCCGTAGCGACGGTCCCCTGCAACCGTGTCTTCGACCGCGTAGGTGGCGGCCTCATGGTACCATCCGTGCACGTCGCCGGTGACGCGCGCCGCCCCGTACGAAACGGAGTTGACGTAGTCTGCTAAACCGTGGGTCCCCAGCGTGAAGAACAGGCTCTCGTAGTACGCGTTGGATTGATGCAGTGTCGTTACTCCATACTTTTTCGCGAGCCTCGCGGTATCTTCGCCGTTCGTTCCAAAATCGCAGAGGATAACGTGCCAAACTATGTCGCCCCGAAGCGAGTGGGCTTGCGTCATACCCATCGGCGTAAGACCGAAAGCGGGCCACATGGCAACGGCCGCGATCGCTGCGGCAATGGTCATCGATCGTACGAAGGGCTTGCACATTCGATTGTCCTTAACGAGAGGATGGAAAGATAAGGCGAGGGCAGGCAAAAGTATACACCTCTTTGTCTCTAGCTGCCGGCAGGAGATAACCCTTTGTCAGAGCGGCGTCCCACGACTGGGCTGTGGGTAGTGCGCTACTTTGAATTCAAAGTAGCGCACTACCCAATTTCTTCCCAACCCAGCGCTGTCCGCGCTGGGCTATTATCGTTCCGCCCTTCGGGCCGCAATCTCGGCAGCACCCTTCGGGGTCCTGGTTTGCGCAAGCCCGGACGAGCAATCACAGCATTTGCGTGCCCCACAGATCATGCAGGTGCAGCACACCTTGCAGCCGCCCGGTTTCGTCGACCACGGGAAGCGAAGTGATCTTCTTCTGCTCCATGATGTCGAGGGCGGCGATGGCGAAGACGTCAGGCCCGACGAATTTGGGAGAGCGCGTCATGCATTGCGCGGCGGTCAAGTCGAGCACCTCCTTGCCGTGATGTTCCAGCAGCCGGCGCAAGTCGCCATCGCTGATGAGGCCGACCAGCTTGTCAGCTTCCACCACGGTGGTCATGCCAAGGCCTTTGCGCGACATCTCGTAGATCACCTGGGCCATGGGGGTTGCGGGCTGGACACGGGGCACGGCGTCGCCGCTGTTCATCAGCGACGAGACGCGAGCGAAGCGCTTGCCCAGCTTGCCTCCGGGATGCAGGTTGGCGAAGTCCTCCTCTTTGAATCCGCGGCGGTCGGAGAGCGCGACCGCCAGCGCGTCGCCCAAGGCAAGCATGGTCGTGGTCGAAGCGGTGGGCGCCAGTCCCAGCGAGCAGGCTTCGTGCGCGACCGAGCAGTCCAGGGCAACGTCGGCGGCCTGGGCCAAGGTGGAAAGAGTGCGTGGCTCGTCGGGTGTGGAGTGCAGCTCGTCGCAGGTCATGGCAATCAGCGGCACGCCGAGGCGCTTCACGGTGGCCAGCAATTGGAGGATCTCGCCGGTCTCGCCGCTGGCGGAGAGCGCCAGCACGACATCGCCGCGCACCACCATGCCGAGGTCACCGTGCAGAGCTTCGGCCGGGTGAAGGAACAGAGCGGGACTTCCAGTGGAGGTGAGGGTGGCGGCAACCTTGCGCGCGATCAGGCCGCTCTTGCCCATGCCGGTGACCACGACGCGGCCCGCGCAGCAATACAGCAGCTCAACGGCACGGTCGAAGCTGGCCGACATGGGGCCGCTGAGGCGATCGGCCAGAGCGCGCAACGCCTCGGCTTCAATGCGAACCACATTCTCGCCGACGTTTTTCATGGGTGTTGGCACGGCAGGGTTGCGACTGGGCTGCCTCATGGTGCGGCCGTCTTTGATCGCACAGCAGGCAGCACACCGCGCGAGTCGAAAACCAGCACCTGTTCCTGGTTGGCGCCACCGGTCAGAGGAACGTTCTTGCCGTTGAAAGAGACTTCCACCGCGCCAGCGTTGCCGGTGTAGAAGACGACCTGACTGGTAGCGTGAATCGCTTTCACGTCGGGAGGCTTGATGATGCCGCGAACCACATACTTGCCGTCGGACTTGATCGAAACCCAAGCACTATCTTTGGGACGGACGGTTACTTCAAAAGGAGTTGCGGCGGGCATGTTGGCGGAAGAGTCTTCTGCCGGGCTTTTCCGAGCCGTTGCACTTTCGGTAGAAGGGATGACAGCCGGGCCCGCAGCCGCGGACGGGGTCGTAGCATGGCTCGTGGGCGAAGACTGGACCTGCTGCGCGGGGGGAGCTTGATCAGCCGATCCACTGGCGCCGGCAACTGGCGCAGCCGCGCTCGCCGGCTGCGGCGAAACGTCAACCGATGCCGCTGCAAGGCGCTCCCTGCGATCGTTCCGATGGTCTTGATAAACCTTCCAGCCGCTGATTCCCCCTGCCACCACGACCAGCAGGATCAGAACCGGCAGAATCGGAAAGCCCGAGCGCTGGATGGGCCGATTGGAATGGATGGAAGCGTGTTGTTGAGCGATGACACGGGCGTCGGGCGGAACTTCATTCGCGGCTTGCAGATAGTCGGCGACAGCTTCCTCTTCATCAATCCCGACGCATTTGGCATAAGCGCGCACGTAAGATTTGTTGAAGATTCCACCCGGAAGCAGATCGAAGTGCTCCTGTTCCAGCGCGAGGAGCAGACGTTTTCCGATCTTGGTGCTGGCGACAATCTCGTCGAGCGAGACGCCGCGCATCTCGCGTTCCCGACGCAGACGCTCGCCAAATGAGCCCACCTTCTCCCTTTCCTGGATATAAGTTTAATCCGGAATTGTCTGCCGAATGATAAGAAGTGCGCATTGCAGTGTCAAACCCTGCGCGTTCTCCGACGAGCATCGAACTCGCAAACTGACCCGGGCTGCACGTCACTTCGCCGGTACCGGCTGCCACTGGTTCGGATTGACCGGCGCATTGGGATTGACGCCGAAATCCCAAACGTACAGGTTCATTTCTGCCGGAGTCAGCATTTCAACCACCGCATACTCGCCCTTAGTCAGGTTCTGGCTTGGCGTCAGCTTCACCCACTGGCCGGTTCCCAGCCTGGAAATATTGACAGGAATGAAACTGATTTGCTCGCTGACTTTGCCGCCCACGCTCACCTTCACGTTCCCGATCACTCGCTGGTCCTTCTTCACCGTAGCTTGCACCAGCCGGAAGCGCTCCGCCAGCGCGGTCTGGTTCGGCAGACCCTCGTCAATGTCGATGTAGATGTCCGGTCGCGGCAGGTGCGATTGTATCTGCGCGTGTTCTCCCTTGATCTCGAACGCCCGCTTATTACCGGCCAAGGGGTTGATCGCGGCTCGAAGCACGCTTCTTTTCCCGCCGCTTTTGCCGACCTCGCTGCCATTCTGCACGATCTCCGCCAGCTCCGGTTTGCCTTGAAATTCGTCCAGCAGGAACACCCCTCCGCTCCCCGGCAGATTCAATCCGGGCGCAATCTCGGGCGAGTTGGCGGCTTCCTTTTCGCGCTCTTCTTTTTCCTCCGGTGTCTCGGTCCTGGTATGCAGCTTACCGCTGGCGAGGGCCTGGTTGTATTTTTTGGTAGCGTCCCAATCCACCAGCGACGCCGGAACGTCTTCCCACTCGTAGCGTTCCGCACTGAGATAGCGCACACGATCGCCCTGAATCTCATACTTGGTTACTGACTGATACGAGCCATCCTTGAGGACCAGCCGTTGCGTCATCTGCTGCGCTTGGACCGCAGGGTGCTCAGACAGACCGGCCGGAGCGACGACCAAAACCAGGCACCAGGCAGCACGTAGGAACCGGCGAGGCATGGGCAATACCTTCACGTAGGCTTAATGCTCCCGCGTGAGGACAAGGGGCTTTTCGCCTGGCTTGGACAGAGTCATAATCTCGCTATTTGGCGATAGCACATA
>JBEKQY010000127.1:0-10405 GCA_049519235.1 Candidatus Korobacteraceae bacterium | reverse complement strand
AAGCCCGCATCCTTCGATTCGTCCCATTGCATGGGCGTGCGTTCGCCGTCGCGGCCTTTTTCTTTCGGCCAGCCAGTGCGACCGATGGGATCTTTCACGTCCTCCCGGCGCGTGGGTGGAGTGGTCTTCATGCCGATCTCCTGACCGTAGTACATGAGTGCCGACCCTCGCGGCGCGAGCACCGTCGCGGCGATCACCTTGGCCATTTGCTCCCGCTGCGCGGTGTCCAGTCCTTTGCCGTAACGGTCCCAGCTTCGCTCGTTGTCGTGATTGTCGAAGACGAGCAGCGGTGTATCGTCTTTGGGCAGCGCCATCAGGTTGTCGAGCTTCGTGCGCATTTCCGGAGCGGAGCGCTGATTGATAAATCCGACTTGCGTCGCCATAGGAAGATTGATTTCATCCTGGTGCGGGCCGTAAATCTTCGCCATCTCGGCCGTGGTCGAGAAGTAAACCTCGCCCACCAGCAATCCGCCGGGATATCGATTGACGACTTGCCGCATCTCGCGAAATACATCGTGGACTTCGGGTAGATTCTCCGTGTGCACGTGCTCGACGTTCGGGTCACCGTAAGCGTTCCGGCCGGGCTTCACCGGGTCGGGCGTGAGATTCGGATCCTCGAAAAGAGTCTCGACGGCATCGAGACGGAAGCCGCTGACCCCCTTGTCCATCCAGACGCGCATCACGTCATACATCGCCTTGCGCACCTCGGGATTGCGCCAGTTCAAATCCGGTTGCTGCTTGTAGAAGAAATGATAGTAAAACTGTTGGCGCTGCGGCCTCCATTCCCAGGCTGAGCCGCCGAACAGCGAGGTCCAATTGTTGGGCACCTCGCGGCCGTCCGGGCCCGCGCCGTCATGCCACATGTACCAATCGGCTTTTGGGCTGGTGCGCGACGAAGCTGACTCGATGAACCACGGATGCTGGTCCGACGTATGATTCACCACGAAGTCGAGCAGTACGCGGATGTCCCGCCGCTTCGCCTCAGCCATCAGCCGGTCGAAGTCCGCCATCGTGCCGTACTCGGGCGCAATAGCAGTGTAGTCACTTACGTCGTAACCGAAATCAACCTGCGGCGAGGGAAAACAGGGCGTGATCCAGATGGCGTCGACGCCCAGTTGTTTCAGGTAATCGAGCTTGGACGCAATGCCGTTCAGGTCGCCGATTCCGTCATTGTTGCTGTCGGCAAAGCTGCGCGGATAAATCTCGTAGAAGACCGCGTTTTGCCACCATTGATGTCCGGCAGCATCGACCGCCGGAGCTTTGGATTGCGCCGCAGCAGGTTTCGACTGCGTCGTTGGCGGCTTCGATTGCGCGCTAGCCGGAGGACAAAGACATATTCCAAAGAACAGGAAAAGGACGGTGATACATTTACGCATTTGCGACAGCTCCTCGGATTGCCAGAGCATGGGTAATTTACCGATAACCTATCCGGCCCCGGGTGCCCCAGGTTTGCGTCCCTCTTTTGAAGGCTAACATGGCCTAAACTGACCACTAGCCACTGACTTCAATGCATCATCGCTGCGCCCGGCTTCACTGCTTCAGGCTTGCGCAGCAGGAACAGCAAGGGAATCAGCACCACGAAGATGACCGCGAGAAGCAGAAACGTGTCGTTGTAAGCCAGCATCGCGGCCTGCCGCTGCACCATTCCCCACATCGACCCATACGCCTGCTGCGTGGCCATGGCAGCGCTCGATCCCTGGCTCATGAAATACGCTCTCAGATTGTGCAACATCTGCTGCGCGGTAATACTCTCCGGATTGACGTGCTGCCCCAGATTGTTGATTTGTGTCTGCTGCGCGCGGAACTGCACCGTCTCCACCATGGCAATGCCGATGCTGGCGCCGATGTTCCGCATCAGGTTGAAGATGCTGGTGGCATTGCCCATACGCTCGTTGGGAATGGGATTGTTGGTGATCGTGGTCAGCGGCACAAAGACAAATCCCAGTGCAGCGCCCTGAATCGCCAGCGGCCACCAGAAATTTCTGGAGGCCACGTCGAGGCTAAACCGCGAGAGCTCCCACATGGCGTAAGCCGAGGCCACAAAGCCGATGCCCAACAACTTCCTGTGATCGAACTTGCCGGTCAGCCGGCCCACGATCGGCATGATGAGAAACGAGGCCAGTCCGCGCGGCAGATTGGTGATACCTGCGTGGGTGGCTGTGTATCCCAGGACCACCTGCATCAGCAGCGGCAATAGCACGGTGCTGCCGTAGAGCACGAAACCGATGAAGGTCATCAGAAATGTGCCGATGGCATACGAACGGTACTTGAAGACGCTGAGATCGAGGACCGGGTGTTTGGCTGTAAGCTCGCGAATGATGAGGCCGCTCAATCCCACCACGGCCAGAACACACAAGGTCGCGATGAAGCGCGATCCGAACCAGTCGTCCTCCTGCCCCTTGTCGAGCATGATTTGCAGGCTGCCAATGCCGACCGCCAGCAGACCGATTCCCCAGTAATCGATTCCGGTTTTCTCGCGCCGCAGGTACGGCGGATCGAAGATGAAAATCTGGGTCAGGATGAGCGCGATCACTCCGATGGGCACATTGATGTAGAAGACCCAGCGCCAACTGTAGTTGTCGGTGAGCCAGCCGCCGGCGACCGGACCAAGCATGGGCGCCACCACGATTCCCAGCGCCCAGAAGGCCATTGCCTGCCCGCGCTTTTCCGGTGGGAACGACTCCATCAGAATGGCTTGCGAAAGCGGCTGCAAACCGCCGCCGCAGGCCCCCTGAAGCACTCGACAAAAGATAAGGAATGGCAGGCTGGGCGCAAGTCCGCAGAGAAACGACGCCACCGTGAATCCGGTGACCGCGGTCATCAGCAGGCGCTTGCGCCCGAAGCGGCCCGCCAGCCAACCCGTCATCGGAAGGATGATGGCATTGGCAACCAGATACGACGTCAGCGTCCACGTGGCTTCGTCGTTGGTGGACGACAGGCTGCCGGCGATATGCGGCAAGGAAACATTGACCACCGTCGTGTCTAGCACCTCCATGAAGGTGCTCGACATGACCGCGATGGCAATCAGCCAGGGGTTAATGTCGCGATGTTCGTTGGATCCGAATGGCATTCCCGTGTGTTAGAGCAGTCAGTACGGGTAGAGCGGCGCTTCAGCGCCGCGTTCGCAGCCCAATCTAATGCGAGGGTGATCGTCGACGCCAGCCTAAAGGCTGGCTCTACCGGTACAACGAAATGAAAGCCGTTTCAGTACTTCATTCTCCCAAATCCGGCGGCAACGTAATAGTTTTGTCATTTCGTCCTGCACGTGCCGCATATCACGGAAATCGCCGGCCGTACTTTCTACGATTGAGACATGATTTCGACCGCGACCTCCGATTCCATTGCTCTCCATCCCAAGGGCGCCCAGGCGCGCGTGCTGTTGAGTTCGGTCTTCGGCCCCTACGCGCGCGACGACGAATTCGGCAGCCGCGCCATCAATCCCATGGAGCTGTATCACAACCAGGTCACGCGCGCGCAAGGCAGCTTCTCGCTGCGCATGTTCCATCGCTCCTGGGGGCTGATGATGATTCAGCGTAACATTTCGGCCCCGAGCACGCTGCTCGACTTCCCCACGCTGGAGCGCTTCGAGCGCGAACTCGCATCGACCGAATACGACATTGTCGGCATCTCCGGCATCATTCCGAATTTTGGCAAAGTGCGCGAGATGTGCCGCATCGTGCGCAAGCTCTCGCCCAAGTCCATCATCGTTGTCGGCGGACACGTTGCGGCTATTCCCGCGCTCGACAAATTGGTCGATGCGGATTTTGTGGTGCGTGGCGAGGGCATCGCCTGGATGCGCCGCTATCTCGGCGAGGATCCCGCGGCGCCCATTACCCATCCCGAAATTCTTTCCGGCTTCGGCATGAGGGTGCTGGGTATGCGCATTCCGGACAAGACGCGCGACACCGCGGCAACCATCATCCCGTCGGTCGGATGTCCCATGGGCTGCAACTTCTGCACTACCTCGGCCTTCTTCGGTGGCAAAGGAAAATGCGTCAACTTCTATGAATCCGGCAACGAGCTTTTCGACGTGATGGAGCACATGGAGCATTCCATGAAAGTCAGCTCGTTCTTCATGATGGACGAAAACTTTCTGCTCAACCGTCCGCGCGCGATGCAGTTGCTGGCTCGCATGAAAGAAGCGGGCAAGAGCTGGTCGCTGTATGTGTTCTCGTCGGCCAATGCGATTCGCAAGTACTCCCTCGAGGAACTGGTGCAGCTCGGCGTTTCATGGATCTGGCTCGGCCTGGAGTCGCCGAAATCCTCCTATGCAAAGTTGCACAACACAGACACTCAGGCGCTGGCTTCCGAACTGCGCCAGCACGGAATCAAGCTGCTGGGCTCGACCATCGTCGGGCTGGAACATCACACGCTGGAGAACATTCGCCAGGAAATCGAGTTCGCCGTCGCGCACGGAACTGACTTCCACCAGTTCATGCTGTACACCCCAGTACCGGGCACGCCGCTGTTCGAGCAGATGCAAGAGGAAGGCCGCATGATCGACGGCATCGACCTGGCCGACATTCACGGCCAGTACAAATTCAACTTCCAGCACGCCGCCATCTCGCGCGACGATTCCAAACGTCTGCTGGATTGGGCATTTCGTTTTGATTTCGAGCGCAATGGGCCCAGCCTGTTTCGCATCTGCGACACCATCTTTCAGGGCTGGAAGCGCTATCACAATCATCCCGATCTGCGCGTGCGGCAGCGCGTCGCCAACGAAGCCGCCAAGCTGCGCACCACCTATGACGCCGCGCTCTGGGCGATGGAGAAGCGCTTGCAGAAGACGAACCTCTCCGTGTCCGTTCGGATTGGTGAGCTGCGGCGGGAGATCGAGCACGAGTTTGGCGCAGCCACGCGTCTGGTTCGCGCGATCACCGGGCCGATCCTGCTCTGGACCTCGAAGCGCGAAGACCGGCAGCTCGCGCGCGGCAAGACGTACGAGCCGCCAACGTTTGTCGACCGGCGAAACTGGGCGGTGTAGGCGGCCCCGAGAGAAGTGGTGTGACGTTTTGAAGGGGCGCAGCTTTAGCTGCGCTGTTTTAGCCCCTCTATTAGTGTCATCCCGAGGCGGCTTCAGCCGCCGAGGGATCCGCTTTTCGGATTTGCATGTGTCGCCGACTAAAGTCGGCTCTAGATTAAAAGAAGGCACCTGTTACGGCGCACCTAAAGGTGCGCCCCTTCAAAGCGCAGCATCGGCGATCCTGATCGAGGCCTCGCCCCGATGAGTGCACGGCTCTCTTCTGGCGCAAACCGCCCCCACCCGCTATGATCAATCTCCCTGCTTAATTTCTCCAAGGAAGGCGCAATGATTCGCATTCGCCGCCGCTTGTCGGCGTGTCTTGCTGTAGTTCTGTTCAGCGGCTTACTGATCGCACAGCCGCAAGAAGGCACAGAAAATTCCCCAGCTTCTCAATCGGCATCGCAAGTACCACAGCGTCCTGCGAAGCAGCGGGAAGCTTATCGCCAAGCAATGGACGCGGCCGATCAGAAAATCGCCGATGAGGTGAAGGCCCACTCCGAGCTGATCAAAAATCTGGACTATCTCTCCACCCAGATTGGTCCGCGGCTGACCGGCTCGCCGCAGATGCAAGCCGCCAGCGAATGGACGCGCCAGCGCTTCCAGGATTACGGCATCGATGTGCATCTGGAGACGACGCAGATCGCGCACGGCTGGACGCGCGGCCTGGAGACCGCCGAGATCGTCAGTCCCATCCAGCAGCGCATCGGCATTCACGCGTTTGGCTGGAGCAAAGGCACCGACGGCGAGGTCACCGGCCAGGTGATTGCGCTCAACCTCCAGAAGCCCGCCGACTTCGACCAGTACAAGGGCAAGCTGAAGGACACGATCGTCATGATGCGCAAGCCGGCAGACTTGTCGAAGCTGGATCCCAATCCGGCGAATGCATACGATGCGGTGATTCCTCCGTCGCAAGGCACGCCGAAGGGGGAGATGACTTTCCGCCAGCGCATTCAACTGCTGCAACAAGCGGCTGCCGAACAGCCCGCCCTGATCGTGGTGGACAGCGGCAAGCCTGACAGCCTGTACAACATGGCCGGCGGTTTTGGAGGTTATGCTCCCACCCAGGTTCCCATGGCTTTCCTCACCCATGAAAATTACGATCTGCTCTATCGCCTGCTCCAGACCGGGCCGGTGACCATGAAGTTCAATCTCCCTGACACCTTCACCGACAAGTCCGTGCCTACGTCGATCACGGTCGCTGAAATCAAGGGCAGCGAGCATCCCGATGAGCGCGTCATCATCGGCGGACACTTAGACTCGTGGGACCTGGGACAGGGCGCGCTGGACAACGGCACCGGCGCAATGGCCACGCTGGAAGCGGCGCGCGCGTTGAAGGCGCTGGGCTGGAAGCCGAAGCGCACCATCGCCTTCATTCTCTTCACCGGTGAAGAAGAAGGCGGCACTGGCGCGGACACATTCATCAAGGATCATGCCGCCGAGATGAGGCAGGTCGAGGCGGTGCTGATCCACGACACTGGCACCGGCAAAGTCTTCAGCATCGCGCTGGAGAACCTGACCGAGACTGTTCCTCTCATGCAGGAGATTTATCAGCCGCTACAGAAGGTCTTCGATCTGGAGCCGCTCAGCGATCGCTATTTCGGCGCGTCCGATCATGTACCTTTTCTGGAACAAGGCATACCCGCCTATTTCTGCGTGCAGCTTCCCGCGCATTATCGCGAAGTGCATCACAGCCAGACCGACACCTTCGACAAAGTGATTCCCGATCAGATCAACGAAGGCGCGGCGCTGCTTGCCGCTTGGGCGTGGAATGTTTCCGAGATGCCGGAGGCGCTGCCTCATCATGCTTCGCCAAGGCGAGCGATGGAGTGATCTCTCCTTGCCCCACACGCCCGCAAATGCATAAGACAAGTCCGAGGAGAAAATTGTTCCCGTGCCTTCCGTGGCGGACTAGCTCGCGCGGCGCTGCCGCCCACATTGG
The DNA here is from genome assembly GCA_049519235.1 of Candidatus Korobacteraceae bacterium. GTDB lineage: Bacteria > Acidobacteriota > Terriglobia > Terriglobales > Acidobacteriaceae > Bog-257. Next base: position 3,443 of record JBEKQY010000127.1, on the reverse strand, counting down.
TTTGCAGATTCGTGTTTCCTTTTTCGGCACTGGCGAATTGTGAACATTTATCCAAATTCGCCCATCGGACCTCAAATTGAGATAGATTATTTCTTGCGCTGTGGTCACCCGGCCACAGACGCTTAAGCCCCGCGGTGAATAGCGAGCCCGCGGGGCTAAAGTTTTTCTAGCGCGGGACAATTTCGTTCCAGCGCGGGCTAATTTCAGCGGTGTCATCCTGAGCGAGCCCGCGCTGGTGTTGCGCGGGCGAGTCGAAGGACCCCTATAGTCACGAGAAACTCGCGATCTGCGATTTGCCATCCCTGACGAAAATCCCTCAATCCAGCCGTGTCATCCCGAGCGCAGGCGGCCCAACATAAGCCGTGTCATCCTGAGCGCTGGCGGCCCTAGTTCCGATGTGTCATCCTGAGCGTAGGTTCGCGCCGCTTTTGCGCGACCGGAGTCGAAGGACCCCTATAGTAACCAGGACCCTTATGGTTGCGATGATCCGTCTTTCTCCGTCTCCTCCGTGGTGAAATAATCCAACGCGGAGACACCTTTGGCCATCTCACACCCAACCATCAGGTCATTCTTCATCCACGGCCCCGCCGGGCGGCTGGAAGCGCTACTCAACGCCGGCGCTCCGGGCGCGACCCACGCCGCTTTGGTTTGTCATCCCCACCCGCTCGGCGGCGGAACGATGCACAACAAAGTTGTCTTTCATGTGATGAAGGCCTTGAACTCGTTCGGCTTCCCGGTGCTGCGTTTCAACTTCCGCGGCGCCGGACTTAGCGCTGGCCGCCACGACGAAGGCCACGGCGAGATTGCCGACGTCGAAGCCGCACTAACCTGGCTGAAGCGCGAGTTCGCACTGCCCATCATCTTTGCCGGCTTCTCCTTCGGCGCGGCCGCCGGACTGCGCGCCGCCTGCCCCGATCCCGATGTGAAGGCCCTGATCTCGATTGGCACGCCGGTCGAGGCCGAAGGCCGGCTGTACTCCTTTTCGTTTCTGCGCGACTGCGCCAAGCCTAAGCTGTTCGTCAGTGGCGATCGCGACCAGTACGGTCCGCCGGCGTTGCTGGAAGAGGTGGTCGCGCAAGCCGCCGAGCCCAAGAAGCTGGTGTTTGTTCCCGGCGATCATTTCTTCCATGGACACCTCAGCGAATTGCGCACCGCGGTCGAGAGCTGGCTGAGGGAGTTCTTGGGCAGCTTTGAAGGGGCGCAGCTATAGCTGCGCCCGCCGCAGGCCGGCGCGAAAAGCGAATAGCGAACAGCGGATCGCGAACAGCGGCATTCTATAATCACCCCTCATGCCTGACGAGCCTCAATCTCCTGCTGATGCCGCCTCGGCTGCCCTCTTCCGCGAGATGCGCGATCGCGTGCGCGACATGTTCGACCACGCTCTCGCCGAGTGCGCCATCGCGCCGGCTTTCCGCCGCAAGCTGCAATGCCAGGGAAGTTATCTCCAGAGCGGAAACGAGGTTTACGACCTGGGGGCCTTCGAGCGCATTCTGGTCGTCTCCATCGGCAAAGCGGGGCACCGTATGGCGGAGGCGTTCGCCAACATCGTGGACGCGGAGCTGGCAGGAATCATCGCGGCGCCCAGCGCTCCGCCCGCACAGCTCTTCGGCTTCCGTTATTTCAACGGCGGTCACCCGCTTCCCAATGACGATTCGCTGCGCGCCGGCGACGCGATCCTGCGGCTGGTGCACGAGCAATCCCCGGAGACGCTGGCCGTCTTCCTCATCAGCGGTGGAGCTTCCGCCATCGCGGAGAAGCCCATCAGCGCCGGCATCTCGCTGGCCGATGTCGTCGCCACTTACCAAGCGCTGGTGCATTCGGGCGCGCCCATTGCCGAGATCAATGCCATCCGCAAGCATCTCTCGGCCCTGAAAGGCGGACGTCTGGCGCGCGCCGCGGTCCCCGCTCATCAGTTGTCGGTGCTGGTCTCCGATGTCCCAGAAGGTTCGCTCGACGCGCTGGCGTCGGGACCGACCATGCCCGACAGCACCACCGTAAAAGAATGCTACGACGTTGCCCAGCGCTACCAGCTACTCGATCGCTTTCCGCCGTCAGTGCGCGCGCTGTTCGCTGGTCAACAATTGCAAGAGACGCCCAAGGCCGGCGATTTTGCCTTCGCACGCTCGCACTACGCCACCGTGCTTTCCAACGCCACGGCGGTCAATGCGGCGGTGGAGCGCGCCGCACTCGCTGGCTTCGCGGTGGAAGTGGACAACCGTTGCGACGACTGGGACTACCAGCAGGCGGCCGACTATCTTCTCCAGCGGCTGCGCGAGCTGCGCCGCGGCGTGTCACGCGCCTGCTTGATATCCGGCGGAGAGGTCACGGTGAAGGTGGGAGCAGCCTCGGAGCTGGGAGGACGCAATCAGCACTTCGCCCTCTACTGCGCGCAAAAGATTGCAGGCGAGAACGTCACCGTGCTGAGCGCCGGGACCGACGGAATTGATGGCAATAGCTCCGCTGCGGGTGCGATTGCCGACGGCTCGACTGTGGAGCGGGCCAGGCAACGAGGATTCGACGCTGCGGTCTCTCTGGCCGGTTTCGACAGTTTTTCGCTGTTCCATGCCATCGGCGATGCTGTCATGACCGGACCAACCGGCACTAACGTCCGCGATCTGCGGATCATGCTCGCCTATTGAGCGCGCTCGCGCCCCCTATACTCCAAAAGGCACGGACAGTGTCCGTGCCTTTGGAGCAGTCGCGCCAAGGAGCGGAGCGGCGCGGCTGAGTTCGCGGCGGCGCCGCCGCGAACGCACCTCAAATCCATCTCTGCAAAAGATTCAGCTCTACAGACTAGTGGATCGGCGGATAAGCTATTGCCTAGGGTACCTCGTTCACTTCCACCTAATCTCATCCGCCGATCTGGCGCTAATCAGAAGAGGGTACTTTGCTCGCTCCACGGATTTGTCAACAAACTGTAAACGATTTGTCCAATTCCTGTGAACAAAAGGAGCAAGACAGCCCGCGCAAATGTGATCCTGTTTTCGAAGAGGCGCAGCTTTAGCCATGCCCTGAGCTTGCCGAAGGATGCGCCGTTGCAAGTCCTTTATTACCACCGGCAGTGCTCCCAGAAATGCCCTGCCAATCGCGTTAGGCAGCCGTAGGACGTGCCAATGGGCGGGGATATGGTTGTGGAGTACGCGGATGTCTGCCGGGCGATTCTGCCGGGCGATTCCAAAAGTAGGCCCTCAACAGGGCAATTGCGGCAATGCTAGTGCAGAACGCATACCGATTCGGGAACGCTCCAGATGAAAATCGTTTCACGGTGTCGCGAACGGGCGAGACGGGAGTACTATGGTGCCGTTTCCGAGATTAAAAAGAAAATTCTGGTTTATTGGAGGTCGGCATGAAACTAACGAGGCGAGATGCCTTAAAAGCTTCAGGGTTGGCGCTGGGCGGGCTAGCAATTGGCGGGGCTGACAAAGCTCTCGCGCAGTGCAAAG
>JBEKQY010000126.1:0-10557 GCA_049519235.1 Candidatus Korobacteraceae bacterium | reverse complement strand
GGGAGCCGGTTTCCGCTCGAAAATTCCAACCTCGCCTTTTGCGAGGGCCGTGCGGTAGGCCGCTTCCATGTTCCGTGCCACATTCGGATTTCCTTGGTGGGTGGACTTTTGAACGTGCCGCCCGTCCCACACAAAGTGATACCAATAGACCTTACCCCTCTTGAATATGCCCATGTTGCCTCCTCTTCTTGAGCAGTGCTGCAATCCGACTGTTAATTATGCCCACCAGTGCCTTTACATTCAGAGTGTACTTTCCTGGGCTTACGCCGGCCACAACATCGACCGCTGACGGCGACAGGGGTTGCACGTCTTGATATTGGAACTCCCCTGTGCCGAACCGAGCGCCCCACCTGCCGCCCTTTCCTCGTCTGAATTCGAAATACTCCACCGGACCAAGCGTTGGCCCCAAAAAGGCTCCATGTACGAGATACTCAATTGCGCTCATTGAGAGTCCGTCTGTATAAAGCTGGTTCACGAACGCCAGCACATAGACATCATCCAAAGAAAACAGATTGTGGGAGCCCTTGCCCTGTGCTGATAGAACTCTGGGAACGATCTTGAGCGGGCGTCCGATGGTCCAGTTCGTGATCCGGGACTTCGGCGCTTGCAGAAGTCCCGCGACCTCCCCAAGCGTAAATACCTGCACACTTTTATCGAAGGGATTGGTTGGAGCGGCACCCTGCCCAGCTTTGCGCGAATGGCTCCGACCTGAAGCCTTTACTCTCTTGATGCGTACCATGTTGATCTCTCCAGCAAAACAACCGGAGATGTTAACATCTCGTATGTAATGCTAATCTACAATAGCTAATGTAAGTCAACTGTATTGGAAGATAGAGGCCAAGTCAAGCACATTGTGAGTAAGGAGTTGGACTGAATGATACCGAGTGAGAAGATCGCGCTGGACATCGAAAGCGCCGCTAAGGCGATCAGCGTTTCGCCGTGGACGATTCGGAAATGGATTTCACAGGGGAAGCTTCCCGCAACCAGGCTAGGACGCCGGGTCTGCGTGACCCCGGAAGCACTCCAGAAACTTGTGAACCAAGGAACCCGGCAGAACAGCCTGTAAAAAAGTGAGCAGTAGCCATCATTCGCACACGGATGGAAAATGACTGCCCGCGAGATTTTGCGCTTACTGAAGCGCGGAAGACGCAGCGGCAAGGGCTGGGTGGCGCAATGTCCAGCACATGATGATTCTAAGCCCAGTCTCTCGCTGAGCGAGTCTGAGGGTCGAGTTTTGCTGCACTGTCACGCTGGTTGCCCTTCAGAGGCCGTGGTGCGGGCATTGGGCATCGATATGTCGGACCTGTTCACTGACACAAAACAGGCTTCGCCAAGAATCGTCGCTACCTACCGCTACGAGGATGAGAACGGCAAGCTGCTATTCGAGGTGGTCCGCTACGACCCAAAGGGATTCAAACAAAGGCGACCAAACGGTGATGGCGGCTGGATTTGGAACCTGAACGAAACGCGCCGCGTCCTTTACAACCTGCCAGCAGTTATTCGCTCTGATTTGGTTTTAATCTGCGAAGGCGAGAAGGACTGCGACTGCGCTGCACGATTGCGACTCGTGGCTACCTGCAACCCCGGCGGCGCGGGGAAATGGCGTCCCGAGTATTCCCAATCGTTGCGCGGGAAGTGCGTTCTCGTCATACCCGACCGTGATAGGCCGGGACGAAAGCACGCTCAAGACCTGGCCAGCTCGCTAATGGGCGTAGCGAAATCCGTCAAAATTGTGGAGCCGCCCATCGGCAAAGACCTAAGCGACTGGGTTGCTTCCGCAGCGTCTAGCGCAAGAGAGCAATTACTCAAGCTCGTTGATGCAACTAGCCAGCCTGTGACTGCGGAGCCGGAACGCAACCCAAACGCTGGGCAGGTCGTGGCCGAGAGGCCGATCCGCGCAACAGGCGACATGCTTCCTTGGTACACCGGAAAGCCCTGTGAACACACGCGACATTCCCACATCAACATGAGTGTGTTCGACAGCCGATGGGAGGCGAGCGAGGCTTTCGAGCTTGACCGCAGCCCGTATGTTGCAGCGTGGGTCAAGAATGACCATCTCGGATTTGAGATCACCTATTCATTTCGGGGCATCATCCGCAAGTTTCGCCCGGACTACCTGGTCCGCTTAACGAACCGAAAAATGTTGGTGCTGGAAGTCAAGGGACAGGACAATCAAGAGCACCAGACGAAACGCGAGTTCTTAGGCGAATGGGTGAGAGCAATCAACGGACACGGCGGCTTTGGAGAGTGGGCGGCTGATGTGTCACGGAATCCGACCGACATTCACGAAACCTTGATTAGACACAACGGCTAGCGGTTGGTACTAGCACGTGCTGCTGTAGCGAAAAATGTAGCGGGTTTCAGCTTAGATCACTTGGTACGGGCGAGTACGATGTCTCGCCCGAGTCTGATTTTCCAATCACTTACAAGTAGGTACGCCTCGTTACAAAGTGGCTCTCTCGGATTAAGAGTCAGTTGCTCTGCCAATTGAGCTACGCGCCCGCTTGTGAGGAAAGGCTACAGAAGGGCGAGCATGATTATAACATTCGCCATTCAGCTCGGCGCACGTGACCGCCACCACGTAGTGGTGTTTTATCGATAGCGGCAAAAGAAAAGTCCTATCGACGGTGGAAGCGCCGGGCTTCAGCCCGGCGAAATCGGACCTATCAGAGATGGCTTTAGCCACGGCAAGCCAGGGCCAAAGCCCACTTTATGAATCCGTGCCCTTCCATCGCTATGCGGACATTTCTTTTGCAGGAATCAATAGCCTGAAGCACCACGACCCGCTACCACGGATTGTCAGGTGAGAGCGGAAAGAATGGCGCGCCATCGGCTGCTGCGGGTCGTTGGCCAGGTATTGTGTAAAACCAAGCGGGAGTAAAGTTTCAACAGATACTCACTCCCGGATGTGACTGCTTACCGCAGTTTAGGAATTGCTGTATCCTGGTAGTGCGGGCCTTCAGGCGCGCGTCCCGGCTTCGCCCTAAGTTCACGCTTTCCGCCCACTGCAGCGCAGTGGGCGGAAAGCCCCACTACGGAGAAACGGCTTTACGCGGCGCTGAAGCGCCGCACTACCCGGATACATCTACGCGAAAACCACTCTAGCCGGAGCAGCAATGTTCACCTAAACAGTTTGACGAGCAGGCCTGACCAGCGACTCGTAAAACTCTTCCAGTTGGCCGATGGTCTTGCCGACTTCGAAGTGCTCGACGCAGCGCTGAAAACCTTTGGCTCCCATGCCGGCACGCAGCTCTTCATTGCGGAGCAGCTCAATCAGCGGCTTGGCGAACGCCTTCGGCGAGCGGTCTGCGACCAGATAACCGGTTTCGCCATCGAGAATGGCATCGCGATTTCCGCCCACGTCGATAGCCACCGCCGGCAGACCCGCGGCCATGTACTCCATGATAGCGTTGGAAAATCCTTCGCTGAAAGAGGTGAGACATCCAATGCACATCCGCGCGAGGCAGTCCATGATGTTGCCCTCGCCTTGGGTGAAGAAGACGCGGTCGCGTATGCCGAGCTCAGAAGCCAACTCAGATAATTCCTGGTACAACTCACCGCGACCGGCAAGCAAAAACACGACATCGTCAACCTGGCTGGCGACGATCTTCGCCGCACGCAGGAACAGGGCGTGGTCTTTGACCTTCCGGAGATTCGCCACAATGCCTACGACGCGAGCGTCGCGCGGAATGCCCAGGCGGTCGCACGCCCGAGGATCGCCCAATCCCCGATTGAACTTTGTCATATCCACGCCCTGGTAGACCACCCGCACCCGGTCGGGAGCAAGACGCTCGTTCTCGACCGCAATGCGCTTGGCCTCCAGCGAATTAGCCATGATGGCGTCGGTGCGAAGATTCAGGACGCGAAACATCATCCGGAAACGCGGCGTGTACCAGTAGCCGGTGTTCAGGCGGCTGGTGATCACGATGCGATCGGAGGCGAGCGACGTCAGCACCGCGAAGACCGCGGTCTTATTCATGTAGGCGTGTGCGATCTGGATGCGATGTTGTCGTAGATATTGCCGGAAGCGGCGTGCCTGAATCATTCCATTCCAGGAGTTGACGCTTGCGGTAGGAAAAACCGCGATGTGGCAGACGCCCTCCAGACTTCTGAGTTGCGGACTGTCTTCCAGGCAGCACACATGAACGTCGAATCTGTCCTGGTGAAGGCGCTTGGCAGTCTCGACGACCTGCCGTTCGGTACCGGCATCGAGTCCTACAGTGTCAGACAGCAGGCAAACGCGAATGCGCTCGTCCGTGACAGCTACGCCGGCTTCGGAAGTGCTCCCCATCCCTGAGGCGTTCCTTTGATAACGCGGACCACGTTGCGATCGACCGTTCCCACCGAACGAAAGAATTGCAGTGTTTCCTCGTCGTACCACTCCAGCGCGCGATATCGCGCCAGGTTGGAATTCAGCTCCAGATGCAGGATGCCGTCCTGACGCAGGCGGGAAAGCGCGTCCTGGACGAAGAACTGCCACTCCGCGGCGCCCCACTCGTCCGGCTGATCATGGCGATTGAAGCATATCCAGAAGGCAGTGATTAAGTCGAGGTCGCGGAGCGGCAGGGCCATGGGCACAAACCGCTCGATCAGCAGGGAAGAGACGCGGCTGTCACAAGACAAGGCCGCCAGCATCTCGCTGTAGACCCGCGCTTCCACCTCCGTCATGACGGTCGCCGGAGCGTCGATTCCGTAGCAGTCGTGACCGCAAGCTAAGGCCGCAGCCAGAAAATATCCTGGACCGCAGCCAATGTCCAGAATCCGCAAAGGCGGGGAGCGATGCAACGCCAAGGCGCCGATGCGGTCCACGTTAAACGGAGCCCAGAACTGGTAATCAGTGTACTTGGCGGCACAGGCGGGATCGCGTTGCAGAGCCGCTGCCGTCTCCCGGCCCAGGCGCTGGATCCGTTCGAGATCAGCGTTGCGGCAAATGCGGGAGGGCAAACGAAGGAGCGCCAAAGAACGATACTGGCAGAGACGGCCCCAGGTGCGGGCAATCTCCAGCCGGTTCGCTGAGTTTCCAGACATTAAGCAATGGGCGATCCGTCCCAGCAAAGAAGGCGACTGGGAACAGGCGTGCGCCTCCGTCATGCCACCGCTACTTGTGCCTGCTCTTTCAACGCTCTGGTCTCTCTCTGCTCTCTGGCGGCCGCCAACTGCATGGCCGCAGAGAGCCCCAACATAGCGTAGAGCAGACCACCGTAGGCAATACTCAGGAAAAAGGCGCCGACGGCGGACATGAGGACGCTCATCTGCAAGAACAAAGCCGCCCGCCGCACGATGGGACTCGGGTAACGATTGCGCAGCGGCGTGAGTCCCTTGTAAGAGCGGTAAAAGGCGAAGACGTACAGGAAGAAACCGGTGAGACCGCATTCGCTGGAGAGCTCGGTGTAGGAGTTATGCGTGTAATGCCATACGCCCTGTTTACCTTCCGCCATGGCCTCCTTGGCCTCCGCATCCATGAACTCTCCCGGACCGACCCCGAACAACGGATGCTCGAAAGTCAATTGCAGACTGCGCGTCAGCAGCATCTTTCTTTCCGCCGCCGACTCCGCCGCCTCTTCCGATGCGGCCGACTTGGCTTGGAGAACGGTGGTAAAGCGTTCCAGGATCTTCTGCGGCAGCAGGAAGGCGGCACAAACCAAAACTATGGTACCGCCCACCAGCATCAGAGCTTTCTGCCTGCCGTTGGCGAAGATAAAGAAGAAAACCGTTCCGACTCCCATCGCCAGTAACGCCGATCTTGAACCTGTCTTGGCGGCGCCGATCAGCACCGGAACCAGCATGCCGATCAACGCGAGCTTCATGAAGCCACGCCGCATGGAGGCGGCAAACCACAAGAACGGTATCCCCACGATCAGGTAGAGGGCGAGAAAATTGGCGTCCGATAGCGTGTCGTTACCGGAACCGAGTCCCAAACGTGTGCTACCCTCGCGACCGCCGCCAATGGTCAGCGACAGCACACCGACCAAAGCCATCGCCAACGCTATCGCAAGAATCGCGCGGAAACAATCGTCGGTGGTGCGAATGAAGGCCAGCATGAAAAACAGCAGGCCCAGGGACTGCAGCGCGATGGAAAATTGATCGTAGCTGCCGCCCTTCCACACGCTAAAAGGAATGCAAATCGCCACCCAGATGGTGAAGGCGGTCATGATCCGGCCAATGTCGGAGCGGAAGATCGACTTCGTAGTTCCGGTCATCAACATGCCCAGGATCAGAATCGGTTGCAGCAGCAGGCCGGTATGCATGTTCGGAATCATTTCCTGGACCCGGCTGCAATAGAAGAACAAATAGGCCAACAGCAGGTAATGAAAGGGCTTGTAGAACTCCGCGCCGCGGCCGCGACGGCGGGTTGCGGGCTGCGGCTCGGATGGCCCGGTAGCAGCCTCCGGCTCCAGCGCCACGGTTTGCGGATAGGCGTAATCGTCCACCGTGGCCGGTCCGTTCATTTTTTGGATTGCGGATAGATTCACTCGGTCACCCCATCAGCTCGCAACTCTAGAGATAATTCTTTAACGACTCGGGCAGGATTGCCTACGGCGACGACCTGCGCAGCCACTGGCCGGACAACAACCGAACCGGCGCCGATGGTGGTACCAGACCCTATGTCAGCCATTATGATGGAAGAAGCCCCAATCCAGCAATCGGAACCGACATTAATCGGTTCGAATTTTCCCTCACTGGAACCCGTAATCCTGCCTTGGGAATCCCGGAGATGCTGCTGCCTTCCGCTCAAAATCTGCACCTGCGACGCGATCTGGGTCCGGTCGCCGATGGAGCAACTGCCCAGAATGCAGTAGGAGCCGATGTAGACTCCACGTCCCAGCGTGGCATCGGAGCGAGCGAAAAACGATCCGAAGGACACACGGCTATACAACGAACACTGCTTCAGCGTCAGTTTGTAAAATGCAATGCGAAGATAGTCTCCAACCACTCCGGGCACCGAAGCGACTGCATGAGCTCCGATGGTGAACATCGCGGGAGCACGACCGAATCCGGCAAGCGCCGCTGCGGGCAGCGCCAGCGCCAGAAACAGGGCGTGCAAACCAAGCTTGATTATTCTTTTCATTCCCCGGCATGCGGATGACTGGCTGGGGGAAAGCCGCGACCGAGTATACCATTAAACATCGCCGTTTCAGTAGCGGGAGTGCATCATGCAACTGAATCCTCATCTCACGTTCAACGGGCAATGCGAAGCTGCCTTCCGCTTCTACGAGCGGTGCCTGGGTGGCAACATCGTTTTCATGATGACCTATGGAGACTCGCCACTGGCCGAGCAAACTCCGCCCGAGTGGCGCGGGAAACTCCTCCACGCTACGCTGTCGTTGACCGATTACCGATTGACCGGCGCCGACGTGCTCCCGGAGAGCTATGAAAAACCCCAGGGTTTCTCCGTCTTCCTCAGTATTGAAGCCGCAGAGGAAGCTGATCGCATCTTCCAAACTCTGGCAGAAGGCGGTGCGGTGAAGATTCCTCTACAAGAAACCTTCTGGGCGCAACGGTTTGGGATGCTGGTTGACCAGTTTGGCACGCCCTGGCTGATTAATTGCCACAAGCCCGAGTGACAATCTCTCTGTTTCGGACCAGTTGAACTTCCCGACTACCATCACGGCGTACTCCTCTGGGATAAACTGCCATAGGACTCTGACCCATGCGCGTCCTGTACTTCTCGCCGCGAATCTGCTGGCCGATCATCTCAGGGGCGCACCTGCGCGATTTCTATTTCGCGCGGCAATTGGCGCAAAAAGCTGAGCTCACTTACATCGGGCTGGTCAGCGAAGATGCGCAAGGACAGGTGGAACTGCTGCGCCAGCAACTGGAATCCACGAATGGCAGCCAAGTTATCGGGTTACGCCGCGAGGCCGGATACCGGCCGGCGAATCTGATTCGCGGACTCCTCGGGCCCACGCCGCTCAATGTTTTGAATTTCACATCGGCGCGGGTGATCGCCGAAGTGGATCGACTGCTGCGCCAGCAAACCTTCGACACCATTCAGATCGAAAGCATGCACCTGATCGCCTACGCTAGGCGCATTCGTCAGGTGGCGCCCCAAACGCGTCTCATCCTCGATTGGCACAATATCGAGTCCGAAATCCTCGGGCGATATGCGGAAAACGACTCGAACCCACTGCGCGGCTGGTACGCGCAGCGCACTTCTGCGCTCTCGCGCAAGGTCGAAGACGAGCTTCTGCGCCTGTGCCATGCCCACACGGTTTGCAGCGAGCGGGAGCGCGAGGTCCTGCTCCAGCGCGTGCCCGAGGCCCGCATCGAGGTTGTCGGCAATGGCGTCGATTGCGAGTTCTTCGCGGCGAATCCCGCTGCGGACGGCGGCGCACGCCGCGACGTGCTCTTCATGGGCCGCATGGATTACCACGCCAACATCGATGCCGCATTGTTTTTCGCCAGGAAGGTGTGGCCGCTGATTCATGCCCGCCGGCCGGAGTTGCGGCTGGTAATCGTGGGAGCGCAGCCCGCCAAGCCGATCCTGGCATTGCGCGAGCAGGGAATCACCGTCACCGGAACCGTCGATGACGTTCGCCCCTTCTACCAAAGCGCGCTGACATCGGTTGTGCCGCTGCGCGTTGGCGGCGGAACTCGGCTGAAGGTATTGGAGGCCATGGCTGCGGGAACGCCAGTGGTCTCCACCACGCTCGGCGCTGAGGGACTCGCGGTGACGCCCGGCAAGGACATCCTGATCGCCGACACTCCGGAGGCGATGGCTGATGCGGTCGTTGCCTTGCAGGCGGAGAGCCCGCACTGGCATGAGCTGGCCACCAATGCTCGCCGCCTGGTCGAGATCAGATACGATTGGTCGGTTGTGGGCGAGATACTGTGGCGCCTGCATACGGAAGAGGTTGCAATGGGAGCGGCATGCCTCAGGGCGACTTGAGTGCACAACGGAATGCTTTGGTTTGTGTCAGGGCACGGCTTCAGAGTGTGCGTGAAAACTAACTCTGGTATTCGCGGTGGACTACAACCGCGAAAAAGAGAACCCCGAAGGGGTGGAATTGCAGTTAGCTCAGGACGGAGCGTAGCGGAGTCCTGGGTGGAGTGGGGAAAATGTCCGAGTCCCTTCAGGGACGGCACAGTTCTCACGCAGACACTTCAGCCGTGCCGAAAGGGCCTGGCTATGACTCGGGCTTCAGCCCCTGCGAAAGCAGATTTCCCCGGGGCTAAAGCCCAGGTTCCTGGGCGGCCGGACGGCATGGCTGAAGTCGTGCCCTGATACAAAGCTACAGCCTGCGATCCTCGATGACCAAACGTCTTACTCTGTCCGCAATGCTTGTGATTCTCGCGATTCTCCTTCTCTATCTGCTATTGTGCGCCGGATCTTTTCTGGTGGTTGACGATCCTCAGCGCTCGGATGCCATCGTGGTGCTGGAGGGATCAGGCGATACTCCCGGCTACGATCGCGCCGTCAATCTTCACCGCGACGGCTATGGCGCGCGGGTCCTGCTCGATGCCAGCGTCAACGGCGAAATCTTTGGCCGGACGGAAGCCGAACTGGCGCGGGAATACCTGGATCGCAGCGGACAGCGTTCCACGGAAATCTGTCCCACCGTCGGCAACTCGTTGTTTGAAGAAGCCGCCGATGTGCAGCGCTGCCTTCAGCGAATTGGCGCCAGCTCGGCAATCTTAATGACCTCGGACTTCGAAACTCGGCGCACGCTTTCCACCTTCCGGAAGCGGCTGCCGCAGTATCGCTGGTCGGTGGCTGCGGCCTCCACCCCGTATCATTTTGCCGAGGCATATTGGAAGCACCGCGGCTGGGCCAAGACCGTGCTGGAGGAATGGGAAGAATTCCTGTGGTGGAAGCTGGTGGACCAGTGGCGATCCGATGTCGTGCTGCACTGAGGCTGTATAAGCCTTTCTTTCTCAAATCATTACACCGTAAGGCGAAATTAATTTGACTTGCGCCAGCGACCGGGCTAATGGTAGCGGCAACGCGGCAACCGTTCTTGGAGAAGTTGGTTCCCGGGGCCGAGATTCGCGCAGTACGAACTCGCAAAGGAGGATCGTTATGAGGAACCCAGAGCAACATCGGAATTCGGTGATCGCCCGGCTGGCAGGAATGGCCTGTCTTTTCATCCTGTTCGGTGCGGCCATCGCAGCACAAGGCCAGACCTTCCAGGTCCTGCACACTTTTAGTGGCGGAGGGGATGGGGCGATTCCGGTTGGGGGGCTGATCATGGACCGAGCGGGAAATCTCTATGGGGCGGCCGCTGCTGGAGGTGACGATAGCAACAATTGCCCAACCGGGGGCGAAGCCAACGGCTGTGGCACGGTATTTAAACTCGTTCGTGAGAGCTCAGGCCGGGCCCTGAATCCCCTTTATATCTTCCATGGAGGCACGGACGGGCTTCTTCCTTCAGGCAGAGTAATTTTCGGCCCGGATGGCGCCCTCTACGGAGTGACCCAGGCAGGCGGAGAAGCCAACTGCAATGCCGGCAGTGCGAGTTGCGGAATTGTTTTCAGAGTGACACCCCCAGCGTCGGTCTGTAAGTCCTTTCTCTGCCTATGGCAGAAGTCCACCATTTTTTCCTTCAACGGCACTGG
>JBEKQY010000125.1:0-10566 GCA_049519235.1 Candidatus Korobacteraceae bacterium | reverse complement strand
TATTTACTTGTTAAGAAAAAAAGGGGCCCAAGCCCGGGATAGAGTTTCCCTCGATTCGCGGGCTTGGACCGAAAGCGCCCAGCAAGTGGCTCCCTCAGCTACAACCGTAATGCCTACACTCGCTCTGCAGGTTGAGCGTTGGCGGACTGCCGTCCATAGAGTTCGTCATCACTTGCAACGTACCCTGTTCCCCCTGGATATTCCCATTGTATTGGACGGCGATAGTACAAGAGCCAAACGGCGGCACCGTCTCCGGCGACATGGGGCAAGTGTTCGATGATATGGAGAAATCCATTGAAACTGTGATCCCGGAGATCGAGAGCCGAAACTGCTCCTGATTGTTGACCAACGTCACTGTACACGCACTACCCGGGTTTCCGACGTAGACATTACACGAGAGGTGGTGGGGGGCTGTGGTGAGCGGAACTAGCGAGACGTCATATATGCCGTTGGCCATCAGGCTAGCAGTTAGCATCTCTTGTTGGTGGTTCGTCGTCTCATAAGTCACGGTCAAGGTCCCGGCGGTCCACCCCGGAGCGGAAGCGTTGAATTCCACCCAAATGCTACAGGCACCTTGTTGCGATAGCGTGGTTGGACAATTGTAGGGAGGGTTGCTGAAGACGAAATAGGGGCCGCTAGGGCTGACGGTGATACTCTCGATCGTGATTTGGCCCGGTCCCCCATTGGCTAGGGTGAACGGCGTACCGGCCGCGTAGCCTATCGGTTGATCGCCCAAGTTGGACGGGGAAGAAGGATCCAGTGTTACTTGAGCGAGAGCGAGCATGGAGACCATGCACACGAGAAGCAGCAGACAAGGATTTCTCACGGTTACCTCCTGTGGCTTATCCGTTTTTTTGAAATCCGGTGGCCCCGAGCAGGCCAGATCATACACCCGTTTTACAGCTAGGGTGCGAGAATATTTCGTTACCAGAATTCGGGCGCGGTAACGGCAGGCCGGGCGCCCGTTTGCGCAGCGGTATCAAGTCAGGAGATCTTCGCAAGCTCGGCTTTGGCTTGCTTCAGGATGGGGATGCCGGGATCGGCATCTTTCCAAATGGCGAGGAAGTCCTGGTAGGCGGCCTTTGCTTTGGTGGTATCGCCCGAGAGCGTGTAAGCGCGAGCCCGGCCGAGCCGGGCCAGCGCTCCCCAGGGGAAGTTCACCACCAATCCATAGCGGTCGATGAACTTCTGAAATTCCGCCGCCGCTGCGGGGCCGTCGTGCAGCATGAGATAGGCCTCGCCCCGCAGATAGGCTGGGCATAGGAATACATTGACCTGCGCAGGCTGGCCGAGTTCGATCGTGCTCGCAAGCTTTAGCAGTTCGACGGCGCGGCTAGGGTCTTTGCGCTCCAGGGCGAGGGCAGCCCGGATGGTGGGCAGCCAATATTTCTGCACCAGCGTGTCCAGTGGAAACGTCTTGTCAAGTTCGGCCACCAGCTTCTCCGCGCCGGTTGTGTCGCCCGCCCGCGCCAGAGCCAGAGCCGCCATCGCCCGTACGTCGCGGTTTGGCGCCAGCTTCAGCGCCGCATCGGCATCGTCACGGGCCTGACTTCCGTAACCTGATTCCACCTGGCGCAGCGCTGCCGCTGCCTGATAGCTTGCGGCAGTCTCCTTGGCGTCGTTGCGCCGGGCTGAATCCATCGCCCGCCGGGTCAGCTCGCCTGCATTCTTTAACCTCCCGTACCAGCCTTCGGTGTCCGCTTGCGTGGCCAGCAGCAGATCTTCCCTACCCGGCTTGCCCACGGCGGACGCGGCAAACTGCGCCATCTGTGTCGCGTCGCCTTTCAGGAAAGCCACCTCATAGGGGCTGTAGAGCAGGAACTCATTCGCCACCTTGCGCTCCTCCGCCTGCTTGAACACCGCTTCCGCGTCATCCAGCCGATTGAGGCTGGTATAGACTATGGCGAGGTTGGGATAGTTGCCCGCAGTATTCGGTCTAAGGCGTATGGCCGCGCGGGCTTCCTCTAACGCCTTGTCCCAGCTTCCAAGGCATATGTAAATGAAATTGAGGTTGGTGTACGGCGTGCCGTCGCGCGGATAATCCTCCTGCCACCGTTCGTACACCCGCGCCGCTTTGTCCAATTCTCCCGTAGCCAGCATGTAGTAGGCTGCTTCGATTCCGAGTCGCTCCCGTTCGCTCACCTTCTCCCGCAGCTCGTACGCCTGGCGCGCGTTCTCCGCCGCCCGCCCAATTTCGTCGAGGTTGTTGTAGGACCACGCCATGCCGACGTAGGCCACGGCAAAGTTCGGATCGAGTTCCACCGCCCGCTGGAAGAAGGGCAGAGCAGCCGAGTCGCCTTTTGCAACCATCGCCTTTGTTCCCTGGCTGTAGGCTTGCAGCGCATCCAGCGATGGTGTGGTCGCTTCCTCAAGCGGGGTCGCGTATTTCTGCACCGAGCTGAGCGATTCTCCCAGCTTGCTCCGTAATCCGATTGCCGCAGCGTCCAAAGCCTTGAGTACCAATTCCTTGGCTGCCGCTGGTTCCAACGTCTCCGCCAGCACGTCTCCCGTATTGCAGTCGACGGCCTTCAACCCAATCACGTACTGGCTGCCGAGAGTGGCGATCGCGCCGGTCAGCATGGCTTTGCTACCGGTGCGTTGGCAGACCTCGCGTGCAACTTGCGGAGTTAAGGCGGCGTCGGCAGGACGGTCCATTAGCTTCAAGGTCTGACTGACCTTGGCCTGCGAAATCAGTTCGAGGAATGGCGATTGCTCCAACTGAATGGCCAGTCCCTGCTGCAACGTGTCATCGAAAACCGGGTCGCCGGTCTTGTTGTCGAAGTCGGCCAGCACGATGGTGTCTTTCTCGGTGAGCGCAGGCGCTTTGTGCGCGCGCCAGCGCCAGTAGAATCCTCCGCCGACCGACGCAACCAACAGGACCGCCACGCCGATCCAGACCAGACGATCTCGCCAGGCCCGAGGTTGCGACCTGTGAATCTCGGCGACTTTATCCGCTGGCGAGACTACTGCTGCCGTGTCCGGCACAGCCGCCGGATAGCTGGGCGTGTCTACTTCCGCCGCCGCTTTCGTCCGGTCGCCGATCAAGACTGGAAGTCGACTCCGTTCGCCGAAGTCGGGCTCGACCACCTTGGGCTGCGGCGCGGGGGTGACGTTCGAAGCTACGGGAGCGACAAAGCGGTATCCGCGGCGAGGCAGGGTTTCGATGTAGAGCGGATGGTCGGCATTATCGCCCAGCGCGCTGCGGATCTGGTTGACGCACTTGTTCACCCCGTGCTCGAAGTCAACAAAGGTTTCTCCGACCCAGAGCTGCGATTGAATTTTGTCACGGGCCACCACTTGGCCGGCATGGCTGGCCAGCAAGACTAAAAGCTTGAGCGGCTGCGGCGGCAGCTTGACGGGTATGCCGGATTTGAACAGCTCCTCGGTATCGAGATTCAACTCGAAGACGCCGAAGCGGAGCAGTTTCTGCGTGGCGCTCACAACTACCACCCTCAGATTGGGAAGCTTGCGGACGCGATTATAACCCGGCTTTGCCGGTTTAGTTTTGTGCGTTCTGGTTACCTCACCACATAAGCCTCACCGCAGCAGCAGCTTAGACGGTGTAACCGAAGTTATCTAAAAGTGAGCCTTTAGGCATTGCTCGCGCAGGGCGAACTGCCCTACTGTGCGCCCACAGATGCGGGGAAATCGAGCGCAACTCGACCATCCGTTTTCAAGGGAACAGTTCCGGAGGTGGGCAACAATCCCGCCTCCGGCTAGCAAATGAACCAACACTCGGTGAGAGTCAGCTACGCGGTGAAGTTGCTCCTCACCTTTCGAGAATCAGTCGCCGCCACAACCCATGACCAAAGGAGGTCACCATGAAAAAGCTTCCTCTGCTGCTTTTCCTGGGCATGGTTTCCATGCTCGCTTTCGCTCAAGCCGACTCTCCCGCTCCGCCCTCGGACGTAACCCTAACTCCCACTACCTACGACTGGGGCGTGAGCGCGCGCGATTACCCATACTACGAGGTGTTCAAGGTGACAAACAATCGCTCGACCTCAATCGACATCACTAGCATCAGTACCGACCCGCCCCCCCCGTTTTCTGTGGTCAGGAGCTTAACCACGTGCGGAGGTACGCTACCAGCCGGGCAAAAATGCTTCATCGAGGTAGAACTCCTCGCGGGCGCTGATGGGCCGAAGACCGGGACCCTGACGGTGGACTGCAACGTCGGAGCCTGTCCGCTAACCTCGACTCTCAGCGCCACAATCGTCAATGATGTAAAGCTAAGCGCGCCACCTGCCAGTTGCGACCTCAGCGCGTATGTGGGCGACACTGCGTACTGCCAGGTGACACTGACGAGCTACTTACCGGACAACCTGGGTATCAGTGGCATCGACGCTGCGCCTGATCCTCCTTTTTCCCAGACCAACAATTGCCACGGATCGGTGGGGCCATACGGCTCATGCTCCATCACGGTTGCATGCACGCCTGAAGAACCGGGACTGGTGAGCGGGAGCTTAACCGTGACGGACAACTCTCCGGATGGCACTCCGTCACCGTTCGCTATCAGTTGCTTTGGATTGGAGCAGCACTGCGGAGGGGGTGATTGCTGCCTGCCCTCCGGGTGCCCGCAGTAGTGCCTGGTAGCGAGCCTGCTATCTCAACCCTACAAGAGGGTGGACCGGGATAGTCCACCCTCTTGGAATATGCAACTTTCTTCGGTGTGTTTCACAACTCATCTCAAACGTGACTAAGGAGGTCACTCTATGAGTCAACGTTACTTTGAAAGTTCACCGTCCATAGCCGTCGGGCCGACCCCACAGGTGTCTCTAAATTCCAACCCACGAAAGGAGCGCACCATGCGCCGTCTCAGCATCGCCTTTGCTCTTTCCACCCTGTTGCTGGCTACCCTCTGCTCAGCGCAACAGACGTCACCAAACCCACCGGCCAAAGCGGCGCAACCGAGCTCGGCATTGCCGCCGGGCCCAGTCCTCGGCGGAATGGGTTCATCCCCCTATATTGCCCTTTGGGCCACCCCTAGTTTCCTGGTGAATTCCGTTATCTCTCAGGATACGGCGGCAAATTACATAGGCATTGCAACCACCACGCCGGTAGCACAGCTCGATGTCAACGGAGAGGTCAACGCGGGTTCCTACGAGATCGGCGGCAGCACCGTCCTCAGCGTCGGCAGCCTCGCTGACGACAACCTATTTGCCGGCGTTAACGCAGGAACCGACAATGTTGCCGGAAGCGGGGTCTACAACACCTTCGTAGGCTACGGGTCGGGACAAGACAATACGACCGGCATAGAGAATACCTTCCTTGGCCGCAACGCGGGCAATAGCAACCAGACCGGCAACCACAATGTTTTCGTGGGCACCGGAGCCGGCCCAGTCAGCGTGAGCGGCGATGACAACACATTCACTGGTGTCCGCAGCGGCTATAACAGCAATGGCGGCGCTGAGAACACTTTCTATGGCTACCAGTCTGGTTATAACAACCAGAGCGGCGACAACAACACCTTCCTGGGTTACAGGGCCGGCTACAATAACACGACCGGCGTCAGCGATCTCTACATTGACGCCGAGGGCCCAGCCGCAGGCAATGAAAACGACACCATCCGCATCGGCGATTCCATGCACACCGCGGCCTACATCCAGGGCGTCTACGGCGTGTCGGCTGGTGGCATTGAGGTGTACATCAACTCCAGTGGGCAGCTTGGAACGGTGTCCTCCTCGCTGCGCTTTAAGGAGCAGGTGCGTGACATGGGCGACAGCACCGACGCGCTGATGAAGCTGCGCCCGGTCACGTTTTTCTATAAGCCGGAGTACGCGAACGGGCAGCACACGCCGCAGTATGGATTGATCGCGGAAGAGGTGGCCAAGGTCTATCCCGAGCTCGTAGCTTACGACAAGGATGGCCAACCTTACACCGTCCGCTATCAGTACATCGCCACCATGCTGCTGAATGAAGTGCAGAAGCAATATCACCGCGCCGAAGCTCAGGCCGAGCTGATCAAGGCGCAGCAGCAGGAAATCGACGGTCTCAAGCAGCAATTGCAAACGCAGAGTGCAAGCCTACAGGAGCGCCTGTCGCGGGTGGAAGCGCAGGTACGAGTGGAACTAGCAGCCGCGAAGTAGCGGCGGCCTCAGCAGTGGTGCAGCTTGGTTCTTTGATTCGTTGAAGAACCATGCTGCGCCACTAACTCTCCGTTTGAGTTCCGATGAATAAGCTGCAATGTAATGACCGAGTCAAATACCGTCGAGTAGAGCGGAAAGATGTGTTCTAACATGTGTTCTTGAACATCACTCGCCGCTTGCCGCCAAGGATTTCGACGATGCGGTCGAAGCCCCGCTCAATAGATAGTTTTGAGTTCGACGATGGCAATCCGCCAAGTCCGCAGTCGAACGAATTGCGGTTGACCGTATCGTAGCTGACCCTAGAGCCAAGCGGCAAAGAAAATATTCATGCGCTGGAATCCTTAAAGGGGTATATAGTGTCGGGCTGTTGGGAGCAAAGGCGAAATCCCTGCGCCGGGACAGGTGACTGGTATCCCTACCGCGACCGGGCAACACGAAATCTTTGGTATAGGAGTGCGCCAATGTCTCGTCGCCTGCATCTCTCAGGCATTGGTTTTGTCTCGCCATCGTCTTCCGGGAGAAACAGTATGAGCAACGGATGTTTTCGCTGTCGCCCAGACTCGCGCCGGGCCGCATTTGCGCTTTTCGCCTGCACACTTCTGGCGGCGCTGACCGCGGCGAACGCCCAGGTTGTTGACAGCGGGCTAGCGATCAACCACAAGCTGCTGCAACCGTCGCCGATCTGCCTCGGCGTGAGCGGACAAAGTGCGAAGTACTATGCCGAGGGAGGCGCCAAGGGGTGCAACAAAAAAGCGGAGGGTTGTTTCACCGTGGCAGGCGGTTTCAACCCCTGCTACACGGGGACGTTGGGGGCGATGGTTCAAGACGAGAAAGGGACGCGGTACATTCTGAGCAACTGGCACGTTTTCGCGAACCCGCCAAAGAAGGACCCTGCGATGGGCGATGCGATAAACCATGTAGCGCCAACCGACACTGCCGGCCTCCCCGCTCCCTCATACTGCGACAATAAAAGCGCCATTCCGACCACCGTCCCGATTCCACCGCCCGTGCCGAGCAAAATGCCCTACGCTCGTCCCTTCCAGGTGGGAATGCTCTCCGCGTGGATTGAGCCTAAGGTGGACAGCGTTACGGTCGATGCTGCCATAGCCGCGGTCTATAATGGCGCGGCCAGCTCTGCCATCCTGGATATCCCCGCATTTCGTCCCGTTCCCCAAGACCCAGAACAGTACGCGGTGGTAGTGAAAAGCGGGCGGACGACGGGTATAACGTACGGGGTGGTTGTTGAAATCGACAGTTGGCCCCCCGATGGGTCGGGTCTGATAAACCAAATTGTGATTGCTCCCCTACTGCCAACCGAGCCTTTCGCGGAGCCGGGCGATGACGGCGCCTTGGTTCTGCAAGTATGCAATGCCGACCCGGGGCCCAATGTTGCGGCTAATGTTCCCTTGCTTTGTCCCGTTGGGCTCATCTGGGCCTTTGGTGAGAATTTGGGAGAGGACGGGGACTACCGGGGCTACACCTTTGCCAACCCGATAAAGGACGTGATTGATGAGTTCGCCAAAAAGTATCCCAAACTTGGAAAGCTCAGCCTCGTGCCATCAATGAACTGTCCTAACAAATTTCCTTTCTGATTGCGAGCAAAATGCCCATTTCGTTGGGGCGTCTGGGAGGGCGTGATGGGGAGAGCATTCGAACTGAATTCAAGTTTCGCAGTAAAACTCCGGCGGCTGCTGGCTTGTGGTCTGCTGGCGGTTTTCACCTCGGGCGTCACCCTGGCCGACAGCGGCCCAGCAATCAACCACAAACTCGTGCAGGTGAACGCCGCCGGCAATCCCGTGCCGATCTGCCTAGGCGTCAGTGGCTGGAACGACGACTTGGGAAAAAGACTCAAGAACGGAAGCTGCGGCGTGGGGACGCTAGGTTCGCTGCTCAAAGATCTCAATGACGGGTCAATGTACATCCTCAGCAACTGGCACGTATTCGTGGAAGGTGAGAAAAAGATCTGGGGAAAGGTCGGGGATTCGATAACCCACGTCGGCTGCGGTGATACCGCAAGCTTCGAGGACAAGGATGCGATACCCACGAACATCAAGGTTCCGCCGCCGCCAAAGAACCCGCCGCCATATAAGCCGCCGTTTCAGGTGGGGGCTTTGTCGGACTGGATCCAACCGGTGCCCAGAGGCCGGGTTGATGCCGCCATCGCCGCGGTGCACGGGGGCTTCGCGACATCCGCCATTTTGGACATTGCGCCCTTCGATACCAAGGTTCAGCGACCGATGCTGGGCTCGGTAGTGATCAAGAGCGGCCGTACAACCGGACGCAGCTATGGATATGTCAGTGCGGTAAATGTGAAGTTTACGGTCCACTACGCGCCACCGGTGAACAAGATTACGTTTGTTAAGCAGATTCAAATTTCTCCCCTCCTGCCGGCGGATCGCGCCTCAGCCGCAGGCGATTCCGGCTCTCTCGTCCTACAGGTGAAGCAGCGAACTAACGGACCGGTCATTGGACCGGTAGGATTGCTGTACGCAGGCGCGTCTAAAAAGCTCAAGAACAAATCGTTCCAGGACCAGACCTATGCAAATCGGATGTATGACGTAATCAATGCATTCAAGAACGGCGGCGGAGGTGACAAGAAACCAAGAAACCTGGCTTTTGTGCCGCCCGCGAACTGCAGTAATAAGTTTCCCTTCCCAATTTCATCCGGCCGGGAAATGGAGGGGATCCCCGCCTCGCCGGGGCCGATTCCTGACCCCGAGGTCGTGGAGGCGGTGTCTCAATTAGAGGACCGTTACAGCGATCAGTTGTCGCAGATACCGGGAGTCATCGGCCACGCCGTCTCATTGTCAGAAACGGGATCTGGTGAGGTGGTAATTACGCTTTTCGTTTCGGAGATAACTCCCGAAATAGAGCAGGCTGCTCCCTCCGAACTCGAGGGGGTGCCGGTCGAGCTCGAAGTGCTCGTTGACATCCACTTATTGTAAGTCTAGTGCCGGGTGCCCTAGGTCTCGCGCCTTTCGAGACCTGGGCGACTACGACATACACCCTCGCCGTTGTACACTGAGGCCGTTTCCCATGCAGCAGCTCAACCTTAAGCCCACGCATAAACTCGTGAAGAACTACTACGAGGTGCTGGGCCAATTCGGCCAGCTTGAGATCGATCACGAAGGGGCGGTGCGCAGCGCATTTCAGAATCTGCTCGACGGCTGTGGCCACCAGTTCAAATGGAAGCTGGTTCCCGAGTATCAGTTTCAACGCAAGAAGCTTCATCCCCTGCGGATTGACGGCGCTCTGCTCGACACCTACAGCCTGCCGCGCGGCTACTGGGAGGCCAAAGACGAGCACGACGACCTGGATAAGGAAATTCGCGCCAAGCTCGACAAGGGTTATCCGCGCACCAACATCATCTTCCAGGCGCCTGAGCGCGCGGTTCTCATCCAGAACGGCGTTCGCCGGGGATTGAACGAAGACCTCCGCGACCGCAATAACCTGGTCGAGCTGCTGAAAGAATTTTTCGGCTATCGCGAGCCGCACTACGAGGAATGGGATGAGGCGGTCTCCGCCTTCGAGGAGCACATCCCGCAGGTTGCCGAAGGCATCAAGGCAAAGATCGAACAGCAGCGCCGCAGCAATCCCGCCTTCGTGCAGCGCTTCGACGCTTTTTATGAGCTTTGCCGCCAGTCCATCAATCCCAACCTCTCGCTCGAAGCCGTCGAGAAGATGCTGGTCCAGCACCTGATGACGGAGCGCATCTTCCGCAAGATCTTCGACAATCCCGACTTCACCCGCCGCAATGTCATCGCCGCCGAGATCGAAAAGATCATCGACTCGATGACGGAAAAGGAATTGAGTCGCGACACTTTCCTAAGGAGCCTGGACCACTTCTACCGCGCCATCGAATTAGCCGCCGAAAACACCGAGAGCTACAAACAAAAGCAGGACTTCATCAATACAGTGTACGAGCGCTTCTTCCAAAGTTACTCACCCAAAGAGGCGGACACCCACGGCATCGTTTACACGCCGCAGCCCATCGTGGACTTCATGGTGCGCAGCGTGGAAGACATTCTGCAAAAGGAGTTCGGGCGCTCGCTCAGCGACAAGGGCGTGCACATCCTCGACCCATTTGTCGGTACCGGCAACTTCATCACGCGCGTGATGAGGGAGATGAAGACCAGCGCCCTGCCCTACAAGTACGAAAACGAGTTGCACTGCAACGAGGTCATGCTGCTGCCGTATTACGTGGCATCGATGAACATCGAGCACGAATACATGGAGCGCACCGGCGGGTACAAACCATTTCCTGGGATTTGTTTGGTGGATACGTTCGAGCTGGCCGAGCCCGAGCAGAGCAAGCTGTCGTTCATGAGCGAGGAAAATACCGCGCGTGTGAAGCGGCAGAAGGAGTCGCCAATTTTCGTAATCATTGGGAATCCTCCGTACAACATGGGGCAGGTGAATGAGAACGACAACAACAAGAATCGTCGCTACACGGTCATAGATAGGAGAGTCGCGGAAACAT
>JBEKQY010000124.1:0-10738 GCA_049519235.1 Candidatus Korobacteraceae bacterium | reverse complement strand
AACAGGTGGTCGAAATGATGGACGGACTGTCCCTCCGCGAACAACAGATTTTGGAGCTCGTTACCGACTGGGAACTCCTTACGCAGCTAGCACGCGTTGAAAAAAGGCAAGCTCGGGATGTCGCGCGGTTCCTCGCAGCCTACATATTCCTAAGCCAAGTCTTATTTCTACGGCTCTTTTCATCCGTGCACAGCAACATTGTTCCCAAAGGTGCGATAACAAGGCACCGCTTGCAAGAGGCATTTGGAAAGGTGCTGGAGATCAACTATCGCCCGATATTCAAGCTCGACGTTCTAGACGCCATCTCCGATCAGTTTCTGCAGGACACGTTCACCCTGATTTGGGGCATGCAGGTTGAGCGAGTTCGATATGAACTGCCGGGACGATTGTTCCATGCTTTGATGCCGGCTCACATACGCAAGCTACTGGCCGCATTCTATACCCGGCCGCAGTCGGCGGAGCTACTTGCTCGTCTCACTCTGCAGCATTCAGACGGTACAGTTGTCGATCCGGCATGTGGATCGGGAACCATCCTGACAGCCGCCTATCGACGCAAGCTTGAAATCTACAGGAGTGAGCGCCGACCCGGAAACCCCCACCGCCGCTTCTGCCAGGAGGAGATTTATGGGTCGGATATTATGCCGTTCGCGGTCCATCTCACCTGTGCGAACCTGGCCGCAATGGACGTTGCCGAGACTATAGACCGAACGTTGATTTTGCAAGGGGACAGCCTAGACGTTGTTTCGGGTAAGCGATATGTGGGAGGGGTGCACCAGTTGGGTCTGTACACCAAACCGCTGACTGCGAAGCGAAGCACCGGCGAAGAGTACGAAGTGGTGCTGCCAAGCGGAGGAGTTGACGCGGTATTAATGAACCCCCCTTTTACGAAGGTTGAGCGTCGTATTGCAGACTATGTCGACATGGACAAGTTTAAGGAGGTTGTCGGGGGCGAAGTGGGGCTGTGGGGGCACTTTTTGCCATTAGCAGACTCGCTGCTACAGGACCATGGGATTTGCGGGGCTGTCCTTCCGATCAACCTATTTCGCGGCCGAGAGAGCACCAAGGTGAGACAGTTCGTCTTTGAAAATTGGTCTCCTAAGTACATCATCAAATCCACCCGCAGCTACGCGTTTTCGGAATCCGCCGAGTACCGTGACATCCTGCTAATAGCCGAGAAAACCCCATCTACCACCGATTGCGTCGTTAAGGTGTGTTACGTTAAGAAAAACTTAGCAACGCTGACGCAAGCTGATGTCGAGTACCTCGGCGCTCGAATCGAAAGCCGGAAGCGTCTGAGGTCAAATGACCTTGACATCGACAGTCACACCGTAAAGGCCCTCACTGAGCGCAGCCCCAACATGCTCTGGTTCTTGGGTTGCGAAAACCTCAATCACCGCGACCAACGGGTGGATTTCTGCGGGATGTTCACAGATCGCTTGCTGAGATTTCCCCAGAATTATTTTCGTGAGGGGTACCGCCCTGTTCCGAAAGGCGTATCTAAGTTCATGTTTCTGACTCGCGCCACGAACGAAGGACGGGTTGAGGAAGCGTTCCTGCGCTTTACGTCCGACCGCGGCCGAACCATAACCGCATCCACTGGAATGGGCGCAACTTTCTCAATCGACAAGGCAGATTTTACGTATTCCGTTAGGACGCAGGTAGGACTGGCTCGGATGGATATAACAGACAACCTAGACTACCTTGCGCGACATGCCTACAAGGGCCTATCGGATGTGAAGAAGGCTGCTGGTTTCACCTCGAAACTTCCCAAAGCCTTCTGGGAAGATGCTGACGCGGAAATGGACGCCACGGCCACACGGACTGTCGTCGCACACAGGCTGGACTATGGTTCCCCCAATCTTCATTTGGTCGCATGGCACTCCAAATATCCGTTTTCGCCGTCCAACCAACTTAACGTGGTTCAGGAGGACGACGAGAGAACGGCGCAGGCTGTATGCGTGCTGTTCAATTCCGCAATTTTTCTCGCCCATCTCTTCTTGCTCAAGGAACAGAGTCACGCTCGTTACGCGAATCTCAGGTTTTATGACTTCTATGAGATGCCGATCTTTCCGCCTCCCGAACTAAGAACGTCGCTTCAAGGCATATTCGAGAAATACAGGCACGAGCAGTTCCCAGCCCTGCGATATCAACTCGACGAGAACTACGACGCCCGGTTTGGGGAGTATTGGGAGTCCCAAGAAGAAATTGTGCAGGGCCGTCTGTGGACCGTGCTGGATAAGCCCGCACAACCGTCTCCGATTCGCCTGGCATTCGATCGAGACGTATGCAAGGTGCTTGGCGTTCCGGTAAGCGTGGAGCAGCTACGTTCGATTTACCGGGTAATAGCGGAGGAGATGATCATCACTCGTCGCCTTGCGAAGGAATAACGTTACGGTCGCCTGCCCCAGCTTCGCGTCCTTCTTTCGGTCGCTAACCTGGGCAGAGGACGGTCATCGTTCATACACCTCGCGACGGTGCGCGATCCGCGTTACATCCACAGTTCTCGCAGCATCCTTGATGGTTTAGACGACCCGGTAATCGCCAATCCGGATTCGCCAACGGTCTTTATAGCCGCGAAGCTTTTTGCATCCCGCAGGTCGCGGGTCAGTCGCGAGTTCACGTATTCTTGGCTGGATGCGTTCGATGACCTCCGCCGTCAACTCACGAAATTCCCTTTTCGCGGACGAGGCAAAGGTGATTGCATACAATGTCACTTGATCTTGCCGAGCGCGCGGAGTTCGGCCTCAACCTCATCCAAGCTGAAACGTGGCTCTGCTTCGCGCGCGTCTGAGATGGTGCCGTCCTCAATATCTTCGTAGAGCATGGCGAGCGCCGTCTCGATCACTTCATCCGGATTATGGTAGGCCCCGGAAGCGATTGCGAGATCAATCATTCGCTTTTGCTCCTCGGTCAGTTCAATGGTCATCGCTGCATTCTTCCCGGTTCAACAAGCGTCTGTATTCTATGCCCCACGTCCCAGCGACGGCAATCGCCTCACTCTCCCGGCTCAAACCTATATCCCACCCACGGCTCGGTCAGAATGTACTTCGGCGCGCTGGCGTCGAGTTCCAGCTTCTTGCGCAACTGGCCCACGAAGACCCGCAGGTACTCGTTTTGCTCCACGCTGTGGCCTCCCCACACCGCGGTGAGGATGGTGCGGTGGGTCAGGACCTTGTGCGGATGCTGCGCCAGGTAGAGCAGCACGTCGAACTCCTTGGGCGTGAGGTGGACCTCGCGGCCGGCCACCGTCACCGAGCGAGCGTCGAGGTCGATGCGAAAATCGCCGGCTTCAATTTTCGTTTGCGGCTCGGCCCCGCTGGGCGGCGAGCGTCGCAGCGCCGCGCGCACCCTGGCCAGCAGCTCGCCCGTGCTGAACGGCTTGGTGATGTAGTCGTCGGCGCCGGAGTCCAGCGCCTCGATCTTGTGGCGCTCCTCGCCGCGCACCGACAGCACCAGGATGGGCACCTGCGAGATGGCCCGCAGTCGCCGGCACAGCTCGATGCCGTTCATGTGCGGCATGGCGAGGTCGGTGATCACCAGGTCGGGGGTGAAGTCCCTCATGATCTCCAGCGCCGTCTCGCCGTCGTTGGCCGCGCGGATGTCATAGCCTTGCGCGTTCAGGCTGGTGCGCAGCACGCGCGTGATTTGCGGCTCGTCATCGACGACTACAATGCGTGGGCGATTGGGCATGAAGAGACAGTCTCAGGATTCCAGCTTCTAACTCCGCAACTTTGCCAGCAAGTCCGTAGGGTGGACCGGCTTGGCCAGAATCTCAAATTCGTGGCCCTCGGACCGGGCATCCTCCAGCAGATCGGCGGTCGCCGCCTGCCCGGAGAACAGCAGGATCTTGCACGCAGGCAGAAAGCCGCGAATGCTGATGGCGGCCTCGATTCCATTCATGTCGGGCATGATGACATCGCTGATAATCAGGTCGGGTTGCAGCCGGCGTGCGCTCTCCACCGCGGCTGTTCCGGTGTAAACCGCGGAAGCGTCGTAGCCATTCAGGTCCAGAATCTTCGCCAGCGTGTCGGCGATGACCTGCTCGTCGTCCACTACCAGGACTATTGGTTTCCTGCCCAAGTGTATTCACTCGCTCCTTACGGTAGTGTCCTAAAGTTGCGTTGCCGCTACTTTAGGAGGCGGTCCCATGCAGACCGCAAGATGCAACTGCTGTTCCCGTTGCAGGGCCTTCGGGGTTAGCGCTCTGACTGTCATAAAACATACCATGCAGATGCTTGAGGTTTCGGATTTTGGTGTGAACGCAGGTTCAACCGGCCCCTTAGGCGTGGACATCAGACACCCCCGCGTCGTCTAGCGCAGAGTGGCCGAGTGACTGATCTGAGACCGTGCGGGAGAGACTGCTTCAATTATACACTGCGGGTCGGTTGTGCGGTGGCTCACAACAGGTCAGTGACCGGCGTCACCGCCTCTATGGTCGTGATCTTTGTACATTGGCTTTTAGCAAAAGGACCTACCGCCCAGGTCCTGAACATGGGGCGAGAAAAACCAAACGGGAGATCGCAATCATGGCATACATCATTACCGATACCTGTACGAAAGATGAACTCTGCGTCGAAGCCTGTCCGACCGACTGCATTCACCCTAAGAAAGATGAAGAGGGTTTTGAGGCGGCGCCCCAGCTTTATGTGGATCCCGAGGGCTGCATCGATTGTGGCGCCTGCGTTCCGGTTTGCCCCACCAACTCCGTCTTCATCGTGGATGAGGTCCCCGCCGACAAGCAGGAGTTCATCGCGAAAAACGCTGAGCACTACGCATAGGCGTAGCGCCTCCGCTGCCAATAGAGGCAGCCCGATATTGCCGCGCGCAGCAGCTTTAGCGGACACGGCCTGTCGGTCGACTTGAAGGGGCACGACTTCAGCCGTGCCGATAAGCCCCTTATTTCTTGTCATCCCGAGCGGCCTAAAACCGGGGCCCCGACAAGCGCCCCGCCGTAGGCGGGCTTGTTGGGGTGGTATCAGGCCGCGAGGGATCTGCTGTTCCGACTTTTCCGCAGCCTATTCAGCCGTGCCGTAAGCCGCTGCACTCGTCTCGGGCTTTAGAGACTGTGTCGCAAGTCGCAAAGGAGTCTAGCGGTGGAACAAACCGCTTGAAAATCGACCAGCCCAGCCGCGAAGCGGCGAGATGATGTTAGGCGTGGGCGTCAGCCCATGCTCGAAGTGGAACAAGACCCGAGCCGCAGAGCGGCGACACAGGGTTGCGACACAGTCTCTTTCGCCCCCGAGAAAACTCGGCCTACACCTTTCCTGAAACTGCTCTGCCCCCCTCCCTGGTTCTTCGTTTTCGCGGCACGGCTCACTTTGCCAGCTACAATGAAGGTTTGCGAGGTCATCCTGGTGTCCACCTATCAAGAGATCGTCGATCGCGAACAGAAGTTCCTGCTGAATACCTATGCCCGTTACCCGCTGGCCATCGCGCGCGGCAAGGGCGTCTACGTCTTCGACGTCGAGGGCCGCCGCTATCTCGACTTCCTCAGCGGACTGGGGGTCAACGCGCTCGGCCACGCGCACCCGCGCATTGTGAAGGTCATCCGCGAGCAGGCGGCGAAGGCCATTCACGTCTCCAATCTCTACTACAACGAATATCAGGGACTGCTGGCGGAGAAGCTTTGCACCGCATCCGGACTGGATCGCGCCTTCTTTTCCAACAGCGGCACCGAAGCCATCGAAGGCGCGCTGAAGCTGGTGCGTGCTGCCGGTCATGCCGTCGGCGGCGCAGAAAAATCCGTCGTCATCGCGCTCGATAATTCCTTTCACGGACGCACCATGGGCGCGCTCGCCCTCACCGGGCAGCCGAAGTATCGCAAGGACTTCGATCCCATGCTGGAAGGCGTTCGTTTCGTGCCGCCCAATGATGTGGAAGCGCTGCGCGCCGCGATGGACGACAAAGTTTGTGCGATTGTGCTGGAGCCGATCCAGGGCGAAGGCGGCATTCAGGAGACGACGCCGGAGTTTCTTCAGGCGTGCCGCGAGCAGGCCGATCAACATCAGGCGGCTTTGGTCTTCGACGAAATCCAGTGCGGGCTCGGTCGCACAGGCGAGCTGTTCGCCTCTGAGCGCTTCGGCGTCATGCCTGACGTGGTTTGCGTCGCCAAGCCCCTTGCCGCAGGATTGCCGCTCGGCGCGTTTCTCGCCAAGGAGCAATTTGCGCAGCACATCACGCCCGGCAAGCACGGAACAACTTTTGGCGGAGGCCCGCTCACTTGTCGCGTGGCTTTGGAATATCTCGCAATTCTCGAAGACGAGAATTTGCTGGAGCGGGTGCGCCGTGTCGGCGGCTACTTCTCGCAGAAGCTGCACGAGCTGGTCGACAAGTTCGACATCGCGGTGGAAGTGCGCGGTGTCGGCGCGATCCTGGCGCTGCAACTCAACATTCCCGGCAAGCCGGTCATGGACGGCGCTCTCGCCAACGGCCTACTGATCAACGTAACGCAGGAAAACGTCCTGCGCTTCCTGCCGCCGTTCCTGCTGGAAGAGAAGCACGTGGATAAGGGAGTGGGGATTTTGCGCAAGCAGCTTGCGGCGGCGCAGAAAGGTCGCAAGACATCCGCAGGGTCGAGATCCGCTTTCGTTGGACGGGGTTCGTTATAGACTCCTGGGGTAGGAGGCTCTGCGTGGAGGGAAATGGCTGACCTATCTTTCAAGAATAAGGCTTGCGCTGTCATTGATCGCTTTTATGTTGAAAGGACAGACGGATCGCCTCTTACTATCGTAAGGGAGCTCCTTACAAAGGTGCCGGCAGGTGTCGTTAAGATAGTGGAAGCTTTTGATCACAATATATCGGCGGTGATTTCGACGATGGGGATACCGGTCGCGCTTGCAAACGCAGCGGCCCACGCAAACCTGTGGACCCAGGTTCTAGGGGCAGAACGCATTCGTGCAGGGATGGATGAAGATCCCGAAAGTGCGGAATCTAGGGCGCGTACGCTTGAGCGCGCCAAGAAACACATGGAAAGGCATCTCGCTGCTGATGATGCGCAGGCCATCATTGGCAACGAGATGTGTGACTTTCTTCTAGCGGTTTATGACCAGCCGCAGATCCCTCGGGCTGCGGCGGAGTTGCACGGGCAAGGAATAGTCCTAGTGTGGTCGGCGTTCGAGGTGCTGGCTAGGGATCTTTTTGCCTATGCCTAAACGCGAATCCTGGGCTGGCGCTCAAGGTTCTGGAGAACGAGGCAGCCAAGCGTCTTTTTCAACTAAAGGGACTGGACATAGGGTTGTTATCTCAGTACAACTTCGACGTCTCACGCGCGATGGGGGATATTCTGTCACAAGCTCACGACCTCGGGAACCTAGTTGCGATAAGGCAGGTATACGCGGCGTTATTTCCTGAGGACTCGCTGCTACGTGACTCCTTGTCGGAGCGAGACCTCTGGATGTTGAACCAACGACGGAACCTCATCGTCCACAACCGCGGTGTAGTGGACGCAAAATATCTCGCTGTAACAGGCGAGTCGTGTGCGGTTGGTTCACAACTCGTCACCTCACCGCTTGATCTGGAGCGTGCGCTAGATAAAGTCTGCTCCACCGGGCCAACGTTGATAAGGGCTGTGGCACAGCTCTTAACTTCAACAGACCAGGACCCCTAGCTCCGCGACCTAGACCGCCGCTTTCTCCGCGATCCACGCCGCGCACTCGCGCGTGCCCATCGTTCCCCCCACATCCACCGTCGTTTTCTTTGCGCGAACCGCCTCCAGCACGGTATTCTCAATCTTCTGCGCTTCGGCGTTCAGCCCGATGTGAGCCAGCATCATCGCTGCGGTCAGAATTGATCCCATCGGATTGGCGATGTTCTTTCCTGCGATCTGCGGCGCCGAGCCGTGCACCGGCTCGAACATCGACGTCCGTCCAGGATGAATGTTGCCGCTGGCGGCCATGCCCAGCCCACCCTGAAGCGCGGCGGCCAGATCGGTGACGATGTCGCCAAACATGTTGTTGGTGACGATCACGCCCAGCGAGCGCGGCTCGCGCACCATTTGCAGGCAGAGCGCGTCCACGTACATGTGCTGCGTCTGAATGTCGGCATACTCCTTCGCAACTTCCTTGAAGACGCGCTGCCACAGGCCGCCGGCGTAGGTCATCACGTTCGATTTGTCCGACATCAGCACTTTCTTGCGGCCATTGGCGCGCGCGTAATCGAAGGCGAAGCGAATGATGCGTTCCACGCCCTTGCGCGTGTTGATGTCCTCTTGCGTGGCGACCTCCTCAGGCGTTCCCATCTTGAAGTTGCCGCCCATGTCCATGTAAACGCCTTCGGTGTTCTCGCGAATGACGGTGAAGTTGATGTCGTCCGGCGTGGCGTTCTTCAGCGGGCAGAGCGAAGCGTCAAGCAACCGGACCGGCCGCACGTTGGCGTAAAGGTCCATCTTGAAGCGCATGCCCAGCAGGATTTCCTTAGCGTGGATGTTGGTGGGGACGCGAGGATCGCCCAGCGCGCCGACAAAGATGGCGTCGAAGTCGCGCGCCAGCATGTGGAAGCCGTCGGCGGGAACCGTGGTGCCGTCGATCAGGTAACGGTCGGCGCCCCAGTCGAAGCTGGTGAACTCGACCGCCGCGCCGCTGGCGCGGACCACTTCCAGTGCGTTGGGAATGACTTCCTTGCCGATGCCATCTCCGGGAACAACTGCGATGCGCTTGCGGGTGGTCACGGGAGATGAAGATAACAGAAAACTGCACTTAGCATTTAGCACTCAGCCGAACGGGTCTAGCTCCTGAATTGCAGCTTGCCTTCGACCCAGCGAGGGCATCACATCATTACAGGTGCGTGGTAAGATGAAGGCGACGAGGAAGCAACGGAACATGGCAACCGCTCCTACCCGCAACAAGCCCTCGAGAACTGCCCGCCGCTCGCGCGAAACCGCGGAGAAGATTGCCGAAATTTTTGTCGCGGCGGTGGAGAACAAGCTAGCCGATCTGCCGAAGGAGGAGAGGATGAAAGAGCGCGAGCGCATTATCTCTTCCCTCCGCTCGGGTAGAGCAAGGCGATAATGGCTTTGTACTCGCGGGAATCCGGCCCGTACCCCAGCTCTTTAAGTCTATCTAACGCTGTCTGTGCATCTCCCGCCTGTACCGCAGTTACCACTTCTTTCTGCATTTTCTCTTTCTGCCGCTGTTCCCCGATGTCGATCAGGTGCGCCGGCCGCTGTTTACGATCCTCCTTGTAGGCTTTCCTGATATCCGCGTTCTTTGCCGCAGCGTCCGCGTCCTTTTCTTTATTCGCCATGTCCTTAACATCTCACTCTTGAAGATGGGAACAAAGACCACATTTTCTGTCTACATGCAAGGAAAGCGCTGCGAGCAAGAACGGCCCGGTTCACAGCGCCGGAGCCGTTTGGTTTTCCGTTTCCCTGTAACAAAAGCCAGTGTGGTACCTAGGACCGAACCGTTCCGAAGATGCGTATTCGAACCGACTCCAGCATAACGGTTCACCTGAATCATCTCCGCTATAATCAAGTATTCACTATGACTGTTGCCACGTTACAAGATAAGCTGACGGCCTCGGGAGCGCGCCTGGGAAGCTATCGTGGCGCCGAAACGCCGGCCGGCTTCGGCGATGTCGGCGCTGAGTTCAAGGCGTTGCTCGACGGCTGCGCCATCTTCGACATGAGCTGGCAGGCCAAGCTGATCTTCAGCGGCAGAGATCGCGTGCGCTGGCTGAATGGCATGGTCACCAACAACATTCGCGACCTGGCGCTGGGACATGGAGTTTACAGCTTCATCCTGACTCCCCAGGGACACAATCAGGGCGATTTGGTTGCCTACAACCGCGGCGACTATCTGCTGGCAACGACTGATCGCGAACAGGCTCCCAAGATCGTCACCCTGCTGCAGCGCTACATCATCATGGACGACGTTGAGATTGAGGACATCAGCGACAAGCTGGGCGCGATTGGCATCGCCGGTCCAAAGGCCGGCGAGACTTTGTCCAACATAGGAATCGATGTTGTGCAGCTCCAACCCGGACAGGTGATTGACACCGTCTGGCGCGACACTGGCATTTCGGTTGCCCGCAATACCCATCCGCAGATGGATGGCTACGAGATCTGGCTTGCGGGCGAGAATGCCGACAGAGTTTGGGACGCGCTGACCTCCGCCGGAGCTACTCCAGTGGGAAGCGATGCGCTGGAGATGTACCGCATCGCGCGCGGCGTGCCGCGCTATGGTATCGATCTGCGCGAGCGCGATCTTGCGCAGGAAACAGGCCAGCAGCACGCCCTCAGTTTCACCAAGGGCTGCTACATCGGGCAGGAGATTGTTGAGCGCATTCGCGCCCGTGGCAACGTGCATCGCACCTTCATCGGTTTTGAAGTGCAAGGCGGGCCGCCGCAGCCGGGAACCAAGGTCCGTGCCAACGACAAGGATGTGGGCGAGATTACGAGCGCCGCGCGGGTGCCGTTTCCCAGTGGTGAGCGAACTCTGGCGTTAGGCTACCTGCGGCGCGAGGTAGCAACTCCTGGCGCTGTGGTGCAAATCGGCGGGCAGAGCGCCACCGTACGAACCCTGCCATTCGCGTAAGAATTGGTTTGAGTGTCATAGTCTTCGATTTTGGCATTGCAGCAAGAGAGTAGATGCAGACGAGCGCCGTAGGCGCGGAACAGCTTAGCTGTGGTGTCTCAACAGGTTGTTCCCATCTAAGCCGGAGCGGCTGATGGGTGGAGCGTGGTTCAGACTAGCATGCAGACGGTGCCAGTTGTAGTGATGCAGCCAGTGCGGCAGTTGGG
>JBEKQY010000123.1:0-10802 GCA_049519235.1 Candidatus Korobacteraceae bacterium | reverse complement strand
TTGCACATGGCTGGGCAGCAGCTCGGCTTGCTCCGGGTGATAAGGCTTGTAGCTCGGCATGACTCCTTATCTCTCACTTCACCGAGCAATTCAAGTATCATTCCGGTTGCGACACAGTCTCTTTAGGCCTGCGTCCAGCAGTTGAATAAAGATCCTTCCGCCGCCGAGATCAAGCGATCTCGGCGGCGGAAGCAAGAAATAGTACGACCGCGAACCGCGACCCTGAAGGGTCGGTCTACCAGACCCAGTAAGAACAAAACTGCGCTCATCATGGAAAAATCACTGTGCCGCAGCTCCGCCCTTTGGGTCGCACTACTGTTACCGCTGATTACTTCGCCAGCCTGCCGCCCCAGCAGGACCGTCGCTCCCGGCTATCACGAATACGCCTACGTCACCAACGGCAAGAGCAACTCCGTCAGCGTCATCGATCTGTTGCAGCTTCGCAACGTGAAGACCATCCCTGTCGGCGCCGGTCCCACCGGCATCGCCGCCAGCCCCACCCGCAACGAAATCTACGTTGCCAACGCCGATTCCAGCAACATCAGCATCATCGATGCCGAGCGCAATCAGGTGGTCGCGACGATTGGCGTTCACGCCAAGCCGTACTTCGTCTCGGTTTCCTCCGACGGCAAGCACGCCTACGTTGCCAATGCTGGCTCGGCCAATGTTTCCGTGATCGATCTGGCGAAACGGGCAGTCATCGCGACCATTCGTGTCGGCGGCGCGCCGGGACTGGCGCGGGTTTCGCCCGACGGCAAGCTGGCGGTTGCCAGCAATCGCGCCGACGATACGATTTCCATCATCGACACCGAAAAGCTTGCTGTCCGCAGTACCGTCAAAGTCTGTCGTCAGCCGCAGGACCTGGCCATCTTGCCTGACAACAGCAAAGTGTTCGTGGCCTGCCCGGGATCGGACCAGGTCGCCGCTGTCGATCTGAAGTCCGGCCGCCTGCTGACCTATCTCGACGTCGGGGAGCTGCCAGTGCAACTCGCTCTCAAGCCCGATGGCGGCGAGCTGTTCGTGAGCAACTTCAACAGCAACAACTTTTCCGTCATTGAGACCACTACCAATGAGGTCGGCGGCAGCTATCTCATCGGCAACAATCCCACGCATGGCATCGTCAGCTCCGACAACAGTCTGCTCTACATGAGCAACTTTGGATCGGGTACGGTGAGTGTGTATGCCATCGACGAAGGCCGCGTCATTGGCGCCGTGCAGGTCGGCAACCATCCCGACGCCTTGGCGCTTACCCCCGATGAAGCGCATCTCCTGGTGGTGGATTCGGGTTCCGGCGATGTTGCGGTTGTGCGCACGGTGAAGACTCGCGACAACTCGAAGCTCAGCGCCGACCGCGCGCTGGTAACCCTGATTCCCGTCGGCAAACAACCCAACGACATCGTGATCAAGGCATTCACGGTCACCAGCCGGTAGCAGCTCGCTGGAGCCACCGATTCGGAACCGATGATCTTCCGATTACGAATCGGCGAGTTATTCGCTTCTCCCATCGGTATGATTGCCATTGCCAGCGCGCCTCAGGTACAGCTATTCTCTACCCGAACAGTCATCTTCCATGGCCAAGCTTTTCACGCCGCGCGATGCTGCCCAGGTGCTCGGAATCAGCTATCCGACGCTGAAGCAGTGGATCTATAAGAACAAAATTCGCAGCGTAAGGACAGCCGGCGGTCATCACCGCATCCCCGAAAAAGAACTCGATCGCTTCCTCTATCGCGCGAGCGAGGGTGGAGACGTTTCCCAACGGCGTCGCAACTTTCGCCGCATCAGCGGGCGCAACCAGTTGGTTGGCCGCGTGACTGACATAAAGGTCGATAGCCTGCTGGCACAAGTCACCCTATCGATTGGCGGTCAGCGCATCACTTCC
This sequence comes from Candidatus Korobacteraceae bacterium, assembly GCA_049519235.1. GTDB lineage: Bacteria > Acidobacteriota > Terriglobia > Terriglobales > Acidobacteriaceae > Bog-257. Next base: position 8,923 of record JBEKQY010000123.1, on the reverse strand, counting down.
ATCATCACCGCCGATGCAGTTCGGGAATTGCGGCTGAAAATCGGCCAGACCGTGGCCGCGCTGGTGAAGTCTACAGAAGTCATGATCGTCCGGCTGTAACCCGGCCGCCTCCCACATTTCCTGGCAAATTTTCCCGGCTGTTACAGGCTGCGGAAAAATCCGGGTTCGGGTAGTGCTGGCCTTCAGGCCAGCGTGAAGGGGAGTTTGAAAGACCGGGCTTTAGCCCCTGAGGTACTTCGTCCGAAACCGCTAATCTAGCGGCTCTCCTCGATTTCAGCCATGTACCTCAGGGCCTAAAGGCCGACTTAATGGCTGATGCTGGACGCGGCGCTGAAGCGCCGCACTACCCGAGACGGGTGCCTCCGAGGAGTTTTTCAGCGGCCTGTGAAGTCGTGCCCTGATACAAACCCGAAGTACTTGGGAGATCAGCGTTGGAATTTGCGGATCGGTATTCCCGCCAAATCCTTTTCCAGCCCATTGGCGAGGAGGGACAGCAGCGGCTGGCCAAGGCTCGCATAGCGGTCGTGGGCTGCGGCGCCACCGGCTCGGCGCTGCTATCGCTGTTGGCGCGGGCCGGCGTGGGATACCTCCGCATCATCGACCGCGATTATGTTGAGCCCAGCAACCTGCAACGGCAGGTGCTGTTCGACGAAGCCGACGCCGCCGAGTCCTTGCCCAAGGCGATTGCCGCAGCCCGCAAGATCGCGGCCTTCAACTCCGAGATTGCGGTTGAGCCGCACGCCAACGATCTGACGCCGGAGAACATCGAGGAACTGCTCGGCGAGATCGAGATCATTCTCGATGGCACCGACAACTTTGAGACGCGATACCTGATCAACGACTTCGCCGTCAGCAAAGGCCTGCCGTGGATTTACGCCGCCGGAGTCGCCAGCTATGCCGTTACAATGACGATCCTTCCCGGCGAGACAGCGTGTCTGGCCTGCATCTTCCCCGATTCTCCGCGTGGCATCGTCGAAACCTGCGACACCTCAGGCATTCTGAACTCGGCGGTGAACTTCGTGGCATCGATCGCCGCGACGGAAGCGCTAAAGCTGGCGGTTGGGGCGTGCGACCAGCTTCGCCGCACCCTGCTGTCGTATGACGTGTGGACCAACGATTATGCCTCGGTCCGCGCCGACAAGCCGCGCCCCGGCTGCCGCGCCTGTCAGCAGCGCGACTTCGTTCACCTCGCCGGCGAGGGACGGGCGCATATCTCGCTCTGCGGACGCAACTCCGTACAGATTCACGAACGCCAGCGGCCCATCGACTTCGTCGAGATCACACGCCGGCTCTCGCCGCACGGCCCCGTGCGGCACAACGAGTTCATTCTCAAGTTCTGGCGCGATCCCTACGAGCTGACGCTCTTCCCCGATGGGCGAGCGATCATCAAAGGCACCACCGACACCGCGATTGCACGGAGTTTGTACGCCCGGTACGTCGGGTCTTGAGACGGAATCTTCCATGTTTGGGAGCTGCGTGGCGAGCAGGAGTAGAGCATTGCCGTCCGGAAGAGGAACCTACGCCTTGGGAATCGAATGGGCGCGGGACGGGCGCCGGCGCCCGCACCCGCACCTGTTGTTCTTCTAGGCCGAGGTGGCCTTCTTGAAGGCTGAGTGCACGATGGCTTCAATCTGCGGCGTCAATTCCTTACGCACGCCGACGAACGCGCGATCCAGGGCCGGAACGATCAGCTTCTGCAGCTCCGGCGTTAGCCGGTTCATTTGCGCGTAGATCCCCGGGTCCGGAGGATTGGGCGGAATGGGCTGCAATTGCGCGTAAATCGGTTCCAGGATCGGCCGCAGGATCCAGCACCACTCCCACACCAGAGTGTACAACTGGGTGAGCGAGGTTTCTCCACCGGCCGCTGAACTCTGGTTGTAAACCGGCGAATCGCCGGGATTTTGTACCGCCAAAGCGTAGTTGAAGGCTTCCTGGGCATCCACCACGCCGTCATGGTTGGTGTCCGGATTGCTCGCCAGGGCCACGCCGCCGGGATACGTTCCGTTCATGGCCGCGGTCCAGTCATGGGCGAAGGAATCCCACAGTCCGTCGGGACTGGCGTACGACGAGGCCGTCCCCAGGCAGGCTGACGCTACGCTGGTCGAAGCCGCCGTGCTGCTGGCAACGATGTCGGCATTGAATCCTCCCGATCCGCACTGCTCCATCATTACCATTAGGGCGCGGTACTTGGGCAGGACAGCCAGGTCAGAGGCGAAGTCAGCCGCGTAGTACGCCTCCCAATCCGGAAATATCCCCGAATTCGGCGAGTACGGCGCGACCGGCATGCACATGAACGAAGGCTGCGGCATGCCGTCACCATGGTTGTTGGTGTGGATGAAGAGCAAGTCTTCCGGCTGAAGTTTCTTTGCCAGTTTCGCGAATGCCCTTTGAAAAGCCGCTCGCGAGCCCACGTCGGTCACTTGAATGGTGTAGGGTGTGCCGTCTCCCGGCCAGTCGCTCGGCAGGCTGTCCCAAACCTGACGCGCACCGTCGTAGTTCAGCACGTAGATATTCTCAGCGTGAAATCCGTAGCGATCGATAAGCATTCGATACGCAAACTCCAGGTCGTTCAGGTGGCGCGCCTGGGTGCAGCCGGCAGCCAGAATCGCATAGCGATTTCCTTTCGGCAGCAGGACAGGACAGTGCCACGCGGGCTCAATCGGAGCACGAAGTCCCGGGACTGGAAACGTCACCGGCTCGTGAAATACCTGAAGTTTGTGGCCTGATTTGCCCTGGTTCGGAGGAAATCGCGCCGGAATTTCTTTAACCAGGGTCCCTTTTTCCGCGTGGTACAGCAGGTAACGGCAATTGTGGCCGAAATTAGCCAGCGGTTCATCGTCGGCGAAAACCAGAATGCTGGGCACCTCCACCGTGACCTTCTGCACGCTCGTTCCCAGGGTCTCTCCGGGTTGGTAGGTTTGTTCGTCAATGTAGAGGTTGCTGGTCTGGCGCTGCCGCGGTGACAAATGACTGAACGCATGACTCTGGACGGTGGTTAAGACACTTCTTCCCTGCTTTGCCATAGCTTTCTCCTTTTCGACGTTCATTCTTGGGGGGCGGCCACGGCCCAATCGGGGGCCGTTGGGGCCCGATAGATAGTGCGCCAGAGGAGAGCAGCGTTTCGTTGAAAGGGAGGAAATCGAGCTTCCACCGCGAAAAATTCGCCTGTTTCGCTATTGATAAGAATGTAGCGCGACGAATGTCCCCAATTGGCGCCCGGCTCGCGATCGACGAAGGCCAGCCACGCCTCCCAGGGAACCGGGATTTCATTCATGCCGATCCTCAGTTTTCCCTGCGGGACCGTTTCCACGGTCTGGTAGACGATCGCCTGGGCCAGCTCCTCGCGGGAGAGTTGTGCGAGGAGAGCCGATCGCAACTGGTCAGCGCTCAGGGGCATGAGGACCTTGTTCGACGCTCATCCCAACCGTTGTGCGTGTTTCACGTTCGCTACCGCCGTGGAGGTGTCCGAAGAGCGGGTCCCTCGCCGGCCGAGCTCCGCTGGGATGATGACCATCGGTTAAATGAGTTCAAATCGCTACAGTGTGTTTCAAAAATCGTTTGCGAGCAGGGAACGTATTCCCTCAGGGGCTGAAGCCCAGGTTTTATAGGACCCGGAACGGCGCGGCTGAAGCCGCGCCCCTTCAAAGAGCCATTCTTGAAACAAGCTCTAACTGCTTCCTTTGTACGCCGTCCCCACGCTGATGTTGCGAAAGCGTGCCGGCGCCGCGCCGTGTCCGGTGCCCATCACCTGCTGCGGCTGGCCTTTGCCGCAGTTGGGCGTGCCCCACAGCGTCCATTGGTCGCGTGAACAGATCGCGTCCATCGAATTCCAGAACTCCGTGGTGATTCCCGAGTACGACGGGTTCTTCAGCATCCGTCGGCGCTTGCCGCCGGCGATCTCCCAGCCAATCTCACAACCAAACTGGAAGTTGTAGCGCTTGTCGTCGATCGACCACGAACGGTTCGTTTCCATCAAGACGCCGAGATCGGTCGAGGCAATGAGCTGCTCCAGCGTCAGCGGCGACTCGCCGGGCAGAATGCTGACGTTGGTCATGCGGACGATGGGCAGGCGATTCCAGCCTTCGGCACGAAGACATCCTCCGCTGCGGGAGGCGCCAATCGCGGAAGCAGTATCGCGCGAAGTGAGGTAGCCAGTGAACAGCCCATTGGTGATGATGGGCGTGCGCTGCGCGGCGACACCTTCATCGTCATAGGCGAAGGTGCCAAGACCGGGGCCATGAGCTTCGGTGGCGTCGGCCACAACATTCACGATCTCGCTGCCATACTTCAGGGTCCGCAGCTTGTCGAGCGTCAGGAAAGACGTGCCCGCAAAGTTGGCTTCCATGCCCAGCACGCGATCAAGCTCGATGGGATGGCCGATGGACTCGTGGATTTGTAGCGCGAGCTGCGATGAGTCGAGAATAATATCGAACTTGCCTTCGGGACATTGCTCCGCCGAATGCAGCGCCACCGCCTGCTCGGCGACCTCGGCAGCATGCTCCAACAGCTTCAGCTCCTCAATCAATTCGTAGCCCTGAGTTTGAAATTGCCCGCCATAAGAGTTGGGATAAGAGCGCTTCTGGATTTCCGTTCCCTCGAACGAAAGTGCCGCATAACCCGCGCCCGAAGTCGTGATCGTCTGGTGGATCTCCGCGCCCTCGGTGGAGTAGAACCACTGCTCGTAGCGGCGGAAGTTCATGTTCGTCTCCGCCAGCGTCACGCCCTGCACCTTACGCAGAGTTTCGTCGATGGCAAACAGCAGTTCCAGATTTTTCTCGATTGGGATGGCGAAGGGATCGATTTTGCAGGGCGAAGTCCATTCCGCCTTGGCGGGCGGCTCGGGAACCAGATGCAATTCGTGCGCCTTCACCGTGGCCGAGGCCTTGGCGATCTCCACCGCTCTGGCTGCGCAGCGGTCGACTGCGTCGCGGGAGAGATCGTCGGTGGCAGCAAAGCCGAAGCCGCCGTCGGCAATGACGCGAATGCCAATGCCCAGCGATTCCGTATCCGAGGCTGCGCCAATTCTGCCGTTCTTGGTACCCAGCGCACGATTGCGCTCGTCCACAATGCGCGCTTCCGCCAGTGATGCGCCGCGGATTCTTGCCGTTTCCAGCGCCCATGAGGCAATTTCTTTCATCTACGGTCCTCGCGGTAAAGATGATATCGTGTTCGGCATCAGCGCGCCGAGTGGTGCGGCTGAAGGAGGACATCTTGGTTTGTATCAGGGCACGGCTTTACAGGGCGCTGAAAAATTCCGATTTCGCGAGCTTTGTATCAGGGCACGACTTTAGTCGTGCCGAACGAAAGCAACAAGAATCAGGGCTTTAGCCCCTGCATAATCAGAATTCCTCAGGGGGCTAAAGCCCAAGTCATTCTTAGCGCGATTGCGGCACGACTGAAGTCGTGCCCTGATACAAACCGGCTCCGTCCTAAGCAAGGCCAATGGCCGCCGCTATCAAAACCGTGATCCTGAAAGAAGGCATGCCCAGCGTGGAGCAGGCCCGCGCCCGGCTGCATGGCGAAATCCAGAGCGCCCAGCAAAGCGGCGTGAAGGTGCTGAAGCTGGTGCACGGCTATGGCTCGACCGGAAAAGGCGGAGACCTGCGTATCGCCTTGCAGTCAACCTTGCGGCAGATGGCAACCAAGCGGGAGATTCGGGATTGCATCTATGGCGAGAACTGGCGCAAGGGTGACGAGCGGAGCTGGGAGCTGCTGAAGCGAATGCCCGAACTGAAGAGCGATAGCGACCTCGGCAAGGGCAACAAGGGGATCACGATTGTGGTGGTGTAAGCGTCACAATCGGCCGTTGCTACTTCCGCTATAATCCGGGCTTAGGCTGTTTCTCCGCGCCGAGGACGACATCCACCAGCGGAGCCGTGCAAATGAAATCGCTAACTAGTTTTGTGCTCGTTGCGTGGTTGTGCGTCTGGGCCGCTTGTAGTCAAACTTCGCCAGAGCCCGAAAGACCCTCCACAACTCCTACCGATTCTTCCGATGCCAAGTATGCATCCCTAAAAAAGGACTACCGGCCATTGACCGTGGACGACTCGACGCGTAAAAAGCGCATGGCGGAACTCGCGGTTAATTTTGTTCGCACCAAGGATTCTTTCGACAAGACAACTACATATCGCGAGAAGACCTTCTCGGAATACACAGATGGAAATGGAACTACTATTGTTGCAGACCTCGTAACGTCTGATTCTAGTACGAGTCCTGACCCTTCCCTATATCTAGGACTGAGATATGTAGGCAAGGAATGGATATTTTTTAAGTCCTGCATAATCATGGTCGGGGATCGACAGGTGTACGCATCCTCCGATTTTGGGAAACAGGAAGTTAGCAACGGGCATGTGGTTGAATCGATGTTGCTAGGCGGGGCTGACGCCCTTGCGGTGGCTGACATAATTGCAAAAGCTGGCAGCGAGCCCGTCAAGGTACGGCTAAGGGGCGAATACGTCGAAGATTTTACGCTTCGACCCGCCCATCAAAAAGCGATTGCGAAAACGCTTGAACTTTGGCGTCTAATGGGCGGTAGCTGGGAGGACTTCTGGACAGTCTCCACAGGGGATCATTAGAGCCTCGCCGAAAAGTTATCGGTTACTTGGATGGGTGATTTCCGGTGTACCATCTTTTTTCCAGGAGGACCTATGATTCCGTTGCGCGTCCAGAATGCCGGGCCGAACCACCAAACCGTTCGTTTGGACGAGTATGACTCCCAGTGGCAGCAACTCGCACGTGACCTTTTTCAACGCGTCAAGGCGCGCCTCGGTCCCTCACAATTGCCACAGACGCACCCCCTCGGAAGCTACAGTATTCTGCAGAGTGGCGGAAGCGAAAGAGCAGCGAAAATCGTGCTATACGAAGCCGCACTTGCAAAGGGATCATGGCACCCCGGGGCCGACGGCGTGTATGTCTGCCTGCGCACTGAAGGCGGTCCCAACAGAGCGCACCTCACGGTTGGTTTCATACCTAAGGCTGACGAACGTTTTGCGTTCTTCCGGCTCGAACCGACTCAGGACCTTGATGTCATGGCCGATTTTATTGTCGCCTCGGCCGACTACTGACGCCTCGCCAAAACTGAGCAGTCGCGATACTAACCCCTTAAGCAGACCGGGTTTCGCACTACCCTATAATTAATCCTCTCCTTAACCGAACTAATGTCCGTCCTTCCCCAACTTCCGAGGCCTTCCCGCCGATGAGCAGCGCCGCGCCGGCCACTACGGTTGTCCGCAAGCCCGCCCCGCCGCCACCTAGCGCGATGGCTGCCTGCTTTCTTGCGGGGGTATGCACGTACCTGAACATGTATTGCACCCAGCCGCTGCTGCCTTACTTGCAGCGGGTATTTCACGCCTCGGAAATTGACGTGAGCATGACGGTCAGCGCCACCATTCTCGCGGTTGCGCTGGTGGCCCCGTTCGTCGGCCTGATGGCCGAGTCGATTGGGCGCAAGAAGGTCATCGTGCCCAGCCTGTACGCGCTCACCGTGCCCACCATGCTGGTAGCCACTTCGCACACCCTGAAGGAACTCATCTTCTGGCGCTTCATGCAGGGCCTGTTCGTTCCCGGGGTGGTCACCGTCATCATGGCCTACATCGTGGAAGAGTTTGCCGGCGCGCACGTGGGCCGCGCCATGTCCGCCTATGTCTCGGGCAGCGTGCTGGGAGGGTTCTTGGGGCGATACATTTCCGGCCTTGTAGCGCACCACTTTCGCTGGGAGGACGCGTTCATCGTGATCGGCTTCATCAACCTGGCGGGCGCGGTGGTGGTGCAGCGCGCCCTGCCCAAGCCGCGGCACTTTGTGCGCGCCACCAATGTGCGGAACTCTCTCGCCGAAATGCTGCACCACCTGCGCAATCCGCAACTGCTGGCCGTCTATGGAATGGCGTTCGCGGTGTTGTTCTCTCTCGTCGGCGCGTTCACCTACACCAATTTTCATCTCGCTCGGCCGCCGTATCGCCTGAATTCCGCGCAACTGGGCAGCGTTTTCTTCGTGTACTTGTTGGGGGTCGCTATCACTCCGCTGTCGGGAAGGTTCCTCGATCACTATGGAATGCGGCGAACCGCAGTGCTCGCCACCGGCTTCACGACTACAGGATTGCTTCTGACGCTGTGCCGCCCGTTGCCGCTGATTATCGCGGGCCTGGCGCTGTTCTCTTCCGGCATCTTCATCTTCCAGGCAGTGGGGACCGTGCAGACCGGCATCGTCGCGGGCCGTTCGCGATCGTCGGCGGCGGGACTCTATGTGACCTTCTATTACATCGGCGGAAGTTTGGGAGCGATCGTCACCGGCTGGGCGTGGGGCGCCGGTGCCTGGCCAGCTTGCGTATGGCTGCTGCTGGGCGTTGGGGCACTGGCGCTGGCGTTGGGATTTGAAAGCAGCAGGAAGACGGCTGTCGAACCTTAACGAGATTGCTTGCGGTGCGAAAACTCTTGGAATTCTCCAGGATTTGAGCTATAGCTTCTACTGTTTGAATTTGACCTCGTTTCTCGCGCGACCGAGGCTAGTTGGGGAGCTACATTGGCGGACGCTGAGCTAACTGACCTTACGTCAACCTCGTTCGGCTATCTGATAGCGTTTCTTCTTCCGGGACTAGTGTTCTTCTATGGATTGGGCTTATGGTACCCAACCTTGTTCCCGGTCCTGCGGGCAAGCGGCAGCGCTGACGTGGCGATTGGCCCATCAGTGATTTTTCTCCTTGGCTGCCTTACCGCTGGGGTCCTCCTAGCTGCAATTCGATGGTTTGTTTACGAACGAGTTATTTGCCGAAGCAAGAAATTCGACGGCGATCACTTCCTGAGGCTGAGCACCCCCGATAAGTTATCGTCGTTCAAGGCTGTAGTCGACGAACACTACAGATATCACCAGTTTTATGGAAGTGTAAGCATTGCGTTAATACCGGCTTTCGTCAGCCTGATTGTTTCG
>JBEKQY010000122.1:0-10928 GCA_049519235.1 Candidatus Korobacteraceae bacterium | reverse complement strand
CTACACCCCGCCGCTGGGCAACAGCGTGTTGCCGGGAATCACGCGCAACTCCGTGATGCACATTGCGCACGAGCTGGGCATTCCGGTGGTCGAGCAGATCATTCCGCGCGAGATGCTTTACATCTGCGACGAGCTCTTCTTCAGCGGCACGGCCGGTCCCATCACCAAGTCTGTGCGCAAGGAGTTCTACGGTATCGTGAACGGTGTGGCCGAAGACCGCTTTGGCTGGCTGACGCCGGTCCCTATTCCAGTGAAGCAGCCGGTGAGCGTGTAGACGAAGATCGTTGCCAAGCTGCGATAACGAGCACAGCAAGAAATCAGAACGCCATTGTCTTCAAATCCGGGCTGGCGATGAGCGGCGCCTCAGTCGCCTGCTGAACCTCTTCCACTGTCAGGCCGGGCGCGATCTCCTCCAGCACCAGACCGCTCTGCGTTACCCGGATATACGCCATCTCGGTGACGATGGTGTCCACCACGCGCAAGCCGGTGATCGGCAGCGTGCAGCGCTTCAGGATTTTCGGCGCGCCGTCGCGGGTGGTGTGCTCCATGGCCACGATCACGCGCCGGGCGCTGGCCACCAGGTCCATCGCCCCGCCCATGCCCTTGACCATTTTGCCGGGAATCATCCAATTGGCCAGATTGCCTTCCTCGTCGACTTCCATCGCGCCCAGCACGCTGAGGTCAATGTGGCCGCCGCGAATCATGGCGAAGGACTCGGCACTGGAGAAATAAGCCGTGCCGGGAAGCTCGGTCACGGTTTCTTTGCCGGCGTTGATCAGGTCGGCGTCTTCCGTGCCTGCAATGGGATAAGGGCCAACGCCCATCATGCCGTTCTCGCTTTGCAGCACGACCTCAATGCCCGGCGGCACGCAGTTCGCTACCAGCGTCGGCATACCGATGCCCAGGTTGACGTAGAAGCGGTCGCGCAACTCGCGCGCCACGCGCCGCACAATACGGTCGCGCTTTTCGGTGTCTTTCTGCTTCGCAATGTTGGGAGTGGTTGCCATTGTTATGCCTGCGCCTTCCGGTAGAGCGAGCCTTTAGGCTCGCGTTCCCGATTTGCTTTGTAACAGGGCACGACTTCAGTCGTGCCGATCGCTCGCAATAAGATTTCCCAAGCGGGCTTCAGCCCGCGACACAGGGGCTGAAGCCCCTAAAGAAAACAAAATCTCGTTCGGCACAACTGAAGTCGTGCCCTGTTACAAATCAATGCCCTGATGCGCCGGGACGGTGCCGCCGCTCCGCGGCTCACTCTCATCTGCACGCTCAAGCGCGGGCTTACGCCCACGCCTAAAACAAATGTCGCCGTTGCGCGGCTACTTAAGACGCGTGTTTAGGCTTTCCTTAGCGTCCTTCGCTCGATCCGCTTCTCATACTCCGTTCCCTGGAAGATGCGGTGCACATACACACTCGGCGTGTGCACCTGATCGGGATCGATCTCGCCCGGCGCTACCAGGTGCTCGACTTCGGCAATCGTGATCTTTGCCGCGGTCGCCATCATGGGATTGAAGTTCTGCGCCGTCTTGCGATAGACCAGATTGCCCCAGCGATCGCCCTTCCACGCCTTGATGAGTGCGAACTCGGCAGTCATGCCGAGTTCCAGCACATAGGGACGCCCGTCGAACTCGCGCGTTTCCTTGCCTTCCGCGACCACGGTGCCGAAACCCGCCGGCGTGTAGAATCCCGGAATTCCCGCGCCGCCGGCACGAATGCGCTCAGCCAGCGTGCCCTGCGGAATCAGTTCCAAATCGATGCGCCCAGTGAGCACCATCTCCTCCAGTAGCCGGTTCTCGCCGACATAGCTGCCTTTGTGCGACGTGATCTGTCCGGCGGCCAGCATCAGACCCAGCCCGAAGTCGTCGATACCGACGTTGTTGCTGATGGTGTGCAGGTTCTTGACGCCCTTCTTGACCAGCGCGCGGATGAGGTTCTCCGGGATGCCGCACAGCCCAAAGCCGCCAACCATGATGGTCGCGCCATCCTGAATGTCGTGCACCGCCTCATCGGCGTTCGCAACTACTTTGTTCATTGACATAGCGTTTTAATTCCGACCGGAGATTGTATCGGGGAAGGTCGTCTCTGCGCAAAACATCATTCGTTTGGGGTAGTGCGGGCCTTCGGGACTGTGTCGCGATTGGTGTCGCCGCTCTGCGGCTCGGGCTTTGCGGTACTTCGCGCGTGGGCTGACGCCCACGCCTAACATCATCTCGCCGCTTGGCGGCTGGGCTGGTCGATTTTCAAGCGGTTGGTTCCACCGCTAAACTCTTTTGCCGGTTGCGGCACAGTCTCTGAAGGCCGTCCCTTCTGGAAGGTGGACTTAGTCGGGGTTTCCCTAAACAAGCGGACGGATACGAGACACGAAAAAAGGGCATCCATAACGGATGCCCGGGAGGGAGTCGAATTTTGCCGGCAAGTATCCACGCTGGTCGGATCTAGCTGGCCAGGTTGACTTAGCGGCGAAGCTTGCGGCGAACGATTCCGCCCAAGCCCAGCACGCCCGTACCTAGCAGCATCAAGCTGCTTGGCTCGGGAATGGTGGCGCTCACTATAACGTTATCCAAAGCCACGTAGGCCGGATCGTCACGGAAAGCAAACGAGAGGGTATCGTTGCCAGTCCCCGTTACGTAGTACGAGTAGTATGTCCAGTTCGCGCCCGTGTCGGGGTTGGTCAGGCTGAGCAGCGTAGTGTTGTCCCATTTGACGCTAAAATCGCTGGGATCGTCTCCCACCGAAGCAAACCAGAAGCCGACGAGGTACTGCTGACCCATTTGGTCTGAGAAGCTCTGGCTGAGGGTCCCGTCGCTACCGACCGGCCCCATCGTGGAGTAATAGGTGCCTTGCTGGGCACCGCTGTAGTCGTAAAACGCACCACTTACGACTTGGCTAAATTCAAAGTTGCCGCCCTCTGTCCAACCGGTATAATCCCCAGTTTCGAAGCTACCGTTGGTTAGCAGGTTCTGGGCGAAGGTCGCCGGCGCACTGGCAACACAGATTGCAAGGGCGACGATGACCAGCAGGGTTTTCAGTCGCATATCTCCTCCGGAGGTACCTTGGAGCTAAAATCAACACGGTAGTCGCACTTTCGGTGCCAATGTTGTGCCTATTGTTTTCACGTACTTAGCTTTGACATTGTCATGGCTAAGTGCAGATTGTTGCGCTGGTTGAGAAGCACGTTACCGATACGACCCAAGAGGGGGTCACGTGACTGGCACTTTGTGGCCGTAGACTCAACATGCCATTAACCGAAGTTCAACATGCCATTAACGCAGCCTCCTGACAGTCGCCACAGCGAAGGAGGAATAGAACTTCGGGTGCCACGCGAAGACCGCGAAACGGCCCACTTGCTATTATGAGCGGCGGCTATTCCAGTTACTTTGATTCCTCGGGAGGGCCCTTGAACTGGCTTAACAGGTTCTTCGCCTTCGATGTCCACAAGACCACGCTGCTGCGTGAGCTGATTGCCGGACTGACCACGTTCACTACGATGTCGTACATCGTGGTGGTGAATCCTGCGATCCTTTCGGCAGCAGGCATTCCGGAAGGCCCGTCGTTCGTGGCGACCGCTTTGGTGGGGGCGTTCGGGTGCTACTTCATGGCGTTTTACGCCAACCGGCCTTTCGCCATCGCTCCCTACATGGGCGAGAACGCATTTATTGCCTATACCGTTTGCCGCGCGCTGGGAATCCGCTGGCAGGCGGCGCTGGCGGCGATTTTCATTGCCGGCGTGCTGTTTGTTCTGATGACGGTCTTGCACCTGCGGCGATGGGTGGTGGAAGGCGTGCCCGTATCGTTGCGGTTCAGCTTCGCAGTGGGCATGGGCTTTTTCCTCACGTTCATTGGACTGAACGAAAGCGGCCTGGTCAGGTTGGGTGTCTCCCGCGCGCCGGTGCAGGCTGGACATCTGACTTCGCCACCGGCGCTGGTGGCGATCTTCGGCATTGTGCTGCTGGCCATCCTCATCATTCGCAAAGTTCCGGGAGCCATCCTGCTGGGCATCGTGATCACTGCGATTGTCGCATTCGTTAGCAAAGTTGCGGCGACGCCCCACGGGCTGGTCAGCATGCCGCCCAGCCTCACGCCCATCCTGTGGAAGCTCGACTTTCGCGGAGCCCTGACTTGGCAAGCCTCCCCAGTGGTGCTCACCATGTTCATCATGGCGTTCGTCGATACCATGGGAACGCTGATCGGCTTGTCCGCACGGGCCGGCTTTCTAGATAAGGACGGGCACCTCCCGCAGATTGAGCGCCCGATGCTGGTGGATGCGATCTCCACCTGCGTCGCTCCGGCCCTGGGCACCACGACCTCGGGTGCTTTCGTGGAATCCGCCACCGGAATCGAAGCGGGCGGAAGGACCGGATTTACCGTCGTGGTCACCGGAACTTGTTTTCTGCTTACGCTCTTTTTTGCGCCGCTGGTGGCTGCCATTCCCGCCGTCGCGTACGGGCCGGCGCTGATCGTCGTGGGATTGTTCATGCTGGCGCCGATCACCCATATCGATTTCGCCGACTATACCGAATCGATACCGGCGTTCGCGGTGGTTTCCCTCATGGCGTTTACTTTCAATATCGCGATTGGCATCTGTGCCGGCTTCGTGCTCTATCCGCTCTGCAAGCTGGTTGCCGGCAAGACCAGCCAGTTGAAACCCGGCCTCTGGGTACTCACCGCGCTGTCGCTGCTGTTCTTTATCTTTTACCCGTACCACTGACCGTTTGTTTTTACGATTGCTTCAGAAGCTGCTGAAAAAGCCCTAGAAGCAGATCCCTCGCCGACTGAAGTCGGCTCGGGATGACAAAATAAAGGGCTGGTGACGGCACACCTAAAGGTGTGCCCTTTCAAAACTGAACATAACCGACCTTTTCAGCAGCCTGTCAGTCACGCCCCGCCCGAAATGCATCTATCTGTGGAGACCTCCGAACTCCGGGAGGCGATGATCATTGCTGAAAAGAGAGCTTGGGAAGATGAGGTTGAGACTTCTGGCCGCAGCACTGCGCCTGTTGAAGGTGGTTACTTGCGGCGGGCTTGTGCTGCTGGCGTCGGCTGCCGCGCAGACGACGGAGGCCGCGCCGGTCCGCAGTCAGCCCAAAGACCTATACAGCTTCGACCACTACATTCGTGCCGTCCCCAAGAGTCCAAACGATTACCACCCGATCACGGGGGACGAAAGGCTCAGATGGTTTGAGCGAGCAACCGTAGGCCCGAAGGACCTGACAGGAGGCTTATTTACGGCGGGCATAGGGACTGCGTTCAACCAGCCTCACGAATACGGTTCCCATTGGGACGGGTTCGCGCAACGCTATGGCATGCGCTTGACTGGAATTTCCACGGGCAACGCGATTGAAGCCGGCCTAGGAGCGGCCTGGGGCGAAGATCCGCGATATTTCCATACGGTGCACGCGCGGTTCGGAGTTCGGGCGAAGAACGTCTTCGATCTCACCTTTCGCGCTTACCAACCTGATGGGGAACGGCACCTGGCTTATGCGCGATTGGTGGCTGAATTCGGCAACAATTTTCTCTCCAACACCTGGCGTGTGCCGAGCGAAGCCGATTGGCAACATGCCATGATTCGCACTGCGGAAGGCTTTGGCGGCCGCGCGCTTTCCAACGCTTTCAGCGAGTTCGTGCCGCAAATGTGGCGAAGATTGCGTCACAAGCCGGACCCGTATCCTGTGGACGACAGCATTCCTTAAACCCGGGGGCAACCGTACTCGGATATCATGTTCACCGCAGCCGGACTGCCCCGGAGGAGCGTATGCCCAACTACGTCGTAATCGAAAACCTGCTGAAGGAGCTTGAAATCCCCAAGGATGGCACGCTGAGCCGCACCCTTCACCGCGACGACCGTGTCAAGGTCGTGCTCTTCGGATTCTCCGGCGGACAGGAGCTTTCGCAGCACACCGCCTCGGTTCCGGCGATCCTTGAAATTCTGAGCGGCGACGCTCGGGTCACTTTGGACGGTAGGGAAAAGGAACTTTCCCGGGGCTCATGGGTGCTTATGGAAGCCAACCTGCCGCACGCCGTCTACGCTAAGAGCGATGTGGTGATGCTGCTGACGATGTTGACGTGAGATATTGGCTGGGCCCGCCAGTTCACGGCCATTGCCGGCCACGAAAAACCCTACCGGGGACATCGCGAGCGGACGCGTACATCATCGCCCAAGGCGCACAGCCGTCAGCCAGCGAGCCGACCTGTCGCCAATCACAGGTGACTGTGACATGCGTCACTCCCTATTTGCTGCCGTTCGGCCTACCTTTTCGTGTTGTCGCCGCATTACGGTGACCGGCTACAATTGCGAATCTTCCTTGCTCTGGTTGGCCTGAAACTACCCGCCCAGCGGGCCACCGGCAAACGGGCCCGCGCGTCGGAGGCCCCGGTGAACACCTTTCCCCAGTCTGCTGGGGACCGTGGGCGTTCCTGCCTTGGCCCATAGCTGTTGCAAGATGGTGCACGGAGCGCCGGTTCCGGAAGAAGCGTCCGGTCCGGTCGCATAGTGAGCTAAAGATAACGTGTTGCCAGTTGACTGCACTCGAAGGAAAAGAAAGCTGCCAGAAAGAAAGATCGAGGAAAGCCTTCGCAGCTCCACGTTGCGGGTCCGTCATGAATGTGAATGAGGGTTTGATGTAGGTGCTAGGAAAAGGGAGGAGTCAATGAGAAGGTTCTTGGCATTAGTGGGTTTCGTTCCTCTTGCAGGTCCGCTGTTCGCCACCGATGGTCATGCAGCACAGATATACCATCAGAATTACAATCCTCTGGGTAATGTCGCTCTTTCCACGATCGTGGCGGCAATCCCGATCCTGACGCTGCTGTATTTCATCGCCATCCATCCGCACCGCGATAAGTACGGCGCGCGCCATCTCGGCATCAGCGCACCCTATGCCGCCTTCTACGGTGTTATAGCCGCCTTTCTGGTCACTTGCCTGGCGTTCCACATGCCCTTTGAATCGGCATTCTCCGCCTTTGCCTATGGATCGCTAGCAGGCTTTCTGGGCATCATCTGGATCGTCCTCGCGGCCATGTTCCTCTACACCATGACGGTCATCACGGGCAAGTTCGAGATTGTCAAGGAATCGATCATCCATATTTCTTTCGACCGGCGCCTACAGGTACTGTTGATTGCCTTTTCCTTCGGGGCGATCATCGAGGGCACCTCCGGCTTCGGGACACCGGTGGCCATCGCGGGCGCGGTGATGGTAGGCCTGGGCTTCTCGCCCTTCGAGGCTGCCGTGCTCAACCTGCTGGCCAATACGGCTCCGGTTGCCTTCGGGGCCATCGGCACTCCGATCGTGACATTGGCGCAGGTGAGCGGCCTCGATCAGCTCACCCTTTCCGCTATGGCTGGCCGGCAGCTCCCCTTTGTCTCCATTCTCATCCCCTTCTGGCTGGTGACGACGTTTGTGCTCATGGAGGGCGGCAAGTGGAGAGATGCCTGGGAAGTGTGGCCGGCGACTCTCTGCTCCGGAGCGTCCTTCGCCGTCATGCAGTTTCTCGCCTCCCAGACTCATGCGTTCCACCTGATGACGGACGTGGTGGCGGGCGTCTTTTCGGTGATCTGCACCGCGCTCTTCCTGCGCTTTGTCTGGCATCCGAAGACGCGTTTTCTGCTGAAGTCCGAACGGCAGGCAGCGACCGAAGCATCCTCCGTCGGCAGCGGGGGACAGGCCGTACAGCCGGCCAAAGAATGGACCTACCGCTACACCGTCGGCCAGACCGCATATGCCTGGACGCCGTGGACGATCTTGATTGCCTGCTGTGCGGCGTGGGGCATGCCAAGCTGGAAGGCTTACCTAAACGCTCTTTTTGCCGGCGTCAAGATCAACACAACGCTGCTGGGCTCGAAGTTCGTCGGTACCCTTTCGCTGCCCGCCTGGCAGATGCCCGCACTTCATCAACTGGTGCAGCGCATGCCGCCCATAGTTGCGGCGAACGCCAAGCCGGAGGGTGCGGTGTTCAGCATCAACTGGCTGTCGGCGGCCGGCACCGGCGTTTTTGTTGCCGCTGTCCTCACCGGTTTGGTCCTGAAACTAAGCGCCACTCAGTGGAGGCAAGCGACGGCAAGCACCCTTCGCCGCATGAAGGTCCCCGTCCTGGTTATCGGCCAGGTGCTGGGCTTAGGATATTTGACCCGCTACTCCGGCACCGATGCGGTCCTGGGACTGGCCTTCACCAGCGCGGGGCCGATGTATCCGTTCTTCTCCGCTTACCTGGGCTGGCTGGGTGTCTTCCTGACCGGCTCCGATACCGCCTCCAATGCGCTGTTCGGTAGCCTGCAACGGATTACGGCGCAACAGCTTCATTTGAATGAGATCCTCATCACGGCAAGCAACTCGACCGGCGGGGTTATGGGTAAGATGATTGACGCCCAGTCCATCATGGTCGCCTGTGCCGCTTGTTACGATGATCCTTACGAGCGTTCCCATGCTCTGGGGCCGATCTTCCGCAAGGTCTTCTGGCACTCCATAGCACTGGCAGGCATTATGGGGTTGATCGTCCTTCTCCAGGCATATGTCTTTCCGGGGATGATCCCGGTGCCGCCTGTCAAGTGAGTGACAGTTTCGAGTTTCAAGTTTCGAGTTTCAGGTTTGCCGCCCGGCAGCCTGGCTCGAAACTTGAGCTCGAAGCTTTCGCCACATTCATCCCGCTTGTGATCCGATCACAACTGGCGGCGACTCATATCACAGCGCGATGTTTATCTTCCTGTAATGCTGAGAAGTCGCGATTCGCTACTCGCTTTTCGCCAGAGACCCCGGCATCTGCGTCTACTTCTGGCGAAGAGCGAAAGGCGAAGAGCGAAAGGCGAAAAGCGAATAGCGGAGGTTCGTCATGCCAGCCATCTTCGACACCTTCAAACTACGCGCGGAGGCGGTGAGCGCAGAAGTGCACCGCTTCCCGCGAAGAACTGACGCCCTCGAGTTCATCTTGCAGTATCTTCAGTCAGTGGGCATAGCCGACGCACCACAGTCCTACGCGGTGTGGGCCGATTGTCCGTTTCTTCGCGGCATCGATAAGCAGCGGTTTGCCGAGCACGTTCCCGGCTTAAGCTTCGATGTCACGCGCGAGCGCGCTGCCGCAGCGAAAGTCGGCATTAGCCAACTGGATTGGGCCATGGCCAGCACCGGCTCGCTTGTCCAGGATGCGGCGCCGGTGGAACGCCGGCTGGTCTCGACGTTGCCGAACATTCACATCGCGATTGTCGGAACGAACCGTCTATTGCCCGATATGCCAGCGGTCTTCAGAAAAATTCGTCCCGAGCAGACCAACTACATCTCGTTTATCACCGGCCCCAGCCGCACTGCCGACATTGAGCGCGTGTTGACCATCGGCGTTCACGGCCCGGAAAAACTCATCATCGTCTTCGTCGACGACATGGCGGGGGTGAACTAATGCGCAAGGAATTTCGCGATTCGATCAACACTGCGGTGCACAACCCGACCCTGACCGGCGCGCTTGGACGCTTCTCCGAGGCTTACCGCATCAGCCGCGAGAAGGCTTACGAAGGCATCGACTTTGAGGCCGTGCGAACGCAGATTGCCGACCGCAAGGGATATGCCGCGTCGCATTTGGACGAACTGGCGGAAAAATTCACCCAGAAAGCCGAAGCGCGCGGGGCAAAGGTATTTCGCACTGACGATCCTGCAAAAGTCCGCGAGTACATCCTCGATCTCGCGCGGCAGAACGGCGTCAAGACCATCGTCAAGTCGAAGTCGATGGCCTCGGAAGAGATTCACCTCAACCCTTTCCTGGAAAAAGCCGGCATCGAAGTTCGCGAGACCGATCTGGGTGAGTGGATCGTTCAACTGGCGGGACAGAGGCCGTCGCACATGGTGATGCCCGCCATTCACATGACCAAGGAGGAGGTTGCCGGCGTCTTCAGCGACAAAGTAGAGCAAGGCCAGCCGCCCGACATTCCGAAGCTGGTGAAGTTTGCGCGCGGCAAGCTGCGCACCAAATTTCTCTGCGCTGAAATGGGCATCACCGGCGCGAACATCGCCGTGGCCGAAACCGGCAGCCTGGTCATCATCACCAACGAAGGCAATGCGCGGCTGGTCACCACGCTGCCGAAGATTCACGTTGCCATCGTCGGCATCGAGAAGCTGATGTCCGACTTCGCCGACGTTGTCCCCGTGCTTACCGCGCTGCCGCGCAGTGCCACGGCACAATTGCTGACCAGCTATGTCTCGATCATCAGCGGGCCCGTGCCCAACACCGACGGCACGCCCAAGCAACTGCATATCATCCTGATGGACAACCGCCGCACCGAGATGTCGCAGGACCCGAAGTTCAAGCAGGCGCTGCAATGTATTCGGTGCGCGTCGTGCCTGAATGTGTGCCCGGTGTTTCGGCTGGTGGGCGGCCACGTCTTCGGCAAGATCTATACCGGCGGCATCGGAACAATTCTTACCGCGTGGTTCGACGCGCTGAAGGCGTCCGACGAAATTCAGAGCCTGTGCATCCAGTGCGGCAACTGCACGCAAGTTTGTCCGGGCAAGATCGACATCCCCGGACTGATCCTGGAGTTGCGGCGACGGCTCGCTGTCGAGAAGGGACAGACGTTCGCGCAGAAAGCGATCTTTTCTGTCGTCAACAATCGCAAGCTGTTCCACTCGATGCTGCGCACCGCGTCCCTGGCGCAGAAGCCGCTGAAGAAGGACGGCTTCATTCGTCACCTGCCGTTTTTCTTGTCCGACATGACGGAGTTCCGCAGCCTGCCCGCGATTGCCGACGTTCCGTTCCGCGATAAATTCAAGCAGATTAAACAGTCGGCCTCCGCTGGTAGAGCGGACCCTTCGGCAAGCTCAGGGCAGGCTCTTCAGGTCCGCGTTCAGCCAGTCCCGTCAACGTCAGGTTTTCCGCCGACTGCGACGCAGTCGGCGGAAAACCCTACCCTAGGTAGTGCCGTTGACGCGGCGCTAAAGCGCCGCTCTACCCGAGCC
>JBEKQY010000121.1:0-11027 GCA_049519235.1 Candidatus Korobacteraceae bacterium | reverse complement strand
CCGGATGCGCTTGCGAGTGCCGAGCCAGACGAAGCCGGCCAGAAGCCACTCCCACGTCATCGTCCAGAGATACTGCGGCAATTTGCCGCCAGCGGCCAGCGGATGCCTGGCGCGTGTGCCGTTCACCGAAGCGATCAACAGTACCGCGATCAGGATTGCCGTGTGCCACCACGGGGCCAGCAGCCGGTGCCGCGGCGGAGCAGAAGTTTGCGCTTCAAGCGGGATTTGTGCGTCTGGCAAGGCACTCCATCTTATAATGGCCGGTACTCACTTTTAACTCAGGAGCTATACGTCATGGCCTTCATGGAAGATGTTGTCATCGTATCGGCGGTGCGAACTGCAATCGGAAAATTCCAGGGCTCGCTATCAGATTTCACCGCGCCGCAATTAGGCGCCATCGTGGTCAGGGAGGCGGTGAAGCGCGCAGGCATTGATCCCAAGACAGTGGATGAGTGCATCATGGGCAACGTTGTTTCCGCGGGACTCGGCCAGAATCCGGCGCGGCAGGCGGCGCTGGGCGGCGGACTGTCCGACGGCGTCAGCGCCATGACCATCAACAAAGTTTGCGGTTCAGGATTGAAAGCCGTCGCTCTCGGCCAGCAGGCGATCCAGACCGGCAACTCGCAGATTGTTGTTGGCGGCGGCATGGAGAGCATGACCAACGCGCCGTATCTCTTGCAGAATGCGCGCAAAGGTTTCCGCCTGGGCGATCAGAAAGTCCTCGACTCCATGGTCCACGACGGTCTGTGGGACGTTTACAACGACTATCACATGGGCAACACCGGCGAGAACGTTGCCGACAAATACAAGATCACACGCGAGGAGCAGGACCAGTACGCCCTGAACTCGCATCGCAAGGCGCTGAGCGCCATCAACGAGTGCCGCTTCAAAGACCAGATCATTCCCGTTGAGCTGCCGTCGAAGAAGAAAGGCGCGCCGCCGGTGCTGTTCAGCAAGGATGAATCGCCGCGTGAGGACACGACGATCGACGTTCTGCGGAGTCTCAAGGCCGCTTTCAAGAAGGACGGAACCGTCACTGCCGGCAACGCGCCGGGCGTGAACGACGGAGCCGCGGCGCTGGTGGTGATGTCGGCGGCGAAGGCCAAAGAGCTTGGACTGAAGCCGATGGCCCGGATCGTGGCGCAGGCCACCAGCGGTATCGCTCCCGAGTGGGTCATGATGGCGCCGGTCGATGCGGTGCGGCAGCTTTGGAAAAAAACAGGATGGAAGAACGAGGACGTCGATCTCTACGAGCTCAACGAGGCGTTTTCGGTTGCCGCCATCGGCGTCACTCGCGAGTTGGGACTCGACCTCAACAAAGTCAATGTGAACGGCGGCGCGGTTGCGCTGGGGCATCCCATCGGGGCCAGCGGCGCGCGAATTCTCACCACATTGCTCTATGAGATGATTCGCCGCGACGTGCACAAGGGGATCGCAGCCCTCTGCCTGGGCGGCGGCAACGCCGTAGGCCTGGCGGTGGAACGCTAAAGAATTCGCTCCAGGAACAGGGTAAGCACCGATTCAATCCGTGCCCCTTCAAATCAGCGCCGAGTTTGTCCCCGAACTTGCGGCAGGCCGTACTAGCCTGCCAAGACCGCTCCACCATTCACGTTCAAAACTTCCCCGGTGATGAAGCCCGCGTGGCTGGTGCAGAGGAACAGGATGGGGGCGGCGATCTCCTCGGGCGTGGCCACGCGTCCGGTGGGAATCGTGGCGAAGACCTTCTTGCGGCTTTCAGGGTCGCTGAGCGTGCCGGCGGTCATATCGGTTTGGACCCAGCCGGGAGCGACGCAATTGACGCGGATGCCGCAGGGCGCGAGCTCGGTGGAAAGTCCCTTGGTCATGCTGATCAGCGCGCCTTTGGTCGCGGCATAATCGCAGTGGCCGGCTTCGCCGCGCTGGCCGGCGGTGGAGCTGACCAGCACGATATTCCCGCCATGTCCTTGTAGCCTCATCCGGGCCACGCAATGTTTGATCAGAGCGAAGCTGCTGTCCAGGTTGGTGGCGACGGTGGTATGCCACTGCTCATCGCTCATCTGATCGATGGTGGTGTCGTCGGCGGGCCAGATGCCATGATTGACGACTAACGCATCCAGTGCTGCGAAGCGCTCGACTGCGGCTCGCACCAGCGCCTCGGCTCCGGCTGTGCCGGTGAGATCCGCCTGCACAGCGTGACAGCGATCGCCGCCGCATTCCTGCACCAGCCGCTCGGCCTCCGCTTTCGCGCGCAGATAACTGAATGCAACGCAGGCGCCGGCCCCGACGAACAGCCGCACCGTGGCCGCGCCGATTCCGCGCGAGCCTCCCGTGATGAGCGCGATTTTCCCTTCCAGCGACAGCCTGGGTTCAGCGGACGTCATGTCAAAAGCTAACACACGGCCTTCCCACTTCGCAGACGTCTACAGTAAACTGCTGGTGAGCTGCCTGCGATCATCGCCGTTCAATAACGAACCTTCCGCTCCCTGAACGCACGGCTCGCGGCTCGCGCTGAGAAACCACTTTTCTCCTACCCCGGAATAGCGAGGGGCGGGAAGATTCGGCGTCAGGGAGCCCAGGGCCAATGGACATTGAAGCAATTCGGCGTTACTGCCTGCAATTTCCTCACACCACGGAAAATCTGCAATGGGGATGCGACCTGTGCTTTAAGGTGGACGGCAAGTTGTTTCTGGTGATGCCGCTGGAGCCCGCGCCGGTGCGCTTGTCGCTCAAGTGCAGCGCCGAGAAGTTTGCCGAGCTGTGCCAGCGACCCGGGGTTCGACCCGCGCCCTACCTGGCGCGCGCGCAGTGGGTCAGCCTGGAACAGCTCAATACCCTGCTGGACGCAGAGCTGCGCGAGCTGATCGCCGAGGCCTACCAACTGGTGTGGGAGCGGCTGCCCAAGAAACGCCAGCAGGAACTAAAGGGTGGCGGGAAACCGGCGGCGCAAGAAGAAAATCTTACCAGTAAGATTAGGAAGAACAATCCTACAAGTAAGACCAAGAAGGCGAATCTTATTGGTAAGACGCGCAAGAAGGCGGGCCGGCGAGGATGAAGGCCGTCGGGGCCCATCGCTTGCTGTTCTGCTGTGCGTTAGGAGCGGGCATTCTCTATGGCGGTTGCCGAGCGATTGCGGCACAGTCTGTGCCTGCTTCAGGCAAGTCAGAAAGTTCGGTCACGCCCAACGCGCTGGCGCGAGACTTTTTCGCCGCGATTCGCGCGGGCGACACCAGGAAGATTTTGTCCTATGTCCCGGAACGCGGCGTGGATTTAGGGCCGCAGGCGCAACCTGCCAGTCGCACGAAAATCGAGCAGCAATTCCTGGCTCATCGCGGACTCTATTGCCGGCTCCTCGATTCCTCCTGCATTGACGCGCCCATCCATCTGGACAACAGCGCCCGCGCCTGCTCCTATCGCGAGCTGCTTACGCATTCGGAAAAGGTGCGCACGGCCGCCAGCGAGGTGACACGCAACGGCGTGCGGCAGGCAGTGCTGGTCGCGCAGATCAAGAATGATCGCTGTTCCAACGGCAAGCTGATCGATTTCATTTTCAATCTCGAGGCCGATGGTTGGAAGCTGTTCTCGATCCCCTAGCAGGCCGCTGGAAAGATTCGAAAAGCGGATCCCTCGCAATCGCCCTGCGTACCGCCCTACAATGTTTTGCTGACGCTGCTGTTCCGGAATGCCGGAGCAATCACGCGCCCCAGCACGGGGAAAACGCGAGATTACTCCGGCATTTGACCGATCACCGGGCTAAGGCAAGAGCTCCCAGATTGTCCCCAGGTTGTTCGTTCCACAGGCCCAAGTCGCACCGTAGAGGTTGCCCTGTGCATCCAGCGCCAAAGGGCCGCCGGCATTGAAATACTGATAGTTGAAATAAACTACGTCCCGGTATTGCCAGCCACCGCTGCCATACGACGCTTGGAAGATGTCAGCAAACACATAATTCTGATCTGGAGTTCCATTACACTTGCCGCCGCTGCAACCCTGGCCGCCTCCTTCCGTGCCGTAGAGGTTCCCGGCCGCATCGACAATGAGATTGCCCGCCATTTCGATGTCGCTATAGTTGTGGTGGATCAGGTACTCACTGAAAACCCAGCCGCCACCCGACTTCTGTAGCGTGAAAATCGGGGCATCCGAGCCGTCGTAGTACCAAAAAGCAATGCCGTAAAGATTGCCGGCCCCGTCCTGGCCCAAGTAGCTGGGTTCCTGGCCGTCGATTCCCGTCCCCTGAAAACTGTAGAGGACGCTCTCGGTCCAACCATTTCCCGACGGCGTTAGCTGGAAAACTACTCCTGAGCCGTAGGCGCCGCCACCGGAGGCGGTTCCGTACAGATTTCCGTCCTGGCCTACAAGCAAGCTGCTGGTGTACGCTCCATCGCTTGCTCCGGTGAAGCTGTAAAGGATCTGCTCTGTCCAGCCTGCCGACGAGGGGGTAAGCTCAAACACAGCACCGTACCCGTAGGCTCCGCCATAAGATGATATCCCGTATAGGTTGCCTGCCGCGTCGAAGGCAGAGACAGTGCCGGCCTCCGCGTCGGTGTTTCCGGTAAATTGATAAAGTATGTTCTCGTTCCAACTACACGGGGCGCTGAGGCAGGCGGTCGGCGAAGGCGTCAGGTTGAAAACCAGCCCATAGCTCTGGTTACCCCCCAGCGCACCGCCATAAAGCGTCCCGTTCGGGCCTACGATGACTCCGTTTGGGCTGCGCCCGCTGTAACCTCCGGCGAAACTATAGAGAGAATCAAGCGTCCAGTCGGCCCAACGATCCAGCTTGTACGCCAGACCGGCGCTATTGTTACCGCCCGAATTGGTTATTCCATAGAGGTTGCCGGCATTGTCAATTGTGACGCCATCACCCATGTCTCCCTCTCCTCCTCCCTCCTGGGAGGTGAAGTTATGGAGAACCTCGACACCGCCGTTGAAGCACGTGGGAGGCGGATACGTGGTGGTGGCGCTTCCGAGAATAGTGAACGCTTCCGAAGGAATCGTGCCCACTGAGCTCTCGTCCGCTTGCGACGGACAGCCGGGCGACTGGCACCCGACTCCACTGTTCTCGTCCCAGTAAATCGGCTCGCCATCGGCTGTGGAGGCGTTCTGCAGGTTCACCCAGTAGTTGCCGGCATTCAGAGTCGGGCCATTGAAGGCCGCGGTCTCGGTGCAGATGTTGTAGCCATACTGATTGAGGCTGCAATTGCTCTGCGTGAAGTTCACGGTTTGGTCAAAGTAGCTGGTGCCGCCGTTTATTCCGGAGGTGATGGACAGTTCCGCCGAGTTCAGCGTGTCGCCCTCCAATAGCCATGCCCCGAAACTCATACCCGTGACAGTAGTGTTGTTGTTGGCTATGGCGAAGCTGTCGCTCACAACGAATCCGAAGTTGATCGTCCAGGCGTCGGTGGTGCCGTTGATGGGGCCGTTGTCGTAAATATCATTGGGTTGCAGCGGGCGGAAATAAGCCCTTGCGCGTGCAAGAACGGAAGAATTGTATGATGCCGGCTGCTTGGCTGAATGGGCCAGCCGCGACGCGAACTGCGGCATCTTCGCCGCCTGCACCGCCGTCGGTGGAACCGAATTCTGTGCCCAGGCGGGAACGATGGCCACTGCCATCACCAGCGTAGCGACGACCGCCAGGGAGATTGTGCGGAACGGTGACTCGGGAAATTGCTCTTTGTGGTGCATTGGATTGTCCTCCTCGCCAGAGGTTTGAAAAGAAAGTCGAGGTAAGAGAAATGGGGCGTCCTCGCTTGCGATTCGGGACACCACCGAAACGGGCACGCGCGAATGCGTGGGAGAAGCTAGGAGGTCTTAAAATTCTCGCCGTGTGGGCGCAATCGGGCCCGGTGGGAAAAAGACCAAGAAAGTCCTCCCAAGAGTTATCTAGCATTCTGCGGCGGTGTTCTGTCAGTGACCGCTGCCACTCCGGGGTGTGATAGCTGTGGATGACGGGCCAGCATGACGGTGTCGTGTCACAGCCAGCATGAAAAAAGGACCGAGGCTGATGTTCACGGTCCTACAATTTGCGGCTTTTTTCGAAGGTACTCAGTAGGCGCGGTCCAACAACTCGATCACGTGCTTCACTTCGGCGTGCAGGCCTTTACGCTTGGTCCCGGCCAAGAGCTGTAACATGCAGCCGACATTCGCAGTGGCAATGATCTCCGGTTCCACCATGGCGACGAAATCCATCTTCTCGTCGAGGATCTTCATCGAGATTTCGTTCTGCACCACGTTGTAGACGCCGGCGCTGCCGCAACAAGTATCGGCGCGGGGCATCTCGACCACCTCAGCGCCGATGGCTTTGAGCAGCGCGCGCGGCTGCTTGCGAATGCCCTGGGCATGCGCCAGGTGACACGGGTCGGAATAGGTGACGCGGGTCTTGAGTTTGCGCTTTGGCTCGCGCAAGCCGACTTCAGCCAGGTACTCGGTTATATCGCGAACCTTGGCGACGAACTCCTGCGCCCGCGCGGCGTACTTCGCATCGTGCTCCAGCAGCACGGCATACTCTTTCATGGTCGCGCCGCAACCGGCGGCGTTGTTGACGATGGCATCGACGTCGGGGCCGAGCATGGCATCGATGTTCTTGCGCGCCTGCTCTCGCGCCAGATCGAGATAGCCGGCATGGGCGTGCAATGCGCCGCAACAGCTCTGTGCCTTGGGTATGCAAACCTCAATGCCGTTCTTGGTGAGCACGCGAATGGTGGCGCGATTCAATTCGGCAAAGGCCACACTACTGATGCAGCCGATGAGCAGCGCGACGCGCCCGCGGCGCTCGCCCTCCGCCGGAAACACTTTGCCCAGATCGCGAAAGGAAAAGTCGCTCTCGATCCGCGGTGACAGCGCATCGAGTTCGGCGACTCCGAGGGCCTTAAGCAGGCCGGTGGAACGCGCCAGGCTCTGCAGTCCCGAACGTTGATAGAAGCGCAGCAACTTTGCATTGAATGACAGCTTGCCGAACGAAGGCAGCACGCTCTGATAGAAATGCGCGCGAACTTTCCGCTGCAGCCAGGGCCGCTCATAGTGCTGCTCGATCTGCGCGCGCGTTTTCTCCAGCAGATGTCCGTACTGCACGCCGGAGGGACACGCGGTCTGGCAATTCAGGCAGCCGAGACAGCGGTCAATGTGGGTAACGAAAGGATCGGCCAGCGCCAGCCGGCCCTCGTCAACCTGCAGCATCTGGTAGATGCGGCCGCGCGGCGAATCCATCTCCGTGCCCAGCGCGCGATAGGTGGGGCAATTGTCCAGACACAGGCCGCAGTGCACGCACTTGGAATACAGGTCCCAACTGGGCTTCTCGCCGGGCGTGAAGTTGGAAACAGGATTCTCGACGATGGGAGTGGCAAAGCTCAGAAGAGGAACCTCCCGCGATTCAAAATGTCTTTCGGATCCATCGCCCGTTTGATCGCGCGCATGCTGTCGAAATGGGTCGGCGTCTTCTCCCAGGCCGCGGCTTGAGGACGCATTTCGTTGGGGCAGTGCAGGACGGCCGCACTGGCATCGTGGGACAGCCGGTCGTGGAAGGCGGAAACAGCGGCAACCAGGTTTGCCTTCGAACCTGTTGCCGGCCACAGTCCTGCCAGCAGACGGCCAACTCCCACCGTGCCAATAGCTGCCAACGTCAGGCTTCTCGATGCCGCGACCGACTCCAGTTCGTTCAGCACGGGCTGCACATCAGCCAGCGGAAGCGACAGCGAGATGAGCACCGAATCCGGATAGCGCTCAGGCAGAGTGTGCGAGAAATCCTCGATCGCACGCCACACTTCATACTCATTGTGGCCGTCGATCTCAAGCGCGATCGCGGCTCCCAGCTCCGTCCGATAGCGACCTAACACTGCGTCACTTCCGGCGGCGCGAATGTAGATCGACCAAACTTTTCCGGATCGTCCCCCGCCGGGCAACAGCGCGCCCGCTTGGGGCGACACCAGCTCCAGGCACATCGGCGAAAGCGGCGAGCGCAGTACGGCATTGCGATACTGGATCGCCTCCGCTACGGTGGCAAATCCGGCAACAAAGGTGCTTGTCCGGCGCGGCGCGGGAAACAGTTTGAAGCTGGCGCCGGTGATGATACCCAGCGTTCCCCTGCTGCCGATGAGCAGCTTCATCATGTCGAAGCCGGCGACGTTCTTCACCACGCGGCCGCCGCCCTTGCCCTTGCGGCCATCGCCGCTCACGAACTTTATTCCGATGCAGTAATCGCGCAGCCCGCCGTAGCCATGGCGCAGCGGTCCAGTCATGCCGGTGGCCAGCAATCCGCCGACCGTGGCCCGCTCTGGAAGCGGCGCATCTCCGGCGAACAGCAATCCGTCCGCGCCGACCTTGGACGACAGGTGCGCAATCGTGCAACCGGCGCCGATGCCGATGGTGAGATCGCCGGGATCGTAATGCTCCACCTCAGTGAGTCGCGAGGTGTACAGCAGCACATCGATATGGGAGGGAACGTTGCCCGTCTGCTGTTGAGTGAATCCGCCGGCAGGGACGACGCTCAGCCCGTGCTCATTGGCAAAATGTAAGATCGCCGCAATTTCCTCTGTGGAAGCCGGTTCGACAGCCACGCCGGGAGCTACGCCCAGAACCTGCGCGCGTTCCAGCCTGGCCGGATCTTCGATGACATGCTGTGCGCCGCAAATGTCCCGCAGCTCCGCAGTGAAGCGCACAGGCGTGGTCACGGTGCTCACATGCCCTCCCGCGCCAGCACGGCGTTCTGCGACGCGCCCAAGATCTCGCGGCACATGCGCGGCATGGGCAGCATCTTCTCCGGATTCAAAACTTCATCGCCGTTGAAAGCGTTGCGCAGGCTGATCATCACGTCCAGCTCTTCGTCGGTGAATAACCGGCACATCATGTCACGCTTTTCCATGCCGACACCGTGTTCGCCGGTGATGGAGCCGCCGACATCAATGCAGTACTGAAGGATGTCGTGACTGGCGGCGAGGGTACGCTGGAACTGATCGGCATCGCGCATGTCGAAAAGGATGAGGGGATGGAGATTGCCGTCGCCGGCATGAAAGACGTTGCCGATGATGAGGTCGTACTTCTTGCTGACGTTGCCAATGTGCTCCAGCACGCCGGGA
Organism: Candidatus Korobacteraceae bacterium; assembly: GCA_049519235.1. Lineage (GTDB taxonomy): Bacteria > Acidobacteriota > Terriglobia > Terriglobales > Acidobacteriaceae > Bog-257. Next base: position 1,986 of record JBEKQY010000121.1, on the reverse strand, counting down.
ATCTTGCTGCGCGGCACCACGCCATCCTGTGTGTAATAGGAGGGGCTGACACGACCCAAGGCGCCGAACGCCGTCTTGCGCCCTTTCCACAACAAAGCGCGTTCCTCTTCATTCTTCGCCCGGCGGACCTCGCGCGCCTTCTGATGCAAGCACACTTCGGCTACCGCAACCGCATCCTCTTCCACCGCTTCGCGCAGGCCCTCCAGTTCGATCAGCAATACCGCGCCCGCATCGAGCGGGTATCCTGCATGGCAGTAAGCTTCGATGGTGCGCAGCGTCCAGCCATCGAGCATCTCCAGCGCCGCCGGCGTAATGCCGACGGCAGTGATCGCCGAAACGGTGCGCGCGGCGTCGTCGACCGACTCGAAGATGGCCAGCAGTGTCGCCACATGCTCCGCTTTGCGCATCAGCTTCACCGCGATCGCCGTGGTGATGCCAACCGTTCCCTCCGAGCCGACGAAGAATCCCGTCATATCGTAGCCGAAGGATTCGGCAGCCTTGCCGCCGAACTGTACGACCTCGCCGCTGGGCAGCACCACTTCCACGCCAGTCACATGATTGACGGTGACACCGTGCAGCAAGGTGTGCGGCCCGCCGGAATTCTCCGCAACGTTGCCGCCGATGGTACAAGCTTTCTGGCTGGAAGGATCGGGGGCGAAATACAGCCCCAGATGCGAAACGTGTTCCGACAGTTGCAGGTTGACGACGCCCGGCTGCACCACGGCGCGCGCGTTCTCCACATCGACTTCCAGGATGCGGTTCATGCGCGAAAACGCGATGACAAGTCCGCCCGCCTGGGAAATGGCGCCGCCGCTCAACCCGGTACCTGCGCCGCGACCGACCACAGGAATGCGGTTCGCTGAGGCGAGGCGCATGATCGCAGAAACTTGCTGTGTGCTTTGCGGAAAGACGACGGCGCCAGGAGTGCTCTTCCGGACCCCCGCGTCGTACTCATACAACATCACGTCTTCAGGACGGTCGAGAACCGCGTCGCGTCCAACAATCTTGCGGAGATCGCTAATGACTTCAGTCAGAGTCATGTGCTAACGGCAGTCTAGCACCGCTTAGCGGACCACAAGTACCACAATGGTAGTGTGTCACGCATCCCCGTCCCATAACGGGACGACGATCGGCGCCCTAACTCGAAGTCTGGATGTAAGCCCGCATCGCCTCCGCTTCGCCCGACTTCTCGTCGAGGTGGCAACGCAGCAGATCGCGCAGCGACAGAAAGCCGACCAGAGTGTGGCCGTCACACACCGGCAGATGGCGCACACCGAGGCTCTGCATCAAGCACATGGCTTCTTCGGAGTTGGAGCTCAGGGGCACTGAATGCACCTCCGTGCTCATGACTTCGGCGATGCGCGTGGTAAGCGGGTCGCGTCCCTCGGTGACTACGCGGCGCATAATATCGCGCTCGGAGAAGATGCCGACCAGCTTGGTATCGTCCAGCACCGGCACGGCGCCGACGTTGCAGTCCACCATGTAACTGGCGGCCTCAAACACCGTCTGGCTGGGCTGCACATAGTGAATGGTGCGATTACTGATGAGGTCGCGGATGGTTGCCATAGTGCCTCCTGTAGGCGTGGACTGAAGGACGCAACAACATCGCCGCAGAGGGCGAACTCCCTTGTCTACCACCCCGGAAAGTCCAAAGCCGGACTTGTCAAGGGACCCCGTATCTTTCACCCCATTTCGCGCCCGGCGAGCGTGAAGCTGGAGCCAAGATGTCCGCAACCCGGTGGCCGTCGCAAGCAGCCCTCAGCAGGGCCGCATTGGCCAAAGCTTACCCCCGGGAGCGAGGAGCGGAGGCGAGTATAGTCCGAACCTGTCCGCCTTGGGAAGCAGAAATATGCCCTGGCAAGGAAAAAACACAGATTACCGAATGGTAAACATGAGAGCCGTGAGCGCCAGGCGGTTCCCTGTGCTAAGGGCGAGGATTGGATGAAGAAGGCGGGAGAGCTGGCCGCATCTTGTATAGAGGCGAGC
>JBEKQY010000120.1:0-11095 GCA_049519235.1 Candidatus Korobacteraceae bacterium | reverse complement strand
GGTGTTGCAGAAGTTCGGACTGCTTCCGCGGGACTACGACCTGCATGCCGAGTTTCTGCGCCTGATGGCGGAGCAGGTTGCGGCGTACTACGATCCCGAGACCAAGAGCGTCAACTTGCTGGACTGGGTGCAGCCGGACGCGCAGAAGCCGATCCTGGCGCACGAGTTGACCCACGCCCTGCAAGACCAGAAGGTGGGCGTGGAGAAGTGGGAGCTGGCGGGCGCGAAGGATGATGCGACGCCGCTACCCGATCCGCAGGAGTATTCGGTGGAGGAAGCGCAGGCTGCCCGGCAGTGTGTGACCGAAGGACAGGGCATGGCCGTGATGTTCGACTACATGCTGGCGCCGCTGGGCAAGAACCTGCTGACCGCTCCGGGAGTGGTCGCCGCCATGCAGTCCGGCATGGCCGACAATAAGGATTCGCCGGTATTTGCCCAGGCGCCGATGTTCCTGAAGGAATCGCTGCTCATGCCTTATACCTTTGGCTTGGATTTCGTTCGCACTGTCATGGCCAACAAGGGCAAAGAAGCGGCTTTCGCCGGCTTGCTGGAAAATCCGCCGGTCGATACCCGCCAGATCATGCAGCCGGAAACCTATCTGTTGCAGCAGGTGGTGGCGCCGCTCACCATTCCCGATCTCAATCAGATGGTGGCGCCGAACTACCAGCGTTTCGACTTCGGCAGCATGGGCGAGTTCGATATTTATCTGCTGGCCAAGCAGTACGGCGCGAGCGATGCGCCAAACTACTATCGCCACTGGCGCGGCGGCTACTATTTTGCGGCCCATGCGAAGGATACGCCGAAGGACCAGATCGCGATGCTGTTCTTCACGCGCTGGGATGCGACGGAGGCGGCGTACGACTTCGCCAAGCTGTACGCGTATTACTTGCCGAAACGCTACCAGGAAAAAGTGGAATGGACGAAAACCTGCCCCGCCGCAAGCGGCACGAGCCGCCTGCTCGACTGCACGACGATGTCGGGCTCAACCAGTGAGGGCCCGTTCCTCATCGAGCGGCACGACAATGACCTGCTGATCATGGAAGGCTATGACGCCAGCGTGATCCAGAAGGCGCGCGACGTTCTCTTCTACCATATGTCGCTGCCGGAGCCATCCGCGAAAGGGAAAAATTGACGGAACGAAGCTGTTTGACGATGGTAAGCATGGTCTGCTGTCTGCTGGCTTTGCCGCTGGCGGCCCAGCAATTCGACGAGAGCAAGTGGGGCAAGAACAGTCCTGGAGTCGAGCTGAGCGCGCGCGAAGGGCCACGCGAACACACCTCTTCAGGGACGGTGCTGATGTACAACCTCCTCGGCAAAGGGTTTCCTTCCGATAAGAAATACGACTTGTGGTATTGGATCCCCGGCAAGAAGCCGGAGAGAGCCATCGCCGGCGTCAGCTTTGACCAGCCTGGCGTGCTGGTGTGTTCCGGCAAGCCAGGTTCTTGTTCAGGTCAAGGAGCGGACGATCCCATCAACATCAAGACGACGGCGGTGCTGGGCGAGCCCAAGCGCTTCGCCGTGGTCTCCACCGATGGCAGAATCGCCGGCTTCGCCGAGGCCGTGCCGTTTCCCATCGAAGCTACCGACAAGAATTGCAAGCTGTCGGTGGTCCGCCAGTCGGCACTGGCCGAGGTTGTAGCCGTTCGCGCCAGCGGGTTTACTCCATATGAACTGTTGACCGTCAAAATAAATTTGGGAACCGAGAACTCCACCCACAGTCCAACAGCGGCTGCCGACGGAACCTGGCAGGGGATGATTGGCACCAAGCCTCCGGGACAGGAGTCGGGGGTTGCAAACATCAGTGCGTCTGGCAAAGGCTGTGCCGTAGGCGTGAGCTTCGCCTGGGGCGAGGGCAGCAATCAGACGCAGTAGTTGTGTCTCCATACAGGTAGAGCGGCGCTTCAGAGGCTGTTACAAAACTCAGTTCCAGGTTGCAGTGGTGGAACAAACCGCGCGAAAAACAAGTGCCCAAGGCACAGCATAACGTAGCCCAGCACGCAGCCGAAGGCGGAGTGCTGGATAAGTGGGAAGTTTCACTCGAGTCCCGTAGGGACGGCACAGTTTTCTAACAGCCTCTTCAGCGCCGCGTCGCAGGTGGAAAGAAGAAGTTAGCGGCCATGCGATCATTGGAAAGGATCGCAGGGCCGGTAAGTTGAATAGGAGTGCGCCGCCTGAAGGGCGGCTCTACCCACGTAATTGAGCACCTCAGGTGCAACTGCAAGGTCCATCCATTGGGCTGTCCACATCACAAATCCTGCTGACAAAACTATTACAAACGAAACTCGCCTGAGTTGTTAGTCTGGACTTAGTTCTCCGCGCACACGCGAGCGCAGGATGGCACACACAACTTAGGGGAGTTCATGACTCAGAGCGAGAAACAAAAAGATACCGGCATCAACTGGCTTACTACATCCTTTATGGTGGCCTTTCATCTGGGCGCAATCGTCGCGCTCTTTATGTTCAGTTGGAAGGCGCTGTTTGTCGGGCTGTTCTTGTACTGGGTGGCGGGCAGCCTCGGCATTGGCATGGGCTATCATCGCCTGCTGACGCATCGTGGCTACAAATGCCCCAAGTGGCTGGAATACTTCCTGACCGTTTGCGCCACGCTGGCGCTTGAGGGCGGGCCGATCTTCTGGGTCGCGACCCATCGCGTTCATCACCAGATCACCGACAAGCCTGGCGATCCGCACTCGCCGCGCGACGGCGGCTTCTGGGCCCACATGGGCTGGATCCTCACCGGCAAGACCTTCCACAACAAGAGCACCGAACTGCTGGCCTACGTTCCCGATCTCCGCAAAGACAAGTTCCATCTCTGGATCAGCGAATATCACTGGGTGCCCATTACCACGCTCGGCATCATCCTGCTGGCCTTCGGCGGATGGTCCGTGATGATGTGGGGAATTTTCCTGCGCACCGTAATCCTGCTGCACTCCACCTGGTTTGTGAATTCGGCGACCCACATGTGGGGCTCCAAGCGCTTCGCCACCGATGACGACTCGCGAAACCTGTGGTGGGTGGCGTACCTCAGCTTTGGCGAAGGCTGGCACAATAATCATCACGCCCATCCGCAGTCGGCGCGGCACGGGCTGGCCTGGTATGAGTTCGACCTGAACTGGTACGGCATCAAGACGCTACAGTGGCTTGGGCTTATTTGGGACGTGAAGCTTCCTAAGCTGGGCTCGGCGCGCATCAAGCCAATTGTGAATCCGCAGGCTCCGGCAGAAGCGGAAGCCGTGGCCGTCGCCTACAGCGGCGACTAGGAGTCACGGCAACCTGAGGGTTTAGGGACGGTGCTCAAACGGCGCCGTCTTTGTCGTCTGCGGCAAAACCAGAAGTCACCGTTATAGAATTCTGCGGTGCTCTTCTTTGTAGATCCTGGTCCCTGTGGTCAGCCAGCGCAGCCAACAGATTCCACGATGGCCGAAGGGTCAATGGATCCTCGCCAGGGAATCTCGTTGGCAGCCGCGCCGTTGGTTGCCGAGAAAATCCCCGACTCACCGCGCGGAAGGGTTCGAGCTACGCCTCTGTGGAAGCACCCCATCGTGGTTGCGCTGCTCCTGGTCGTGGTGACGGCCGGGGTTTACGCTCCCATGCACCATCACCCGTTTTCCGCCTACGATGACGGCGCTTATGTGACCGACAACGACCATGTGAAGAATGGCCTCCATCGCGGCAACCTAAGGTGGGCGTTCAAGTGGGCGATGACCAGTAACGAGACGGGCAACTGGCTTCCGGTCACCTGGTACTCGCACATGCTCGACTACCGGCTGTTCCAGGACCATGCCGGCCTACATCACGACGTTAACCTGCTGCTGCACCTGGTGAACGTCGCACTTCTATTCTGGGTGCTGCTGCAAGCCACCGGCCGTGCCGGGCCGAGCTTGATGGTGGCCGCGCTGTTCGCACTGCATCCCATCAACACCGAGAGCGTGGCCTGGATTGCCGAGCGTAAAAACCTGCTGAGCATGATGTTCTTTTTGCTGGCATTGGGCGCCTGGGGCTGGTACGCGCGCAAGCCGCGATGGTACCGCTACCTGGCGGTTGCGTTCCTGTTCGCGCTGGGACTGATGTCCAAGGCACAGGTGGTCACGCTGCCGTTTATTTTGCTGCTTTGGGACTACTGGCCGCTGGAGAGAGTGTTTGCCGGCAAGCCGGCATCGGTGGACGACGTGCATCGCCCTCCTGCCCGAAGTTTTGGCTGGCTGCTGCTGGAGAAAATTCCACTGCTGGCGCTCAGCGCCGGTTGCGCCGTGGTCACCGTGTGGGCGCAAAGGACAGGTGGTGGCTACAATCCTGAACCGGCGCTCTCGCTGCGCCTGGAAAATGCCGCCGTTAGCTATGTACGCTATATCGGGAAGGCATTCTGGCCTTCGCATCTGGCGTTACTCTATCCGGTTCCCCGAACGTCGCTGCCGGCGTGGCAAACTGGCTTAGCGCTGCTGCTCCTCATCGCCATTACTGCCTGGGTGGTTTGGGCCCGGCAGCGCCGCTATCTACTGGTTGGATGGCTTTGGTTTCTCGGCACGCTGGTACCGATGATCGGCTTGGTGCAAGTGGGCTGGCAAGCTATGGCCGACCGCTACGCCTATCTCTCCTTCATCGGCCTGTTCATCATGCTGTGCTGGGGAGTGGCGGACGAAGCGCAGCAATGGCGTTTCCCTCGCGCGTATCTGGTGGCTTGCAGTTGCGCGGTGCTGCTGGTGCTGGCCGGGTTCACCCATCGTCAGATCGGCTACTGGCGCGACGACATCGCCTTGTGGACACACACCACGCAAATTACCCACGAAAATTACATAGGGGAGGACAATTTGGCCGAGGACCTACAAAAAGCGGGACGGCTCGACGAGGCCCAAACCCACATTTTGCGGGCTGCGGAGATTTATCCCACCTTTCCGAGGACCCTCATTTTCCTGGCGCTGCATAATCAGCGGGACGGCAAGCTTCGCGAGGCAATCGCCCAGTACCAGCAGGTAATTGCCCAGTCGCAGCGCTCTTATTACCAGAGTCATACCCTGATGGGGATGGCTTACGCCAACATGGGTCGCGCTTATCGCGACCTGGGCGAGATGGCTGAGGCCCGCGACAGCCTCCAGGCGGGTCTGGCGTTGAAATCCGACAACTTTGAAGCCTGGATGGACCTGGGATTGGTATCGCAGCAGATGGGCGACCTCAACTCGGCGATCCATGACTACTACCGGGCGATCACCATCCATCCCTTTGACGTCGGCTACCTCATACTGGCGCAGGCCCTGAAGCAAAGCGGACACCAAATTGAAGCGAAACGGGCCGAGCAGAAAGCCAAAGACCTGACCGGAGACTACGAACGGGCACAGCAAATCGCGGCCAAGGCGGTCGCCACGGGGAAGGCCCCGGAGTGAGTGTGTCCGGGACAATCGCAGTGGCTCTCGACACCGCCGAGCAGGCGGCTGAGCCAGCGCCAGCGCCGGAGCTGGCAGAGGCTATTTTGCTTGACCGATGATTCCAAACCGCCCTCCGATTCAGGCAGCGCGCTCGCCTGGGTGCGCGATTCGCTTCGCCATCGCGGCATCTCCCGTACGCTGCGCTACTACGCTCGCGAGCTTGTCGATCTCCTGCGCGATCTGACTCCGGCGCGGCGCAAGTCGCGCTACGGCGATATCGACTTTGACTTCGAGCATGACGTGGATACCACCTGGGCCACGGTGTCGTTGCGTACGCGGGTTCGGGAGTGGCTTTCCGGCGGACAATATCAGCCTTCGGAGCCGGTCCTGTTTCGAGAGATGCTCGACTCGCTGCCAGTCGCCATCGATGGTTTTACCTTCATCGACCTTGGATCGGGCAAGGGCAGAACTCTGTTGATGGCGTCCGATTATCCCTTCCGGCGCATCGTTGGGGTCGAGCTGCTGGGGGAGTTGAACGCGATCGCGCGACAGAACATCGCACGTTACCGCAACGATCAGCAGAAATGTTTTGCTATCGAGGCGCAGGAGGGAGACGCGCGCCACTTCGAGTTTCCTGCCGGCCCCACCCTGCTCTATCTCTTCAATCCCTTTCCCCGACACGTCTGGCGCGACGTGCTGGCAAGTCTACATCGCTCGCTGCTGGCTGCGCCGCGCCAGGTCTATGTGATCTATCACAACCCCGTGCACGACGACATTGTCGCTGCACAGACTTGGTTGCAGAAGCTGGTGCGAACCCACCAGTTCGTCTTGTATAAAGTGGTAATGAGTGAATAGTGGCGCGTTGACTACCAGGTTCTAGTTTGCAACCGGTCGAGTTGCGGTTAAGATGTTCAACAGGTGACCGATGACAGAAAATTCCCATCCAACCACGGGAGCGAACCAGGAACGCGAAGCCGCCGAACATGTTGCCGAGGCCCATCGTAAACTGAGCGCCTTGCGGCAGCAGCTCGACAAGCATCCCGACCTGGAAGAAGCCATCTCCAGCCTGGAGATGGCCCTTAGCATATTGACCACCAAGACCGGCGGGATGCTGTGAAGGCGGTTAGCAACTAGCAACTAATATGGTGAATCAGAATTTCGGTTACCAATTTGCTGCGGGTATCGACTCTCGCCTCAGGGCCTAAAGGCCATGTTTTTCCTAGTGCATGGTTCGGCAAGGCTGAAGCCCGTGCCCTGACACAAAACTCTGGCTTATGGAATGAGCTTCCAACTCAGGACACTAGTTGCTGATTGCCGGGTCAAACTGAAATTCGAGGTGCTACAGATGAACTTGCGAGCTAGCGTCGCAGCTATGGTCGTGCTCTTGTGCGGATGCGGAATCATAGTAGCTTCGCAGACACAAACGGCACAGAATCCCAAAGAACAGGCATGGTCGGTGCTGAACAGCGGCCTAACGAACTCCAACATCGACAAGCGCAAGAAGGCGGTAGGTGAGCTGGGCTCGCTACCCGGCGATTCTCAAGCCCTGGATGCCGCGCTGACCGCCTTAAAGGACGAGAAGCCGGAGGTGCGGACGGCGGCCGCACAAGCGCTGGGGGAGATGTCGGCCAAAACGGCCAGGCCGCAATTGCTGGCGGCGTTGCATGATAGCGATGTCGGCGTGATCCTGACTGCGGCGCACTCGCTCGTCCTGCTCGGCGATGAACGCGGGTACGACGTTTTTTACGCGGTGCTCACCGGCCAACAGAAGAGCAGCGAGAGCCTAATGGAACAGCAGAAAAAACTGCTGAACAATCCCAAGAAGCTGGCCGGCATCGGATTTCAGGCAGGGCTGGGCTTTGTACCATTTGGAAGTTTGGGATACTCGGCATTCAAATTCCTCACCAAGGACGACGCGTCTCCGGTGCTTGCCGCCGCCGCGCTCACTCTGGCCAAAGATCCGGATCCGAAGAGCGGAGAGGCGTTGGCCAACGCCGCTCTTGAGCAGAAAAAGTGGCTGGTGCGGGCGGCTGCGTTCGATGCCATCGCCAAGCGGGGTGATCCTTCGCTGAAGGGCGCCGCCGTCTCCGGCTTGCAGGACGCGCAGGAGCAAGTCCAGTATTCGGCAGCGGCTGCCGTCATTCGCTTGAGCGATATCGAAGAGCATCCTCAAGCGAAACCCAGCCCGGTAAGACATAAGACTCCGCCTAAGAAATGAACAGGCAGCGCGAGTGCTCCAGCAGGCATCCGCCTGCCTGTGCGCTTGGTTTCTGAGGAATGATGAATGTGCAGGAATATCAAAACGCCAGGTGCCCCACACAGGCCGGTTTTGCTTGTGTAGGAGGGGCCGGCATCAATCTCCTTCACTCTGCTCACGCCGATGGCGATCGGCGCTATCGGCCTCCACTGGAGGAATGCGCGAAAGGCCGCGCCGCGATCACTGTGGCGCGCCGGACTCGCCTTACGGCAGACGTTGCGCCAGGCCGGGCAAGGCCTTCATCAAGTCGTTGTAGATGACTACTACAAACACCAGCACGATGAAGACAAATGCAGTTTGGTAGATGCGTTCTTTGATGCGCAAGCTGATATCACGTCGCATCAGCGACTCGACAACCAGCAACAGAATCACGCCGCCGTCCAGGATCGGAATGGGCAGAAGGTTGATGATGCCGAGGTTGAGGCTGATCATGGCCATCAGACCGAGCAGCGGCGTCCAGCCTGGCTCCCGCGCGGCCTCGCCCGAAGCGCGCGCGATGCCTATGGGTCCGTCCAGCTGCTTGATGGAGACTTTCCGCTCCACCATTTTGTGGACCAGTTCGACCATCAGCAGAGAAAATTTCTTGTTCTCCTCAAATGATCGGTCCAGTGCCTTAGCAAAGGGCAGCTTGTCGACCTGTACCGGATCCGAGCCAAAGCCCAACCGGTAGGCCTTTCGTCCTTGGTCGTAGACAGGCGTCACGTTGAAGTTGATCTGCTGTCCCTTTCGCGAGGCCACCACCACCAAGGGTTTGTCGCCGCTTTTCCGCAGGTAATGGACGACCGAATAGAGCGAACGTACCGGTGTGCCGTTGACTGAAATGATCTCGTCACCTACCTGCAAGCCCGCTTTAGCCGCAGGCATGTTGGACTCAAGTTGGGTGACGATGACCGGCTGATCGGGCAAGCAGCCCACGCTGCCATACTCGTCGGAGCCTTCCGCCACAGGCTGAATCTGCTTTTCGACAATGTCGTGACCGCGTTGAATGGCCACGCTGAGCGGCTGCTTGGTATTGATCATGACCTTGAGGATCACGTCTGCCCAAGTAGGGTTCTCCTGGCCATCGATACGCACGATGCGGTCGCCCTGCTCAATGCCCGCCTTGGCTGCCGGGGAATCGTCCATCACCCAGCCCACCACAGCCGGCTCGTCCAGGTAAGGAGGATGTTCGTAGTGCACCATGAACACGCCGGTCAGCAGAGCGATAGCCAAGAGGATGTTCATGGCCGGGCCGGCGATGGCAATCACGAAACGTTGCCAGCGGGGGTGCGACATGAATTCGTCGGGCGCGCCGCTGCGTGATTCCAGCGGATTCTCGCCCGCCATTTTCACGTAGCCGCCCAGCGGCAGGGCGCTGATGCGATAGTCGGTGTCGCCGCGGCGAAAGCCGGTCAGCCGCTTGCCGAAGCCGATGGAAAACACCTCAACCCGGACACCAAACGATTTTGCGGCGGCATAATGGCCGAACTCGTGCACCAGGATCATGATCCCGAGCACCACAGCCATCGAAACCACCGCAATGAAAAATGATTCCATAAACCTCGTTTGCGTTTGTTGGGAAATCCCTTAATGCCGGATTTGAACTACGGTCTTTCCCCGGCCAAGACGTTCGATTTGGCCGCGCGCGCGTCGCCGCGCATCCGCATCTATGACCAGCACTGCTTTTATAGATTCCGGGACGCGGGCCGGCGTTTCGCCGACAACGATCTTTATTGTAGCTGGAATGTCCAAAAAACCAATAGTACCTTCGAGGAATGCTGCCACGGCCACTTCGTCCGCCGCGTTCAGCGCGATGGTTTTTGCCCCACCCGCTTCGACTGCCTCGTAAGCCAAACGTAAGCAGGGAAATCTATCGAAGTCAGGCGGAGCGAAGTCGAGCCGCCGCAGATCCTGCACCGGAAAACGCAGTTCCGATTCGATGCGATCGGGATAGGTCAGCGCGTACAGAATCGGCAGCCGCATATCGGTCACGGAGAGTTGCGCAAGCAAGCTACCGTCCACGAACTCGACCATGGAGTGAATCGTGCTCTGGGGATGAATCAGCACGCTGACCCGGCCGGGTGGCATATCGAAGAGACGACATGCTTCGATCACCTCGAAGCCTTTGTTCATCAGCGTTGCCGAATCGATGGTAATGCGCTTGCCCATCTTCCATGTAGGGTGGTTGAGCGCCTCCGCGACCGTAATATTGGAGAATTGGCCGGCCGGCGTATGGAAAAATGGACCCCCCGATGCAGTTAACCATATGCGATGAACTTCGCTGCGCCGTCCGCCCCGCATGGCTTGGTGGATAGCGTTGTGCTCGCTGTCGATGGGGAGCAGCGGCTTGCCCTGGCGTCGCGCTTCGGCGGTGATGAGATCGCCGGCTGCGACCAGGCACTCCTTGTTGGCGAGGCCGACGGTCTTGCCGGCCTTGACGGCTTCGTACGTGGCTTCGAGCCCGGCAACCCCGACAATGGCGCTGACGACGAAGTCGGCATCGGGATGAGTTGAGACTTGGACCGTTCCGGGCGAGCCATGAGTCACTTCGGTGGCGCTGCTCAGGCCGGACTGTTTCAGTTTTTCGTGGAGTTGGTCCGCAGCTTCGGCAGTCGCCATCGAGAGAAGCTGCGGCCGCCAGCGGCGCGCTTGTTCGAAGGCAAGCTCGACGTTGTTGCCCGCCGCCATGGAAACGACCGAGAAACGATCAGGAAAGCTCTTAACGATGCTGAGCGTGCTCCTGCCGATGGAGCCGGTCGAGCCGAGGATGGCGATGCGTTTCATGAATGGTGGTAGAGCGGTGCTTTAGAGGCTATTACGAAACTCAGCTCATCTTTTCCGCGGTGGAACAAAACAACGAAATCCAAGTGCCGTAGGCACGGAACAGTCTAGCCCCGCACGGAGCCGAAGGCGGAGTGCTGGGTCAAGTGGGAAAAGAATGCGAGTCCCGTAGGGACGGCATACGTTTCGTAACAGCCTCTTTAGCGCCGCGTATGTCAGCGATCAGCATTGAAGGGGCGCAGCTTTAGCTGCGCCGCAACGACCCTTTTCATTATGTTGTCATCCCGACCGAGGGCTTCAGCCCGAGCGGAGGGACCTGCTGTTCGGGTCGATGGCGAGAAATGTCGCCGCGCCGCGGCTCAGCCTTGTCTTCGCTACTGCGGGGGCTTACGCCCCCGCCTAACTTCATCCCGCCGCTGCGCGGCTGGCTCTCAGCCAGCGAGCTCGCGATATCCGAAGCGGCGTCTCAACGTCTTGGTGCCGTCTGAATGCGGTAGTTCATTCAATCGTGCGCATTCAAATCTGCCATCATCGCGGCGACGCTGGTCGCCTTGGCGACCTCTCCGCGCTCTCCTGCCTCCATGGCTGCGACAGTCTCGCGATTCGGGCTGGGCATCTAACCGCTCTCATGCTTTGTGTCAGGGCACGGCTTCAGCCGTGCCGCAAGCGTATTAATGATACCTTGGGGTTCAGCCCCTGCGCGACCGCGCAGGGGCTG
>JBEKQY010000119.1:0-11261 GCA_049519235.1 Candidatus Korobacteraceae bacterium | reverse complement strand
GGATGGGAATGGTAGAAGCCGACAATGTCGAGACCACTCTCATGGGCTTCGCGTTGGATCCGTAGGAGTTCGCGCGGGTCGATGTGGTAGCGATTCTCTGGTGAGTCAGTACGTGTGTTGTTGCAGCGGATTGTGGAGCGCACGGTACGAACATCGCCTTCCGACGTGCCCAGGAGGATTCCACAACACTCGTTGGGGTAGGTCTCTTCACCGTGGCGGCGGATTTTGTCGTAATCGGACATCTGGAGTTTCAGCACTTGTGTTAGCTCCAGACGCCACCGCTACTGGCCATTGGGCGAGCCGGTATCGCAGGTTGGGTCCGCGGGCGTGTAGTCGGACTTGTTTTGCTCGAAACACCAATTTACTTGCTCGCGCGAAAAATCGTTGACTACGCTTCCCGGAACGTCGGATTCCTTGATGTCCTTGAACTGGAAGGTAATAGTCCCGTCCGGCGCAACCGTCGCCAGCAGATAGCCATAGACATCGGTCTTATCGACGGTGGAGAGCGCACGGTCTGCCGGCAAACGATAACGCACCGCTCCCGCAGTGCCCATGATCCATCCCGGCAGTACGTCGCCCTTGTGGCAGGCCGTGTTGTAAACATCGTTCATGACGAAGTGCGAATGGCTGGCCAGCACATAGACGTTCTTCTTGGATGCCTTTCCGAAGGCGGACAACTGGGCGTAGACTTTTCGTCCGCTCGCCTGCTCCTGCGCTGAGTCGTTCATGCTGTGTCCAGCCGACAAACTATCGGGCAGCGCCTCGTGCATGCCAACCACTAATGTGCGAACGGCGCTGTTCTTCGCGTCATTCGCCAGCACCATGTTGAACCATGCCATCTGTACCGAATCAAACATGTCGGCGGAAGCGCTGTCCATGCTGATGAAGTCAACCCCGCGATCGATCCAGTGGTAATACGTTTTCAGCAGGTGATCGCTGGGATTGTCGGCCAGCCGTTGGCGCTGCAATGCCGGCTGGTCAAGCCAGTCAGCGAACTGAGCGAGGTACTGCGGCCGCGTCATGGGCGACACGAGTTCGTGATTGCCGATCGCCAGGAACACGGGGAGATTGCCGAACGGCACAAGCTGGTGCTGGATGAAATCGGGCCACGCGTCGGCGAAATACTGCGAGATGCCGGCTTGCGGATGAGTGCGGCGATAGTCCTCGTCGAAGTTGGACAAGGCTCGGAAGTCTCCCAGATGCCAGTAGAAAGCCGCACCATCGGCGCGAACGCCGGCGGCGATAGCGGGCATCACGATGTCGCCGCAGTTGCGGGAGTCGCCCGACACGGCAAACTTCCAGGTTCCGCGAGAAGTGTGCGGTTCTTGTGCGCCCAAGACCGCCGTCAAGCACGCAGTCAGAGCGACGCTCATCCACAGGCGTGCCGGCGCTGTCTTGTTCGCGCGCATCATCCTCCAGGCGCTTGATCATAACGGACAGTCACCAGAGCCGGCAATTAGGCTTGGTGGAGGGAGACTCACTGTTGCCGTGGTCACAACAGCTACCAGACCAAAAGCTGTACCATATTCAATGCTGGTATAGAGTACGGTACAATTAACTCCATGAGCACCGCACGCAAGATCACCGTCGAGGTCCCGGGCGATCTACTGGAGAAGGCACAACGCGCCGGCCGTACCGGCATTACCCAAACGGTTCGTATGGGACTACAGTTGGTTGCTGCATCTGAAACCTATGCGCGTCTGCGGCAGTTGCGCGGCAAGGTGGGGTTCAGCCGTACCCTAGCCGAACTGAAAGCCGATCGATGATTGCCGCTGACACGAGCACATGGATCGCTTTTCTGGAGGGCCGCAAGGGTGAGGATACGCAACTGCTCGACCAGGCATTGGCGGACAAGCAGGTGTTGATGGTCCCAGTTGTGCTCACGGAATTGTTAAGCGACCCGAGGCTTCCTGAAGCGGTCGCGGAAACATTATCCGAAGTTCCCATGGTGCAGGTCGCCTCGGGTTATTGGCAACGAGCCGGACTGTTGCGAGCACAAGTGGTTACAAAACGCCGCAAGGCGAGATTGGGAGACGCGTTGATCGCCCAGAGCTGTATCGACTGCGGTATTCCCCTGCTCACACGGGACCGTGACTTTCGCGCCTTCGGCCACGCTGCCGGTCTCGATCTTGTGCTGGCGCTGGGAAGCGATTAAGAGGCGGGTTGTAACTTGGGAAGGTTCTCCCCTGTCACTGCCGCAGGCTTCAACTGTCATTGCATTGCCATTTCCGCTGTGAATCGATAAGCTGCTGCCGTCTCTTGATTGCCGGTTTGGGAGGAAATAATGCGGTTGGGTGCTCGCGGTTTTGTCTGGTGCGTGTTCATTCTCAGTTTGATGGCCGGAATCCCGGGTGCTGCTTCCGCCAAACAGGATGCGGGGAAAGGTGACGAGGCACGCCTGAAGGGAGCTTATCGCTTCGAGCGTGGCGGCTGGGTATATGTGCACCTCGAAGGCGCGCCTGCCGACATTGGCTACCAGCATGGATATCTGCTGGCGCCGGAAATCGAGGACGGCTTCAGAGTCGTGCAATTCAAAGACGTCCACCGCACCAAGCGCGACTGGGGCTTCTATCGTGCCACCGCGCAAAACATTTTGTGGCCGCACATCGACGAGGAATACCAGCAGGAACTGCAAGGCATCGTTGACGGGCTGAAGGCGCGCGGCTCGAGCCTGGACTTGTGGGATGTAGTTGCGCTCAACGCGATGGAGGAAATTCCCGACTACTACGTGCCTTGGCTGGACCGGCAGCAAAAGCGCGCCAACGCTCCCGATCTCAAGGCGCCCGGCAACTGTAGCGCCTTCGTCGCCACCGGCTCGTGGACCAAGGACCACAAGCCGGTCATCGCACACAGCAACTGGACCGACATCGCCACCGGCAAGCGCTGGACCATCATCTTCGACATTGTGCCGACACACGGCTATCACATGCTGACCGACGGCTTTCCGGGAATCATCGTCAGCGATGACGACTTCGGCATCAACTCCGCGGGGCTGATGGTCACGGAGACGACCATCACGGGCTTCACCCTGTTCGATCCCAATGGCAAGCCGGAATTCATGCGCGCCCGCAAGGCGCTGCAATACGGGAGCTCAATCGATGAATATGTTCAGATCATGCTCGACAGCAACAACGGCGGATATGCTAACGATTGGCTGCTGGCCGACAACAAGACCGGAGAGGTTGCGCGCTTCGAGATCGGCCTGAAGTTGCACCGCGTCTGGCGCACCAAAGACGGCTACTTCGAAGGCTCAAACTTCCCCAGCGACCCGCAACTGACCAAGCTGGAGACCAACTTCGATCCCAGCAACATGACCAATTCGGCCAATGCGCGGCGCAAGCGTTGGGAGCAAGTCCTGCCCGCGAACAAGGGGCAGATCGATGTCGCGCTCGGCGAAAAATTTCTTGCCGACCATTGGGACCCCTATGAAGGCAGGGAAGACCCCAATACCCGGAGCTTGTGCGGCCACGAAGAGAACTCCCCGACAGGAGAGCCGGCGTGGAGCGATCCGCCTTACAATCCAGGCGGCGCGGTTACGGCGCAGGCCGCCGACAGCACCATGGCGAAGAACATGACGCTACAGGCGCGCGCCGGGCATCCCTGCGGCGAGGATTTCATCGCCGACACGTTTTTAAAGCAGCATCCCGAGTTCAACTGGCAGCGGCCAATCCTGCAAGACATGAAGGGCAATCCCTGGACCGAGTTCAAGGCAAGCGATAAGCAGTAGTCCACGCTTCGAGAAAGGCGATGGGGAAGATTTGCTGCAACTTGCGTGTTGCAACAATCATCTTCTTAACGGAAAGCGACCTAACGCAGCCGGAGTACGGTACGGCGGCGCGGCCACTCGGGAGGACAACCTTGCGTAAGCTGTTTTCTACCCCAAACGATTTCACACTGACCATTCTGCGTCTGGCTCTGGGCTGCGTTTTCTTCGCCCACGGCGCGCAAAAAATGCTGGGCTGGTTTGGAGGCTACGGCTTCCACGGCACCATGGGCTTCTTCACCCAGCACCTGGGCATCCCCGCGCCGCTGGCATTTCTGGCCATCTGCGCCGAATTCTTCGGCGGACTGGGCTTGATCGTCGGCCTGCTGAGCCGCATCGCCGCGTTCGGCATTATCGTCAACATGCTGGTCGCGATCGCGACTGTGCACGTGCACAACGGGTTCTTTATGAACTGGACCGGTCAGCAGAAAGGTGAAGGCTTCGAATATCACCTGCTGGCGATTGCGATGCTACTGGTGATACTGATCAAAGGCGCGGGAGCGCTGTCAGTTGACCGGGCGCTGAGTGGTTCGGGCCAGTAGCAAAAAAGCCTCCGCCGCGGCGGAGGCGCTGGTTCATCGAACCAAGAACTACTTCTTTGCCGCCTCGGCTTTGGCGGTTTCAGCCTTTGCAGAATCAGACTTGGCGTACTTGCGACGGAAGCGCTCGACGCGGCCAGCGGTATCTACCAGCTTCTGCTTGCCAGTGAAAAACGGATGGCAGGCGGAGCAGATTTCCACGTTGATATCGCCCCTGTGCGTCGAACGGGTCAGAAAGGTATTACCGCAGGCGCAATGGACGCGCACTTCTTCGTATGCGGGATGGATGGCTGCCTTCATGGAACTCCTAAGCGATTGAGCGCGAACGTTGATTGTACGGGATACCGCAGCATTGCGGCAACCCGCGTTGGCAGAAACCTCTCCCTTTGACGACGTGAAGTGCGCGAAAGATTCATCGCGATGCGCGACTTACCCAATGTCACATCTTGGATGGTGCACTCGTGCCGACGATCTACTGCCCATTTGCCGTCCGGCTATTTCTTGTTAACGACCTTCCTTAGCTCAATGCTAGGGGTGAATTTCGCCACTCGGCGAGCGGGAATCTTGATGACGCCTCCCGTCTGCGGATTGCGGCCGTTACGCGCCTTGCGCTGCGAAACCGAAAAGCTTCCGAAGCCCACCAGGGTCACCCGCCCACCCTTTTTCAACACACTGGTGACCGAATCCATGATGGTGTCGATTGCGCCTCCAGCGGCGGTCTTGCTGATGCCGTGGGCGGCTGCAATTTTCTCAACCAGGTCCGCCTTGTTCATACTCGCTCCTCGCCAAATTATGTGAGATGTGAAGCGAGTTTTACTTGCGAATCGGGGCGCGTGTCAAGGAATAAATGGATTAGCGCGCCGTCGCCGTCCGGCGTGCGTGGGAGGCCCCGCGAAGGATCGCAAAGGAGTTAACTTGTGATCGTCGGCTGAACCATCGTCCTTCACCGGAATCAGGGCTATTCGACGCTCGGCGTGCTGGGAACTTCGCCAACTGAATTCTCGTACTACAATTTAGGTGACGTTATGCTCACTTTCCTGCTGTGGTGCATCCTACTGATCTTCTGCTGGCCGCTGGCGCTGCTTTTCCTGGTGCTCTATCCGATCGTTTGGCTGTTCCTGCTGCCCTTCCGTATTTTGGGAATTGCGGTTGAAGGAGTGCTGGAGCTGTTGAAGGCGATCATCTTTTTGCCAGCGCGAATCCTTCGCGGACCGCGCCGAGCCTGATAGCAGGCATGGCTCAATCAGGCGCAAAAAAGAAGAGCGGACCCAGAGGTCCGCTTTTCTCAAGCCGTATGTCGAAGGAAGGCCTGCGATCTGAGGTTTACCCGACTTTTACCGCTGTTTTCTCTTCCTGCGCCACCGGAAACTTGCGATGGTCGATTCCGGTGTAGATTTGCCGTGGCCGCGCGATCTTCTGCTCCGGGTCCTGCACCATTTCGTTCCACTGCGCCAGCCAGCCGGCCGCACGGGGAATGGCAAACAGCACGGTAAACATCTCCGGCTGAAAGCCCATGGCCTGGTAAATGATTCCCGAGTAGAAATCTACGTTGGGATACAGCTTGCGAGTGACGAAGTAGTCGTCCTGTAGTGCGATGCGTTCCAGTTCCAGGGCAGTGTCAAGCCGTTGGTTGCGCCCCGTCACCTCGAACACCTCTTCGGCGACTTGCTTGATGATGCGGGCGCGCGGATCGTAATTCTTGTAGACCCGGTGCCCGAAGCCCATCAGCTTGATCTCGCCTTCTTTGACGCGCTTGATGTAGGCGGGAATATTCTTTACCGAACCGATTTCATCCAGCATGCGCAGCACTTCTTCATTGGCGCCTCCATGCAAGGGTCCGGCCAGCGCCGCGGCGGCGCCCGCCATGGAGAGATAAGGATCGGTTTGCGCGCTGCCGATAACCCGCATGGTGGTGGAACTGCAATTCTGCTCGTGGTCGGCGTGCAGAATGAAGAGCACGTCCAGCGCGCGGGCGATCACCGGGCTGGCAACGTACTTTGGCTCGGTCATCCTCCACAGCATATTCATGAAATTCTCGGGATAGCTGAGATCGTTGTCGGGATACACATACGGATGCCCGCGGCGGTGACGGTAGGAATATGCCGCCAGCGTCGCCATCTTGGCGATCAGACGAATGATCTGCCTCTCCCGATTCACCGGGTCGTGGATGTTCTTGGCTTCCGGATAGACGGTGGAGAGAGCCGCCAAGGTGCTTACCAGAATGCCCATGGGATGAGCATCGTAGCGGAAGCCGTCGATGAAGTGCTTGGTGGTCTCATGCAACATGGTGTGATGGGTGATCTCCCAGGTCCAGTCCTTGTCCTGTTGCGGGTTCGGCAACTCGCCGAAGAGCAGCAGGTAGGCAACCTGCAAATAGGTGCAATGCTCGGCCAGCGTCTCGATATCGTAGCCGCGGTAGCGAAGGATACCTTTGTCGCCGTCAATGAAAGTGATGCTGCTTTTGCAAGAAACCGTATTGGTGAATGCGGGATCGTAGGTCATCAGACCGAAGTCGTCGGAACCAGTCTTGATCTTCCGCAGATCCATGGCCCGGATGGTGCCGAGCTCGACCGGCGTCTCATAAGTTTTAGCGGTGCGTTGGTCGGTGATGGTCAAAGTATCCTTCGACATGACCGGTACCTCCTCTTGGAAAGTGAACGTATGAATTGCAAAGAGCCAATGTTGCGCACGAGTGTTCGAACGAAATCAATTTTAACCCTTCGATGCCATGGGAACATAGCATTGACACAGGGATAAGCGACCAAGATCACATATCTCGGTGATGTCCGAACGTGGCGCTACTTCTTGCCGGCCGGCTGATCCGAACTGGCGCCGGCTTTTTCCGCGCCCGAAGAGCCCTTGCTCCTGGAATCGTCCGACTTGCCCTCCGACGAGGGCAATGCCCCTGAGCCGTTGCCGCCCTTGGCGCTATCTTTACTGGCGCTGTCCTTATACGATTTCGTGGCGTAGTCGGTGGCGTACCATCCCGAGCCCTTAAACTGGACGGCCGGCGCCGAAAGCAATTGCTCCACTTCGCCTCCGCAGTGCGGACAGATCGTCAACGGCGGATCGGAAAATTTCTGAATCCGCTCCGTCAGGCTATGGCACTTCTTGCACTGATATTCGTAGAGAGGCAAGGCCAGTTCCCCAAAGTCGTTCTACGTTATTGATTCTATTTTTCGTGATTGGCTGCGGTCAAACGAGTAGCCGTCAGCTTTCAGCCATCAGCTTTCAGCCGTTAGCTTCGCGGCTCGCTCTGCGCTGTTCGCTCTTCGCTTTTCGCGGAACAGTGTTCCTGTGCCCTTTGAATAAAAGTGTCATCCCGACCGATTCCGCTTTAGCGGGTGAGCGGAGGGACCTGCTGTTCGAGTTCCTGGGAGAATGCGGAAGTTCTCGCCAATTAAGAATAACAGCAGGTTCCTCCACTCGGACTGAAGTCCTCGGTCGGAATGACAAGTCAGGTCGTTCTTGCCAGTTGCACTCTTTCCGTTGAAACTAAGCTGGTGAATGCTATCGCTATTATTCCGGCGCGGCTTGCGTCAACTCGCCTGCCGGGCAAAGTGCTGCGCAAGATCGCGGGACGGCCGATGCTCGCCTACGTGTACGAAGCTGCCCGAGCCTGCCCTGAGTTGCAAGGGGTGGTGGTTGCTACCGACTCTGACGAGATCGCTGATCTTTGCCGTCAACACCGCTGGGACTATCGCATGACATCTGCAGAGCACCGCAGCGGGACCGATCGCGTGCACGAGGTCGCCCAGACGGTCGACGCGGATGTCTACGTCAATGTCCAGGGCGATGAGCCGCTGGCGCGGCGTGAACATCTCGATGTGCTGCTGGAACTGATGCAGTGTGACGCGATAGAGGTAGGCACGCTGAAGACGGCGTGCTCGTCCGAAGACCTGAGCAATCCCAATGCCGTGAAGGTCGTCACTGCACTTGATGGGAACGCGCTGTATTTCTCGCGAGCCACCATTCCCTTCGACCGCGATCGTGCTGGGACCGTGCGTTACTACAAGCACCTGGGCTTCTATGCTTACCGCAAAGCAGCACTCGACCGCTTCTGCGCTTTGCCGGAGTCAGAGTTGGAGCGGAACGAGCGACTTGAGCAGCTACGTTTTCTCGAAAATGGCATTGCGATCCATGTCGCGGAAACACCGTTCAACACAGTGGGAGTGGACACGGAAGAGGACCTGCGATTAGTGGAGGCGATCCTGCGCCAACGCGAACATCAAGTGAGCGACTGAACCTCGGCCTGCGGCTGTTTGCCAGCCCAGGACTCCGCCGCTGCAAGCCGTTTCGAGATCGATGGGTGCGAGTGGAAGAGCCATTCGATAATCTTGTTCGGCTCGCGCTCGGCGAGGTTCTGGTCCGCCAGCTTCTGCATGGAGCTGATGAACGGCCCAATGGCGGGCGTGTTTTCCCACGCGTAGCGGTCGGCCTGGCGCTCGTGATGTCGCGAAAGCGCATTCAGCGCCGGCATCAGGACGAAGCCCAGCACCGTCGCCACCAACACAATCAGCGGCAGGTTGGCAAAATCGTAGAGCCGCGGACTGAGCACCGGAAACCAGTCTTTGGCGATCACGAAGCGCAGCACCACGTTGATGAGCCAGAAGCCGAAAAACGTAATTGCAACCTGAGTGAAGATACTTTTCAAAATGTGCTTGTGCACGTGGTGCCCGAGTTCGTGCGCCAGGATGGCCTCGATCTCGTCGTCGCTGTAGTGTTGCAGCAAGGTATCGGAGAGGATGATGCGGCGTGTCGATCCTAAGCCGGTTAGCGCGGCGTTCGCCTTGTTCGACTTCTCCGACAGCTTCCACTCGTACACGCCGCGAACGCGCGTGCCCGCGCGCTCGCCCAGCCTGGTCAATCGGTCACGAAGATTATCATTCGCCAGCGGCTCGAACTTGTAGAAGATAGGCATCAGCACGACCGGCGCAAGCTGCGCCATCAGCAGGAATAATCCAATGAAGACGGCCCATGCGATGATCCACCAGCGCTGCGGCGCGACCCGAATGATGAAGTACACCAGCTCGACCATGATGGTTCCCAGCACCAGCGAGACCAGCCAGCCTTTGCACTCGTCCCACAGCCAACTGCGCAGCTTCTGATTAGACAAGTGATATTGGTGCTCCAGACGGAATCCTATGAAATCGAACGGCGCGTTCAGCCCTTTAGCGATGAGCGAAAACATCAAGACGTAGAGAAAAACTGCGAAGAAGTAGTATTGCCGCGCGCCCAGGTACGACCAGTCACGCAACTTGCCCGTCCAGCCGGTCACCAGCAACACCACAAGTAGGGCAAAGCCGATGACCATGTCGGCCATGCTCAGCCAACGCTGAATGCGGTTATAACGGCGTACCTCGGGCGAGTCCGCCGGTTGCGGATTTGCAGTTGTTGCCATCCCTGGAGTCGAATCATCGAACCACGCAGCGTCGTTCGATGGGTGTTTTTAGTATAAAGCAGCAGGTGGCGCGCGGGCGATTCGCCGGTTGGTAGTACGTTCGGTTTCTTGGCGCGGGAGAGCTGTGGCACTTGGCCCACGAGTCGTTGCTTCCTGTGCGACAATCAGGTTTCAATCTGCATAAGGAGGACTCATGCGCGAAGTGATCGCAACTGGCGCGGCCCCAAAGGCTATTGGGCCGTACTCGCAGGCCATCAAGGCCAACGGGTTGGTCTTTGTCTCAGGGCAGATCCCGCTGGACCCGGCAACCCAGCAAATCGTTGATGGCGACGTGGCCGCGCAAACCGAACGCGTGCTGCAGAACCTGACTGGCATTCTGCACGCCGCGGGCAGCTCGCTCGACAAGGTAGTGAAGGCTGGCGTCTTCCTGAAAGACATGGCGGATTTTGCCGCGATGAATGAGGTGTATGGCCGTTACTTCACACAAATTCCACCCGCCCGATCGACGGTCGAGGTGGCGCGTCTTCCCAAAGACGTGCTGGTGGAGATTGACGTGATTGCGGTGGCGTAGCTGGCGTCGGCGCAAAGCGACGCATGGTAAACTTGTCCGTTTGCCCACCGTTCCTTGTTCCTACTGGGCGACGTGCGTCGGGTGCTCGCTTGAGAGGGATCGCTGCTCGACGCGAAAAGAGCTATCCTCATGCCCGATACCATGCTTGCCGTTGTAAAGCCGGAGCCCGCACCGGGCACCGAAATCCGTGAAGTCCCCAAGCCAAAGTTTGGACTGACCGACGTTCTGGTCAAGGTCAAGGTGGCCTCCATCTGCGGCACCGACCTGCATATTTACCAGTGGGACCAGTGGGCGCAGCGCCGCATTCACCCGCCGCTCATTCCCGGTCACGAGTTCTGTGGCACCGTGGAAGCCGTGGGCGATGAAGTCACCAGCGTCAAGGAAGGCGATTTCGTTTCCGCCGAGATGCACGTGGCCTGTGGCAAGTGCCTGCAATGCCGCACCGGGGAAGCGCACATCTGCCAGCACGTGAAGATCATCGGCGTCGACGAAAACGGCGCCTTCGCCGAATACGTCGTCATTCCTGAATCGAATATCTGGAAGCTCGATGCATCCATCCCGCTGGAGTACGCTTCGATTCTCGACCCGCTGGGTAATGCGGTTCACACGGTGCTGGCGGGCGACATCGCCGCCAAGAGCGTCGCCATCACCGGCTGCGGGCCGATCGGACTATTTTCAATTGCGGTGGCACGCGCCTGTGGTGCCACGCAGATCTTCGCGCTGGAGGTGAACGAGCATCGCCGCAAAATCGCCAAGCAGATGGGTCCGGATTTCGTGCTCGACCCGACCAAGGACGACGTGTACCAGATCGTGATGGACAACACCGGCGGCACCGGCGTCGATGTCGTGCTGGAAATGGCGGGGCGAACAGAAGCGATCCGAACAGGATTCAAGATTCTGCGTCTCGGCGGCCGCATGTCGCTGCTCGGAATTCCCTCCAAGCCAGTCGAAATCAACCTTGCGGAAGAAGTCATCTTCAAGGGCGCG
>JBEKQY010000118.1:0-21651 GCA_049519235.1 Candidatus Korobacteraceae bacterium | reverse complement strand
TGGTGGAAGGAATGGTTGACTCGCTTTCCGGAAAGTTGTCGAATCTGGAGCTGGGCAAACAATCTTTGTGGGTCATTCCGAGCAGCGAGGTGCGACGGCTTAAGGTGACGGACCCTGGTGCTGCCTTGCGCGAGTTAGGCGCCACGCTGGTGGTCAAAGGGACCATAGCGCGCGAAGGCCAGGATGTTCGGCTCAACATGGACCTGATCGACACCAAGAACCTGCGGCAAATCGGCTCGGTTGATCTCGAGGACCAGGCGGGAGATCTGGCGACATTGCAGGACGAAGCGGTGGCCAAACTTGCCCGCTTGATGAACATCACCGTCACCGCTGACATGGTCCGCGGTACCGGCGGATCGGTCAATCCGGCAGCCTACGAGGACTATCTAACCGCTCTGGGTTACATGCAACGCTACGACAAGCCCGGCAATCTCGACCATGCCATCCAGGCTTTACAGAATTCGGTCCAGACCGATCCGCGCTTCGCCCTGGGATATGCGCAACTGGGAGAAGCGTACCGGCTGAAGAACCGGCTCGACCAAAATCCCAACTGGCTGGCGGAAGCTGAGGCAAACTGCAAGAAAGCGGCCGAGATCGACAACCGCATCCCCGCGGTGCACGTCACCCTGGCGCGCATTCACGAAATGCAGGGAAAGCACGACCTTGCCTTGCAGGAGTTTCAGCGCGCTCTGGATATCGACCCTCACGACGCGGCCGCGCTGGATGGCCTGGCCTACGCCTATGAGCACTCGGGGCGTACTGCCGACGCCGAAGCTGCGTTCCAGAAAGCCGCAGCCTTACGTCCGGATTTCTGGGATGGATACAATGAGCTAGGCAACTTCTATGATCGCCAGAGCAAGTTTCAGCAGGCCATTCAGCAATATGAGCATGCCCTGCAACTCACGCCCGACAATGCCCAGGTCTACTTAAATCTGGGCGCCACATATCTCGATTCCGGCGATCCCAAGCTGCAAGCGGATGCCGAGCGCGCGCTTAAGAAATCCATTGAAATCAGCCCCAGTTATGCCGCGTACGCTAATCTAGGCGCTCTTTACCTTACAGAGCAGCGTTACGGCGAGTCAGTTTCGGCGACCGAAAATGCGCTGAAGCTCAACGATCATGACTATCTGGTGTGGAACAATATTGTACTTGCATACGAATGGCTGAAAGACGAGGATAAGGCAGAGGCGGCACGCAGACGCATGCTTGCGCTGCTGGAGCAGGCCGTTAAGATGAAGCCCGACGACGCCGCGGCGCAAGCGAGACTGGCTGCCGTCTATGCCCATTACGGGCTTAGGCAGCAAGCGGAATCGCGGATGCAGACCGCCTTGGCGTTGGCCCCAGATGATCCCGGCGTTCTGGTTTACGTTGCCACCGCCGATGAGTTCTTAGGCCAACGCAGTCAGGCGATATCTGAGATGCAAAAGGCAGTGCAGAAAGGCTTCGCGCTCGATCAGTTGAGAGGCGATCCAGAATTGACGGCACTGCTATCGGACCCAAAGTTTCACCAGCAGTAGTAAATAAAACGCGCCACTGATGCGCACGACGAGGAGATTTGTACATGCCAACCAACACTAACATCCCGATCCCGCCCGCTCACAACGTGACCGTTCCTGCAGGCACAATTAGTTTTCCCGCCTCATCCAATTGCAACGTCTGCTTTGGGACGGCGAACCCGGCAGGTAGTTTTCCCGGACTGGAGAACAACGGATGGCCTTGTACCGCCGGCTTAACGTATGGCCCATACCCGGCTGCTACCGTGGGGGCGTCACTTCCCTATAACACCTCCGATCCCGGAACTGACTGCTCGCTGGATAAGATCACCGAGGCCGTAAGCACCATTCATGTAGGCTCAGGCTTCGGATCAGCAGAAGCGAAAACCAAGGCCAAAACCGCGGGGAAAGCAAAGGCAAAGCCGAAGAAGAAGGCGAAGCTCGTGTCTAAAGCGAAGCCCGCACCCAAAACCAAGGCAAAACCGAAGTCAGCATCAAAGACGCAAAAGGCGAAACCAAAGGCCAAAGCTAAGACCAAGGCAAAAGCCAAACCCAAGCCGAAAAAGGGCAGCAAGTCGAAGCGGTGAAGCCAACGGTTTCCAATCGAACGTCAGCCGCAGGCGACGGTTGGATTGGCTCGGTTTAGCACAGGCGGGGAGTGCCAGCACTCCCCGCCTGCCTAACAGCGGACCAAAGTGCTAGTTCGTCGTGAAGGTGTGGGTGGTGGCACCTACGAAACGGTGAGTGCGGGCGAACTTAAGCTTCCCGAAAACGCTATCGGTATTGCCCTTGCTTTTATGGGCCTAAAGGCGATACTGAAATCTTAGGGATTTGCGTTCGCAATTATAATGGTGGTCGGTTGCGCTGCAGCCGCTCTTGGGTTGCTCCGCTAGCCTACATCGACTATCCAGTCGGAAAAAGGTCTAATGCATCGTTCAAAAGCCGGGGGTATTTAGATTGAGCCAGTGATTCGGATGCAGCTGCACATTGATCGCCGTGTTTAGGTAGATTGGCAAGAAGGTGAGGGCGCGTAGATATGGCTCTGCGCCTGAACGTCTACTGACTTTCCAGGGTGCCTCGCGGATAGTAGCTAAACGTGACACCACTGCAGACACAATGATTTGGTTCTTTTCGTTGTGGCGAGTAGAGTTGGCTGAGAAAGGAGAGCTTGACATGCAGCCATCATCGAACGCATCTTATCGCTCCAACCGCCTTTTCTCCTTGAACATTTTGGTTCTGATTTGTCTGGCTTCTCTCCTGTCATTCGGCCAAGCGACAGAAACTCTCCCGCTCTATGAGGCCATGCGCGAGGGCAAAGTGGTTGCCAACTTCAGAGCCACCGGCGCCAGCAGCGGCGACTCAATCGAGGTGGACGTAAGCAAGGGTCCGTTGGCCCGTCCCGGTTCGCTACAGCTGACTGTGCCAGCGGGTCTGAAATTGCTTAACGGAAATTGGACCTGGCAGAGCATGGTAGTCTCCGGTGTTAGCGGTCGCTTGTTAGGCGGCGGCAGGTATGTTCCGACGTCAACAATCACGCTGAGCAACTCCATGCCTTCGGCAACCTATGTACTATCCGCTTACTGTGCCGAATTCCAGAAAGACAATCCGTCCCCGAGTTCGATGTTCACGGTACAACCACCGGATAGCATTACAGCTTGCATACTTGCAAATTCTGCCCGGCAGGGTCTGTCTGTTCAGGCAACACAGGCCGCTGTCTGGATCTATACCGATCAGGTCGATTATGGAACGATGGCCCATAAGTTCCCAGTACCCGAGTCGGACTGGCAGGCCGCTTCCTCAGTTGCCAATACCTGCATGTCAACAACGAGGAGCTTTCAGCCGTTTACTGGATCAGGATCTCCACTCACGGGGAACGGCAGCGTGGCACAAGCCACCATCGGCATTCAGTTCAATGCCGTACGAAACCCTGCGATTGATCGCGTCTACGGAGCCACCCAGGGCGGAGTGGTCATCGCGTATGTTGAGCCAAGCGGGCCCAGCGAACGAGCTGGCTTAAAAACCGGCGATGTAGTCATAGATATTGGCGGGGCTCAGATAAAGACTAATAATGACTTAGTCGCGCAAGTGCGCCTTTTGAAGAGCGGGGTGCCTGTTCGAATCCGATATTTGCGTGACGGAAAGGAGGCTGAGACGGTGGTCGTACCTGTGGAGCGTGAAAGAGTTTATCCGCAGTCTCTACAGTTCAAGGGCAGCACAGGTCGAGCCGTGGGCATCGCGGACTTGGGTATCAAGGTAGGGCCGCTCGGCGCGCAGCAAGGCGGAGGCGTGACGGTTCTGGAGGTTATTCGCAACTCGTTTGCGGAATCTATCGGTCTCTCGCCAGGAGATACTATAATCGAGCTCAATAAGGTTCGCGTCAACACAGGGGAGCAATTCCGAAATCAAGTGGGCGGACCCGCTTGGGGCAATGATGTAGTGTTGCTTGTGCGTCTGCGGAACGATCAACAAACGCTGTTTATGGGAGGAACTCTACCCGTTGCCCCTGCTCCTAATTCCGGAACAACGATAACTACTTTGGGTTCGCTCCTCAGCCGCAACCCGCGGCTTCGCGCGGATATCCCAACTAGCTCGTTTTATTAAGCCAATTTCTCTGCTGACTGAACTGCACCGCTGAAGCTACGGTCCACCGTCGCCCGGTTTCGTCTCACACCTTCCTGTGATTGCGGTCACAGCAAAGATGGGCGCACTTTTGGCATAAGAGTCCCATGACACATGTGGGCTCCCAGTGCAATATCCTCAAGGCCTCAGCCGGGTTGAAGAGCAGCCTGGAAGGACTCGGACGCAAAGAGCGTTTTTCCCCAAATCAGGCCCTGTTTCGAGAAGAAGAAGCCAACACCGGAGTGTTTCTGCTGCTGAAGGGGAAGGTCTGCATGAGCGTGAATGGCCTCCCCAAGCTCGACCGGTTGTTTTCCGCCGGCTCGCTTTTGGGTTTGCCTTCCACATTTACCGGACACGTTTACAGCCTGACGGCGATAGCCTTGACCGAATCCGATGCCGTACACGTGCAAGCGGAAGATTTTCTCCGGCTAATGAGGGAGCGGACAGACCTGTGCCGCGAAGCCACGGAGATGCTGGGCCGCGAGGTGACGTTTATCCAGGCAGCGCTGGCCGAGCGACGGAAGCATGCGGCCTCGAAGAAACCTTCGTATCGGCAAGTGCCCATTCCGTCCTAGGGCGTGTCGCGAGAACCCTGATTTCTCACTCCCGGGCTGAAGGCACGCGTTGTGACTTTAACAGGATCGGGAGTCAACCCGCTGCATGGCAGCGGGTTGACTCCCAGCAAGGGTTCCGGTCCGTGCAACGCGGCGCTAAAGCGCCGCACTACCCGTACAAGCTCGACTCCAGCAATTCTTAACGCGATCTAGCCTAATTGAAACGCTAATTATAGGCGATATTAGGCGATTCACTCTGTGGGCTCAGTAATGCGATTCCCGATCTAACCTTTGCCATGAACCGCGCGAGCCTGGGCTGAAGCTCCGGCAAGACCTGGGGGATTACGGATGAGGCGTCCGAGGTCAACTCGCCGACGCAGTTACTTCCTGCGAACCACCTTTGCGGATTTCTTGACGACCTTGCGGGCGGCAGGTTTCCTGGCGGGAGTTTCCTGTGCTTCGGCGGCTTGCTGGGCAGCCTGACGCTCCAGAGCTTTGCTAACGACGTAGGCCATTTCGGCGAGGGGAGCGGGTTTGCCCGACCAAATCTCAAATTGGCGGGCGCCCTGCTGGACAAACATCTCCAGCCCCGGGATGACCTGAATGTTCCTGGCGCGAGCCATGGTGATGAGCCTGGTCTCAGCCGGGTTATAGACCAGATCGAAGACAAACTTGGCGTTCAGTTCCTTTTCTTCCAGCGGCGAATGTCTGTTGCCGTTCATGCCCACAGGCGTCGCATTGATGATGACATCGAACTCCTGCTTAGCGACGTCGGCGCGCTTGATGTATTTTACTTTCGCCTGCCGGGCCAAAGCCTGGCCCTTCGGGGGCGTGCGATTGACAATGAAGACCTCTGCGCCCTTGGCCTTCAGCCCGAAGGCAGCGGCGCGAGCGGCGCCGCCGGCCCCGACGATGAGGACCCGCGCGCCAGTCAGGCCCAAGCGCTGCTGTAGCGGCGCGACAATGCCAGCCACGTCGGTGTTGAAACCGTAGAGCTTGCCATCGGCGCCGCGGACTATGGTG
The DNA here is from genome assembly GCA_049519235.1 of Candidatus Korobacteraceae bacterium. Lineage (GTDB taxonomy): Bacteria > Acidobacteriota > Terriglobia > Terriglobales > Acidobacteriaceae > Bog-257. Next base: position 15,962 of record JBEKQY010000118.1, on the reverse strand, counting down.
TTGCAGGCGCCAATCTGGCGGGTGAGGGGATCGGAATTCTCCAGCGCGGCAATGATTTCCTGCTTGTAGGGCATGGTGACGCTGAGACCGCGAATGGGAATATTTTGCACACAGGCGAGTAAATCTTTCATGCTCTTGGCGTGCAGCGCCAGATAAACGGCGTTTACTGCTTCCCGGCGGAAGGCCGCGTTCATCATCACCGGGGAAAGCGTATGGGACAAGGGATCTCCCACTACGCCATATACTTGCGTGGCCTGATCCACCATCTCGATGCGATAGATGTCGCGCAGTTCACTAGCCAGAGCCTGGCCGGGGGCCGTTTCTTCCCCCTTGGTCGCCGCGCCAAAGGTGAAAACGCTGCCCGCCCGCACTCCCAAAACGCGGCTGATAATGCCTTGCTCTCCCATGCATACGCCGACCATCTCGTGCTTGGCGGAGTTGGCCTCCAGAAACTTCATCATGACCACGTTGTCATGCAGGCTGGTCGCCGTGGAAACCAGCTTGTAGAAGTCGGCCGGATATTTGCTCATGCCCGCGAACTGCTCATCCAAGTTCTTGGTAGAACGGAAGTTGTGGTGGGAGATGATCATGCCGGCGCGGTCGTACAGTTGGCTCAACTCGGTGGATTTCAAGGCCTCCACGCTTGGGATCTCCATATCCACAAGGGGAAAGCCATAATCCGCGGCCCGGCGCAGCACGGCCAGCTCGGCGGCGACGGAACCTTTGAACTTACCGCCGTTTACGGCTCGGCGACAGGTGGCTATGAAGGTCGCCTCAGGATGAACTTCCAACAGATTTTTCAGCTTGGGGAGGGCGGCCAGGGGCTGGGAAAGATAATCTAACCTCAACTCCAGAAAGGGGTTATCGCGCACCAGAGACTCGGCGCGCTCAATCATTGTCGCAACCTCGTCGCTCGCCACTGCGACGCAAAGGCGAGGTAGCCGGAAACGACGGATCCGTGGTGCGTAAGTGCCCGAAGGGACGCGCATCTCGCTGCCCGATAGTACAGATGCACAAGGAAAGATGCAACCCTCTTGTTAGGAAATTTGTAATAGAAGGACACAAAAGTCCATCGGAGGGTACGAATCACGGGTGCTAATGCCAGGTTACTCCTCGCCGAAGACCTCGGCGGTAAAGGCCTGCAGCTCAGCGCCATAGAGCCAGGCATCGGGCGCCAATCCTGCCTTCAGGCAGGTTTGAGCCAGAAATGTCTCCCGCTCCCAATCCCATTCCACGGGAACTTGGGGTAAGAGAAGCCCACGGCGGCTGCCCTGGGTTACCACCAGGCCATGCTTTCCCACCACGATTTCTTCGGGTGTAATCGGCCGCAATGGAGAAAGCACGCTGATCTCGACCTTCAGGAGCATTGCCTCGTCCGGGGTGACGGGGTGAAAACGCGGGTCGTCAAGGGCAGCGGCACGGGCCGTTTCGGCGACGGTCCGATAGAGCGGGCTAGTGGGAAAGACGTACCCAATGCAGCCGCGCAGCCGACGGCGCAGATGCAATGTGGTAAAGGCCCCGCGGCATTCGGCTAAGTGGTCGCTCGAGGGCGACGGTTCGAATTCGTGCTCCTCCACGGCGGCTTCAATGGAGCGATGCGCTAGGCGCAGTAACAGCTCTCTTTCTGACGGAGAATATTCCGCAGCCGGCGAAGTCACCGCCGGACGAGCGCCTTCAGATTGCGGGGACATCGTTGCGCTTCCTTCGCCGGCTCAGCACAAAGGAACGCCGGCGCCGGCGCTTCTCCGCCCTCTGGTCGATGCGCTTCCAAAAAGCGATAAAGTAATCGGCAGCCGACCACAGCGACAGCGCCACCATCACCCATATCGAAGCCAGGGCGATGGGATGCACCGGCAAGCCGAGGAAATACCACGGCAGATAGGCCCAGTGATGATCGACAATGGCAGCTACGACGGAGAAGATCTGCACGAACATCTTAAGTTTTCCCAGGTCGCTGGCCTGGATGGTGAAGCCTTCCGAGGCGGCGATGGAGCGCAGGCCGCTGACCAGAAACTCGCGTCCGATGATGATGACCGCCATCCACGCCGGGACCGTCCGCGGATTGAACTGAACGAGAGTAATGAACGCCGCGGCGATCAGCAGCTTGTCGGCCACGGGATCCAGCAGCATGCCCATGGTGGTGACTTGTGCGCGCCGCCGCGCCAGATAGCCGTCGATGGCATCGGTGAGCGAGGCCGCGATGAAGATGAAAGAGGCCAGCAGCTCACGGTCGCCATTCGTAGAGCTGAAGCGGTTGCTGGAAAGCACCCAGATCAGCACAGGAATGCTGAAGATGCGAGTCAGCGTGATGTAGGTGGGGAGATTCACAAAAACCAGACAGGCACACCAGCGCCCGCCGCGGCGGGCCACTCTAACAACCGATTATCCTCTACCGGTTCGATTGAAAGCAATCGCAGAAAACAGGCCACTGTCCCAACTCGCTGTTGCGTTGCCACCTCCGTCGCAGCGGCCACGGAGTCCTTTCCCGGCTGCCGCGTGACGCCCTCTACCATTCCCGGTGCGGGACGCGACCCACATTGAGCAGAGAGATACCCGCGCGCTGTGAAAGATCATTTCCACAAGTCGGGCCGCTATACTACCCTTTCATACGTCAGATGGAAACTTACCTTCAGACCAAACGCGGCAGGGTCGTGCTCGGCGATTCCCTTGAGCACATGGCCGGTCTTAAAGCCGAGTCCGTGGACCTCATTGTCACCAGCCCGCCTTTCGGACTCGTCCGCAAGAAAGACTACGGCAATGTGGAGAGCCACGAATATGTTGACTGGTTCCGACCCTTCGGGCGGGAATTTAAGCGCATTCTGAAACCGTCCGGCTCTCTGGTTGTCGACATCGGAGGCGCCTGGATTCCGGGGCAGCCGACCAGATCCCTTTATCACTTCGAGCTCGCCATCATGCTTTGCCGCGAATTCGGATTTTATCTCGCGCAGGAGTTCTTTTGGTGGAATCCGTCCACCTTCGTCCTGGAAGAAGTCAATTGAGTGGCAACCGCTCAAGGTGTGAGTGTGAGAAAGCAGGAACGATTAATTCGGGAGTACGGGGAATCGTAGCCGGACCGCCTGACTACCTCGAGCGGCGTTGCATTGAGCGATGCGACACGTGCGAGCGTTTCCCTTCGGACGAATGCGCGGGCCTAGAATACGCGCGCGTCAACGGCGGTGCCTGCCGGTACGACCGGCAGAGGCGAGTCGTTTGGATTCCCGCATGACTCTCGTCCACCCGACGGTGTCCCTACTTCGGAGTCCGTGGATAGGAGCCTTTCAAAAGCTTCTCTCTCTGGCTGACGAAGACCTCGTTATTGCTTGCCCGTTCGTAAAGCGCTTCGCTACGGACTGCATCGTCGCCGAGATGACCGGGCGGGGGATACGCGAATCGTTCCGACTGCTTCTGATCACGGACTTGAGGCCTGAAAGCACCCTCGCTGGAGCGATGGATCTTGACGCTCTAGAAGAACTCGGCAGCAAGGTGCCGGGTTTCGTGCTTACACACTTACCGAGTACTCACGCAAAGGTCTACGTCGCTGACCACAAGATGGCCATTGTGACCTCGGGCAACCTCACCGGCCCCGGCCTGTCAGGAAACGTAGAATACGGCGTCGCCCTGACAGAGATGCGGATCGTTGGCGAGATTCGATCGGATATCGAGAGTTACGCTAAGTTGGGTGCAACGGTTCCGGTGAAGGACGTGGCCGGGCTCGCTGAAGAAATGCAGGAATTGAGGAAGCTGTTCCAGCGCGCCGAAAAGTCCGTTCGTGCGCAGGCGCGCCGAATGTTTAGGCAGAAACTGGAGTCTACCCACCTACGACTGCTTCGTTACCGGGCTAGGGGAAAAACGACGCACGCTATCTTTGCCGATACCATCAGATTTCTGCTTGCGAAAGGTCCACTCCGAACGGAGGAGCTTCACCCCTTGATTCAGTTATTGCAGCCGGACCTGTGTGACGACTCCGTTGATCGCGTGATTGACGGGGTTCATTTCGGCAAGAAATGGAAACACCACGTGCGCAATGCTCAGCAATCCCTGAAGCGCAACGGCGAGATCCGGTTTGACGGCTCGCGTTGGCATTTGGCCACGCAATGATGAAGCTGGCGGCCGGCCCGACGATTCTGGTCGGTTACGAGCCGACGCACGACCTTTTCGCAGGATTCGACCTTGAGCGTCACCGCACATTCACAACAGGGTCACCGTCGGTCCAGATTGACGTAACCGCCCTTCGCAGGGCCGAGCAAGAGGGCCTTAGTTTCCATCGCAAGAGCAACGACGAGATAGCTCTCGGCATCCGGCCAGATATGTTTATGGCTTACGCAATGAACGCCACGGTACTCCATCGCTTTGGGCGAGATGCGAACGTTCTGCGGCTGCTAAACCGGGCTGTTCGCGAAGACGTGCCGCGGCGGCAAGTGGAAAACCCTGAGCGTCGAACGTCAGCGGGTCGTCAGAGAAGTTAGCCGACTAACTAGGGATGCTGCGTTCAGGCAAAGGGTTCTGTTCGCTTATGGAAATCGATGCGCCGTGTCCCGCGTGCAACTCCGACTCGTGGATGCCGCACACATTCTTCCTGTCGGCGCAGATGGCAGCACAGATCAGGTGCAAAACGGCATCGCTTTGTCGCCGACATATCACCGAGCGTTCGATGCGGGGCTGATCTACCTAGACGAGCGGCATGAGATGCGCATCCATGAGGGACACTTGCATCTGCTGCAAAACCTGAATCTAGCGGGAGGTGTGGATGCCTTTCGCCAGCCGCTGGGCAGAATATTTCTCCCGCTGGACCCGGAACAGCATCCTTCCGTCGAGTTCATTAGACGGGCGAATCGGTTCCGGCAGATTGCGGACTAGGCGGCCCGGCTTGCGGCACGAGCAGCTGCAAATTAGGGCAGAACCGAAAACAGGCCAGCGGCGAGGGTCGCCGGCCCGCGCTGCTTTTGCCCGCGCGGGGTGGAGCGGCGCTACTCGTCGTGGTGCACCACTATTTCGTCCAGCATGATCGGCGCCTCGTATTGCTCCCAGTAGCTGTATCCCACCGGAATTCCTTTCGCCCAGTCGAGCACGCCCATCCAGATCCGCAGCGGCGTGCGCAGCCCGTTGCGAAAGCCACGTGCGCAGCGCACCAGCGTAGCCACAAAAATGTAGAGCAGAATGGCCGGAAAGGCCACGGCAACGGCGAGCAAGCGTAAGCAGAAATGCAGGCGTGGCATGGTAACTCTGTTACGGGAGGTGTTCCCAGATACTCTGGGAAGTTGGACGCTATTATGTCCCAACTGGAGGTACGATGCCGAGCCGTTAGGGAAAATTATTTTTCTTCCAAAACAGGAACGGCTCCGGTTAGGGAGCCGCCGCAAGCCCGCTCTTGACCGAATCATAACTACAGGCCATTTCACGAATCGCCTTGTATCAGGGCACGGCCTTCAGCCGTGCCGTAATCGGGCCAAAAAGTGACTCGGGTTTTAGCCCCTGAGGCATTGTCTTTGCAGGGGCTGAAGCCCAGATACTCGCCGCCCGTCTTTCGGCACGACTCAAGAGGCCGCTGAAAAAGTCGAAACAGCAGATCCCTCGCGGGCTGAAGCCCGCTCGGGATGACAAAAAATAAGAGCTTATCGGCACGACTGAAGTGTCTGCGTGAGGGCGCTAATTAAGCCGCGCAGTGGCGGCATGAAGTTAGCCCGGCGCGTAAGCGCCGGGTGGAGTGGGAAATTGAGCCGAGCCGCGCAGCGGCGACACGGTTCTCACGCAGACACTGAAGTCGGGCCCTGACACAAAGCATTCCGAAGTCGGCTTTTTCAGCGGCCTGTCAAATCATGCCCTGACACAAATCATTTATGAGTTCTAAGCGTAAATCCCGCGTTGCCGGATCGTGTACGCCACCCGATCGATCGCCAGCATATAGGCGGCGATACGGTTGTTGACGTGGTGGGTCTCGGCGTAGCGCACCACGTCCTCGAACGAGGAAACCATGATGTCCTGCAACTGCGAGTTGACCACCGACTCTTTCCAGAAGTAGCCCTGCCGGTCCTGCACCCATTCGAAGTACGAGGCGGTAACGCCGCCGGCGTTGGCCAGGATGTCGGGCATGACGAAAACATGTTTGTCGGCGAGGATGTCGTCGGCGGCAGCCGTGGTGGGTCCGTTCGCGCCTTCCACCAGTATCTTCGCCTTCACATCTTCAGCATTGGCGGACGTGATCACGCTCTCGGTCGCGGCCGGTATCAGGATTTCGCAGTCGGTAATCAGCAGGTCTTCGGTCGGCCTGCGCTCGGCCCCTTTGAAGCCGTGGATGGTGCCTTCTTTTTGACGGTGCTCCCACAGAGCAGCTATGTCGATGCCCTTGGCGTTGTACAGCCCGCCGTCCCACTCGCCGATGCCGACAATCTTGTATCCGGCCTGGTGCATGAGCAGCGCGGCGTTGGAACCGACGTTGCCGAAGCCCTGAATGATCACGCGCGTCTTCTCGCGCGTCATGTTGTTCTTCTTGATGGATTCGTCGCAGATGATCATTACGCCGCGGCCAGTGGCCTCGCGGCGTCCACGCGATCCGCCCATGTTCAGCGGCTTGCCGGTGACAACCGCCGTCACCGTCTGCCGCATGTGCATGGAATAGGTGTCCATCATCCACGCCATGGTCTGCTCATTGGTGTTGACGTCGGGCGCGGCAACATCTTTTTCCGGGCCGATGAATTCGATCAGCTCGGAGGTGTAACGCCGGGTCATGCGCTCCAGCTCGCCGCGCGACATGTTCTTGGGATCGCAGATGATGCCGCCCTTGGCGCCGCCAAACGGGATGTTGACCACCGCGCACTTCCAGGTCATCCAACTGGCGAGCGCGCGCACCTCGTCCAGCGTAACGTCGGGCGCATAGCGCACTCCGCCCTTGGCGGGCCCGCGCGCGATGGAGTGCTGCACGCGATACCCGGTGAACACTTCCAGTTGCTGGTTGTCCATCATGACCGGGATGTGGACGATGATCTCGCGATTGGGCTGGCGCAGCACTCGCCATAGCCCTTCTTCGAGCTGTAGTTTCTCAGCCGCGAGATTGAAGCGCGCCGCCTGTTGTTCCCAGGGATTGCTTTCCTGTTCCAGCGTGTGTGCAGTAGCCATAGATTCTCCGAAACGCTTACGAACGCCCTTGCAGTCTGAATGAGACGCGATCAGGAGGGCGCGTCCTGTGCAGGGCAAACCTTCAAAGTATATGCAGCGGGATAAGCAGGGCGCAAGTAAAAGGGTGTTGGTCAGGCGGGCAAACCAGGACACTTCTAGGCCTTGTGAACTCGTTCAAGTTCGAGCCCGGGAGGCGCACTTGCCGGATCAAAGGTGATTCGAAAGTACTCGAAGAACCCGCTCCGCCCCAGTAGGCCAGCGAGGGGCAGTGTATCCGAAAACGCAGCGTTGAGTTGCAGCACGTGCCCTGCGACGAAGAGCGTGATAGGGTGTACCCAGACTTCACTTCCGCCGCCAATACCCGCACGTACACTTGGAATTCCAGACTGAACGTCAAGACGAAGAGCGGAGGCGAGAGACGTCTGAAAGATGCAATCGGCGGCACCGGAATCGACAAGCGCTTCGAAGTATCTGGTAGACGCACCGCTGAATCCGGCAATACGGACCGGTATGAAGGGATAGTACAGGGTCGTGCCACCCGGCCCAGGAGCGGTGCGGTAAGGAAACCGCATCAAAGAGCCATTGGGAGCCACGCCGCGGGCGTCTTCAAAATGACAGAGTCGGTATCGCCCATGCGATCCAATGCAGTCGAAACCTCTTCGTAGGTTGTGCCCACAGCCACAACCCTGGTTTCGTCAGCCGACAGCGCGACCCAGGAATCAAGCGGAGCATTTCGAAGAGCTTCAGTGCGCGCGTCGGACATGTCGATAGCCTCAGATCCAACTAGAGTTTAGCGGGCCATTGTGGAGTGGTCAATTCCATGGAGGCGAAACGACCCATCAACCCGCCGGGCCGCCTCTGGCTTCCGCCACACGGCGCAAAGCCACCAGGAGAACGCGCGGTTCGCCCACCTCTTGCATAGCGGCCTTGAGATATTCGGCAGCGTAGCCGGGGTCCTCCCGCAGCTCGCGAATCATCGCCTTATCGTGAGATATGCTTGCCTTGCGTCTCATCGCTTCGTCATCCTTTCCTTGTAGTCTTGGAGGTACCCAATCGCGCGGCAGCATCACTGCGGCGGAGTGTTGTTGGAAGGCAGACCGTGCGGCCCGGCCGGAGCTTCCTCCGCCTTCAATTTGCGGCAGCAGCCGGCCCGTATGTCGCCGTGCGGCAAGTAGACCAGGGCTGCGTAAGGGAACGTTCCCTTGCGCACGGGATCGGTGCACGAGGCCGTCCGGATTCTGGCCGACAGCGCAGATCCGCCGCCCATCTGCCACAACCAGAGCTTTTCATCCGGTAGCCAGAAAAAGTTGCCTGGGAAGTCCTGATCCGGCTGATTGATGCCCAAGGACCGCGCGCCCCAGGAGACGAACTGTATGCTCCAGTCGGGCCCCTCGCCGAAGCAGACCAGATCGGGTGGCTTGTCTTGAGGAACCTTCTTCGCGCGTTTAGGAGCCGGAGCTGGCTCCGCGGGGGTCGTCGTGTCTTGTTCTCCAGGGTTCGCAGTGTCTTGCGCCGCAACCGAGATCACGGCTGCCAAAACGAACAGAATCGCGATACAGCGAACCAGAACGCGTCGCACCGGAACCTCTCGAAGGCAAGAAGGAAGGACGATCGCAGCAATTCTAGCAGGCCGGCGAAAAAAGCAGGTGCAGCTGTTTCTCGGGCTCTGGCGATCGAACGCCCGCTCCACAATCTGTCCTGCTCTACTATAATCGCGCTCGCAGAGGGCGGGATGAATTCTGTGGGTATAGGTCCGATGCCGGTAACCCAATCCCCGGACAAGGAGGGCCGGCTTTCCGTCATACGCAAGATCGCCGCGACCCATAAGCTGGCATTCGGCCTCAGTCTTGTTCTGCTGGTGGCCACACTCGCCCTGTACTTTCCTGTGGTGCATCATCCTTTCGCCAACCTGGATGATATCGGATATGTGTATGGGAACCCGCATGTGCAGGATGGCCCGACTTGGCCGACCATCAAGTGGGCGCTGCTGACGTTTGCGCAAAATAACTGGCATCCCCTGACGTGGCTGTCTCATGCGCTGGATTGCCAGATGTTCGATGTCGATCCTGCCGGCCACCATGCGGTGAACGTGGTGTGGCACTCGCTTGACGCCGTGGTGTTGTTCTGGGTTTTGCTGCTGGCAACTGGTTACCTGGGCCGCAGCTTCATGGTAGCTGCGCTGTTCGCTCTGCATCCCATTAATGTCGAATCGGTGGCATGGATAGCGGAACGCAAGACGCTGCTGGCCACGTTCTTCTTTCTTCTCGCCTTGGGAGCGTACCGCTGGTATGCGCGCCGCCCTGGCGGTCTCCGCTATGGCGTGGTCGCCGTTCTGTTCATTCTGGGACTGATGTCAAAGCCGCAGATCATCACGCTGCCGTTCGTGCTTCTGTTGTGGGACTACTGGCCCCTGCAACGAATGTTTGCCGGTAGCACGCCTTCCACTGAAGCCGATCTGACGGCCGCGTTTCCGCCCAGGAATTTTTTCTGGCTGGTGAAGGAAAAGATTCCGCTGTTCATTATTTGCCTGGCCAGCGCACGGATTACGATGCAGGCGCAACGTGTCGGCCGGCCACAGCATTGGCCCTACTCGATCTGGATCAGGATGGGCAACGCAATCGTCGCCTACGTGCGCTACATCGGCAAAGCCCTCTGGCCGTCGCACCTTGCCGTTCTGTATCTGCACCCGGCAAACACCCTAAGATTTTGGCAGGTAGCGGCGGCGGCTTTGGTGTTGCTGACCATCACGGCATTGGTTATCGCCGGCCGGCGCTATCGCTATCTGCCGGTGGGCTGGTTTTGGTTTCTGGGGACCCTGGTGCCGACCATCGGCATCGTCCAGGTAGGCTGGCAGGCGATGGCTGATCGCTACGCGTATCAGTCATTTGTTGGGCTGTTCATACTGGTTTGTTGGGGAGTGGCTGATTGCGTACGGCAAAGTCATCTACCGAAAGCTCTGCTGCCGGCCGTTAGCGTGGTGGTGTTGTTCGTGCTGGCCGTCGTCACCCATCGTCAGATTGGCTACTGGAGTGACGACCTGACGCTCTGGTCTCATGCCCTACAGGTCAGCAAGGGCAACTGGGTGGCTGAGGGCATGGTCGGTAGCATTCTAGAGAAGCAGGGAGATCGCGAAGATGCCATGCGTCACTACCGCGCTGCCCTCGCCATCTACCCAATGGATTGGAGGAGTAACTTCGCCATTGCCCTCGATGAGCAGGAGCGCGGGAATCTGCCGGAAGCCATTCGACGATACAAGCTGGCCGTGGTTAACATGGAAGACCCTATGCAGCAGTCCAAGGCTTATGAGAATATGGCCATCGCCTATCGCGATTTCGGCGACCTCCCACAGGCGATGGAGTGCCGCCGCAAGGCAGCGCAGCTAAGCGGGCAGCCGTGATGACGAAGACGACAGCCGATGTCAGTCTTCGCGAAGCGCCTCCCGGTAATGTCTTCAGCAACCTCCTGGATAATGCACCCCTGCGCGTGCTAGTTCTGGTTTTCTTGTTCACCACAGCGGCCGTCTACGAGGCTTTCAGTCTCTCCGCCCTGGCCGGCATGGACGTGTGGTCACACCTGCGCACGGGCATCTGGATATTGCAGACCCATGCCGTACCGCGCAACGGCCTGTTCTCGCAGCACCCCGACCTTCCCTGGATGGCCACTAGCTGGGGCTTTGACGTGTTGCTTGCCGCAGGCTACAAACTGATAGACCTGCGCGCTCTTCCGCTGTCGTTGATGGCTTTCAAGGTCGCACTCGCAGTGATTCTCTTCTGGTTGGCGCGTGGTTCGCGGCGGAACTTCTGGACCCCTATCGCGCTGGTGGCCGTCGCCCAATATGCAATGCCGGGTCTGCAACTGCAACCGGGGGTTTGCTCGATCCTGTTGTACGCCGTCGAATTGGCGCTGGTGTTCCGGGCGCGGAGGACGAGCAACGCGCGACCGCTGTTCTGGCTGCCGGTATTGTTCGCCGTCTGGGCAAACCTGGACGCCCAGTTTGTCTACGGCTTGCTGGTGCTGGTCCTGCTTTTGGCTGCTTCCGTCGCAGAGGAGATTGGCCGCTATTTTGGGCCAGGTTGGTTCGTGAGACAAACATCAGCGGCGCCGCTGGGAATGACAACTGCGGCGATCGCCGCGTCGCTGTTAGCCACGCTGCTAACGCCTTATAGCTACCACGTGTATGAGGTTGCCCTGAAGAACTTCGGACGGTCCGTCTTGCTCCCTTATCTTCCCGAACTCAGTGCAGTCGGCTTCCGGCGACCACAGGACTATGTGCTTCTGCTGCTGGCGATGGCGGCTTTCTTTTCGCTGGGGCGGCGTCGCTCGCGCGATTGGTTTCAATTTGCGCTGATGATCGCAGGTGCTCTTCTTTCATTTCCTGCTCAGCCCGCCTGCTGGCTGGTTGCGCTGGCTTCAGTGGCTGTGATTGCGGATGCGGTTCCCATCAACGGGGCAGCGGCACGGCAGGACGGTGGACGTGCATGGAAGCTGGAGTATCTAGTCACCACCGGACTTGTGCTCCTGACCTTGTGGGTCGCAGCGATCAGCCGTGTTCCTCGAAGCCGCGAGGCATTGCTGAGCAGGGTTGCAAGGACCTTGCCGGTGCGGGCCTGTGATTATATTCGTGAAAACCACCTTCCGGGGCCGCTGTTCAACGCTTATGAGTGGGGAAGCTTTCTCATTTGGTATCTGCCCGATTACCCAGTAACCATTGACTCGCGCAACAACCTGTACGGCGATGAGATCAATCTTCGCTATTTCAAGCTGACTCATGCCGAGATCCCTCTTTCCAACGACGTCAGCTTCGTCTATGCCCGTATAATTCTGCTGCCAAGCGACTCCCCCATGGCGGTGGCGCTCAGTGCCGTTCCCCGGTTCAACGTTGTGTACCGCGATGATCTAGCCACAGTCCTCATTCCCCAGGAGTAGAGGAAGTTTCATATTTACTGTAGTCCGGGTAGAGCCGGCCTTCAGGCCGGCGTCAAGGCTCTGCCCATTAAGCCAGCGCTGCGGTGGTCATTTTTATGACCACCGCAGCGCAATGTTTATTCATCCGCTGCGACCGCGGCGCTGAAGCGCCGCTCTACCCGTACTCGCCGGACCACACTAATCCTGAAGACGGTCTAGCGGCGAGCGAAAACCACCGCTACCCTGTCCTGATAAATCAGCTCAAAACGAGGGTCAACGGCCAGGAACTTTGCCAGAATATTCTTTCGCTGTAGCAGTATCAGTCGCGACTCATTGAGATAAGGATCGTCCTGGTAGGACACACCTCGAGCGGTGAGGGCGAAGCGCTCATCCATCTGGTCGCCATATAGGTCGGTGCGTCCGTCGATGGCCACCGGGTAGTCCGGCAGGGCCCAGATGAGGAAGTTGCCCCAGTCGAACGTATTATAGAGCGGACCTGGGCGGGGATTCTCGCTCAGGAACTCGACCGCATCCACCGGAAGCTGCCTGCGGACGGCCCGGTCAACCGCGGAGGGATTGAAGTCTACGATGGGCGCCAGGAGCCACAACGCCAATACCACGATCGCAGCCAGGGCCAGGTTCTCGCTGAGTGTCCCCGCAGGGTCGCGCGTGGCCTCCGGCGCTGGAAAGTCGGCAATGCAGGCGGCCGCGGTAACACACATGAACCAGGAGTCGCGCACGGTGCGGAAGGCCACCACGCTGGCAAGGGCCAGCAGAATCAACTTGAAGACATCAACCTGCTTCTTCCAACCGAGGGCGACAAATGCGGCAGCCGCCAGCAGGAGTTGCGCGTAATGGGTGTAGCGGCCGAAATCAGGTGGCTGGAGCTCAATGACCAGGGTGTACGCCGCTTTCGCTTTGGAAAGGGTGTAGACCTCCTGGTACAGGTGGAAGGAGTAGGGCCCAAGGCAAGTTGCCAGCAGACAGGCGGCGAAAATCGCCGCCAGCGGCCGGGCCGGTAGCGTAGGTGGTTGCAGGAACCGGGGTGCCAGTCCTAGAAAGGCGCCCAGCCGTTGTAGCAGATTGATAGTGACAAACAGGCCCACCACGCCGATCCCATAGATGAACTGGATGTGCAGGCTGGCCCACACCAGAAAGATCAATGGCAACCAGTACAGCAGTTGCAGACGGCCACTGCGATTCGCCTCCAAAATCAGAGTCAGGGTCATGATGAACAGCACCACGGAGCAGCAACGCAGCGCGAAAACCGGCATTAAGAAGGCGGAGCCGGCGACCGTGGCCAGCAGGCACGAGAGCCAGAAGCGTCCGGAGAGACGATGGATCATCCAGTAAAAGGCGTAAGCGACGGCCAGAATCATCAGGGTTTCAAAGACCGCAACCCCTATCAGTCCAAACCAGGCGTAGGCACGCGAGAACAGGACCTCATACCCCCAGCTATAGGCGATCCAGGGCCGGTTGCCGGCGGTACGCGAAAATAGCCCGGTGTGCGGAAAGGCAAGGTTGTCGAGAATCCAATCGCCGAGTCTGAGGTGCACCCAGAGGTCCAGATCGATGACCCAGAACTTCAGGTAGAAACCAATCAGCCCCAGCGTGACCAGGAGTCCGGCGAGGACCGACAGGCGGAGAGGGCGCCATGGCCGGCGCCTCGGTTTGCCAGGCTTGATAAGCTCTTGGCTTCCCGTGACTGCTTGCGTCTTAGCCGTCCCTCTGGCCGCCGAAGGCATTCCTCTCCTGAATCCACCGATTCTATCAGTCAGGTTTGGAGCTGTTGTCTTCAGGTGACAAGCTGTTTTCTGTGTTGTATGAATTCTCTACAGAGATTTAGTCGAGGACGGGAAGCATCAAGCGCGGTGTAGAGGCTGAGGTGCTTGTTCTCCAAGGGGAACCGGCGAATGCGAACATCTTCAAAGAAGTACCTGGTAACGGTAATAATTTCATCTGCGAGATTGACATGCTCATGCCGCATGTATGGCTCGTAGCTGAGCCCGGTGCGCAGACGAAATGACAAGCCAGTCGTGGCCCTCCAGCCAAGACTCCAGAGGAATCCTCCTTCGCTCGGAATTCCAGCCGCAAAGCGTCCTTTGACGGCGAGCATCAACCCGCAACGCGCCACAACGTAGGGCAGGTCGGTGAGGTGTTCGAGCACTGCTACCGAGATGATTCTGTCATACTTCTGGTCCGGCACTTCGGAAATGTCTTTATAAATATGGCTCACATTCTTCAGTTGCGGATTTCCTTCCCACAATTCGCGAAACGGTTCGACAACGTCATAAGCTGCCGGCCTGTTTTCATAGCGGAGATGGTTCAGGGTCCCCGCGCCTAGCTCCAAAATCCGGGCCCCTTCTTCAGCACTGGCAACTTCTTTGTGCATCCAGGCCTCGACCTTGGCCACTGTGCCAGGCAGTCCCCCACCTCCGGACCTTCCGCGCTTGTACTCGGCAACATAAAGTTCCTGATGCCGTTGGCTAAGAGATGGGCGGGTCCTCGGATAAGAGGCGAGTAGATCGTGGATGACCTGAGATGTCATGTGGACCACACAAGAAAGCCGGGGATTCATTAGATTATCAGAGCCGCCGACATTATCCCGTACTCGCTGGACTGTACTAATTCTGAAAGCGGTCCAGCTTTTTCACGCGCACCCTGATCTTCTCGAATTCATAGGTCCCCAGGCCACGCTTTGCAGCCATTTGCAGATAGGGAAGCGAGGAGACATCGAGGTTCCAGAACGCCTTGGCCACATAGGCGTCGAGCGCCACCGGATCGGTCCCGGCGACCAGCGACTTCTTGAGCACAACGTCTTCCAGGTTGCCGCCTGTCGGTCCATTGCGGATGAGCACGCGATAGCAGTCGATGACCGTGAGCGTAGGGCGCATGAAGTCGGCGAGATCGACAAGGCTCTCGTGGATCTTCTGGTGCAACTGATGACGCGGGCCGCCCAAAATGCCGTACCAGTTTTTCATGCCTAACGTCGTGCCGGTAAGGCTGTGATGCTTGGCGATCGGGATGTTGATGATTTTGTCGGCATTGAGAAACGGCGCGAAGACAGGCCAGTTGCGCAGTACTTCACCTTGAAGGTCGACATCCTGAAAGCTGGCGGGATCGGGCAGGATAATTTCTGCGCCTTCGTGCTGCGCCGCAGCCGCGATACCCGAGCGCTGGAAGCAGCGGCGCGGATCGTTGCAACTCACATCGGTCACAACGACCCGCTTCGCGCCGGCATTCCAGCATTGACGCACAACCTCCGCGACCACTGCGGGATTGGTGTTGGCTGCTTGCTCCGGAGTGCGGTCCCAGCCGATGTTGGGCTTCACCACGACAATGTCGCCGCGCGCGATGAAGCGCCGCATGCCGCCCAGCTCTTCGATTGCCTGGCGAGCCAACTGCTCGGGATCGTCACCTTGCAGGATCGCCATCTCGGGAAGGTTTGAATCCGCGGCGACGGTGTGACTGCGTTTGACGTTCGTCGCCAGCGCGGACTGCGGCCGCGAACTGCGCTCGCTGAGCCAGAATCCCAAGCCTGCGGCGCCCAAACCCGTCCCCGCCAGGCGCAATAGCTTGATCAGCGCTTGCCGGCGGTCCAGTGTGTCAGTCGCGGACGGCATGTTCGTCTCGTCTTTGCTTTTGCAAGACGACTGAATTCTAATTCCGCTCAGGTGGCCTTGCCTGTGCAGTCCGTCACAGCTCCGCGTGCTAAGCAGCCGCCGCGCGCGATCAGGAGTGCTGTTGCCCTCATCGGATTCAGCGCGGTCATCGGGCAGATCGTGCTCATGCGGGAGCTGATCGTCGTCTTCAGCGGCAACGAAATGTCGCTGGGAATCATGCTGGCTACCTGGCTGTTGTGGACTGCGGCCGGCAGCTATGTGAGCAGCCGCCTCAGGCTGGGTGGGAACAACGCTCGCAAGGCTGTCGCGATGCGCGAATGT
>JBEKQY010000117.1:0-11649 GCA_049519235.1 Candidatus Korobacteraceae bacterium | reverse complement strand
CCGCGCTGTGCCACGCCATCCGAATGAACAGTGGCCCATAGTGGCCAAAGTCGGCCGGCCACCACTCCTGCGACGCTGTCATCAAGGCATTAAGGTCCTTGATCACGGCATTCAGATCGAGGCCCTTGAATTCTTCTGCGTAATTGAACTCCTTGCCCATAGGGTCGGACTTTGGCGAGTGCTGGTGCAGGATGTTCAGGTTAAGCTGGTTCGGCCACCAGTCGGTATTCGTCTGTAATCTGCGAGCGCCGTGGGCGACCGGGCACTTGCCTTCGATTGACGAGTTTTGTTCCTGCGTATGGGGGACAGCCGTCCCCACTGCTGTGGCGAGTTCTTTATCCATAAATGTCCTCTTCCTTCGAATTAGTAGGAAAACTGTGACACACTAAAAACCCATCCTGACTTTCCTATTCGTGCAATCGCCGCTTTTATCAAGATTCTTGCTCTCGGAAATGTGGGATAAGGTCCCCATTGGGTACAGAATGTTTTTGCTTAGGTTTTTGCACTGCAGCGGCGACAGAGGCCAAAGACCTCGATCAACGGCTGCGTCAGATCAAAGCCGCCCGGCAGTTGCCGGGATAGCCGCTTGAAATCGATGAACTCTCCTTCGATGTCCTGCACCGATTTGCAGCGGGAGCAGACCAGATGGTGATGAGGTTTCAGATTGCCGTCCACGCGCAACGTGGGCGCATGAGGAGTGACCTCTCGCAGCAACCCGCACTCGATGAAAAGCCGCAGATTGTTGTAGACCGTGGCCAGAGAAATGGATGGAATGCGGCGTCGGACCGCGGCGTAAATGTCTTCTGGAGAATGGTGCCCGTGGGAGGCGATGACGGCCTCATAGACCACCTGACGCTGGTGCGTGACCGCCAAACCGTGCTTCGCGGCCAGCTCACGGAACTGTTCATGGGTGAGGCGCATAATTATCGAATAAGAATCAGTATAAAACAACCCGTAGCAATGTCAACCGCAATGCTTCCTGTGACCTGGAAGCGGGCGGCCGCAAGACCAGACTGTGGCCCAGCTACCGCGACCGGCATCGGGACCCGCTTCTGGAGGGATTGCCGGCAAACCCGGAAGTAATCCAGATCGGGATATGCGGATCGGTACCGGCAAATCCTGGTGTTGTATCAGAAGCGAGCGCGC
Source organism: Candidatus Korobacteraceae bacterium (assembly GCA_049519235.1). Lineage (GTDB taxonomy): Bacteria > Acidobacteriota > Terriglobia > Terriglobales > Acidobacteriaceae > Bog-257. The sequence goes on along the minus strand of JBEKQY010000117.1, from coordinate 10,503 downwards.
AACGTCGTCCTTCGGGGCATCGCAGTTTGTCTTAGCTCCGCACGCGCCGTTGTTTTATTCTTCAAAACAGGGACCGCCCTTGTGACCAGCCGTCTGATGTTCCTTAATGGTGTGGCTCAGCTCGGCGTAGGCCTTTTCCAGGGCTTTTCGCTGTTCGTCCGTTAATGCCGGGTCCTCCAGCGCGGTCACAATCTCGTCGAATTGTCCCTCAAGCAGTTCAAGTTCTTCGCAAAGCATGGCGACCTCCCCATCATGAGCGCCGTTTGCGTGATGGAATGTTTCTGGTTGAGTGGTGTCGCTCGGCGGTCGAGTGCATAAGCTGCGCACGACCGCCGAGCCCGGCGCTACGGATGCCAAATTCTCAAGTCCTCTGCTACCGCGCGATGCCGGCTCTATGCACCCGCCCGGGCGAGCAGCTCCTTCTTCCCAAGTCCCAGCACACCGTGCTTCTCGCCGACCTTCTTGAAGGCGGCAATCGCAAAGTCCAGGTGATGTTTTTCGTGCGCGGCGGACAACTGGGTACGAATGCGCGCCTGTCCCTTGGGCACGACCGGGAAGAAGAAGCCGACCGCATAAATGCCCTCGTCAAAGAGGTCGCGGGCGAAGTCCTGCGCCAGCTTGGCGTCGTACAGCATGACCGGCACGATCGGGCTGTCACCGTCCTTGATGTCGAATCCAGCGTCCTTTAGCAGACCGCGCCAGTACCTGGCGTTCCATTCCAGCTTGTCGCGGCGGTCGGTGGTCGCGGTAATCAGTTCCATCACCTTCAGCGCACCCGCCACAATGACCGGGGCCACTGAGTTGGAAAAGAGGAACGGACGGGCCCGCTGGCGGCACATCTCCACCAGCTCGCGACGTCCGCTAACGCAACCGCCGGAAGCGCCGCCCAGCGCTTTGCCCAGCGTGGTAGTAATCACGTCAATCTTCCCCACTACACCACAGTGTTCGTGGGTGCCCCGGCCGGTGCGTCCGATGAAGCCGCTGGCATGCGAGTCGTCCAGGAACACCATGGCGTCATACTTCTCGGCCAGTTCAACGATCTCATCGAGCTTGGCGATATCGCCATCCATGGAGAAGACGCCGTCGGTGATGATCATGCGCGAGCGCTTGTCCATGTGCTCCTGAAGTTTCTCCTCCAGGTGCCCCATGTCGGAGTGCTTGTAGGTGTCCTGCATCGCCTTGCACAGGCGCATGCCATCCACAATGGAGGCGTGCACCAGCCGGTCAGCGATCATGACGTCCTGCTCGTTCAGGCAGGCCTCGAAGAAGCCGGCGTTCGCGTCCATGCAGGAGGGAAAGAGCAGCGTGTCTTCGGTGCCGAGAAACTCCGTCAGCCGGTTCTCCAGCTCGCGATGGATGTCCTGCGTGCCGCAGATAAAACGCACCGACGACATGCCGTAGCCGCGGCTGTTCAAACCAGCGTGCGCCGCGGCGATCACCTCGGGGTGGCTGGAGAGTCCCAGATAGTTGTTGGCGCAAATATTGATGCACTTCTTGATTTCCGAGCCGACCGGAAACTCCACCTCAATTTCCGACCACTGAGGGGAATGGATATAACGCTCTTCCTTGAACAGACCGGCGGCCTTGATTCCTTCAATCTCGGTCTGGTAACGATTGCGGAGTGCTTTGATGAAGGCCATGACAATCCTCGCTTCTTGCGATAGGAAACGCTGTGGCCGGCACCGGTCGTGGAGGTCGCGGGTGCCGGCAGGTTCTATTGCACAATTCCGCCGGACGGTGTCGCCCTACACGCCGACGGTTACGGGTTTCTGAAAGCGATGTACCATCGCCACAATCCTCTGCACTGTGTCGAATGCATCGGGCGTGGCATCGGCATCGGGAATTTGGATCTGATATTTCTTTTCCAGGAAGCGCTTCAGCGAGACCATCGAAAAAGAGTCCACTATGCCGCCTGAAATCAGCGGCGTAGTTTCACCGATCTCACGCTCATCGCCCTCTTCGAGATATTCCCGGACCACATAATCGTGAACTGCTTTGCTTATTTCATCCATGATCGTGTCCCATCTGCTCCTGTTAGTCATCCATGATGGTGGAAAGATCGCCCACAGGCTCGTTGAACTCCTTGCAGCGCAGAATGCGCCGCACAATCTTGCCGCTGCGGGTTTTGGGCAAGGAGTCAACGAACTCAATTTCCTGCGGCATGGCCAGCGGCGACAGCCGCTTGCGAATATGGTTCATGATTTCCAGTTCCAGATCGTCGTTTGGGGTGTAACCCCGCTTTAGAGTCACGAAGGCTTTTACCACCTCCATGTTCACCGGATCGGGTTTGGCCACGGCAGCGGACTCGTAGACGGCAGGGTGCTCCAGCAGCGCCGACTCGATTTCAAAGGGGCCTACCAAGTGACCGCCGGTATTGATAACGTCATCGTCGCGTCCCATGAACCAGTAATAGCCGTCTCTATCAATCGAGGCGCGATCGCCGCACAGATACCAGCCGTTCTTGAATTTGGCTTTGAAGCCGGCTGGGTTGTTCCAGTAGCCGCGGACCTGCGACGGCCAGCCTGGGCGTAGCGCGATGAGTCCGGCAAGTCCCGGTTGGGTGATTGGTTCGTACGTCTTGGTGTTCAGCACCGTCGCTGTGATGCCTGGGAACGGCTTGCCCATGGACCCAGGCTTGATCGGCATTCCGGGAAAGTTTGTGATCACGATGCAGCCGGTCTCGGTCTGCCAGAAGGTGTCATGAAACGGCTTGCCGAAGGCCTGCTCCGACCAGATGACGGCCTCGGCGTTAAGCGGTTCGCCCACGCTGGCCAGGTGCCGCAGGCTGGACAGGTCATGCTCCCGCACCACTTCGATTCCTTCCTTCATGAGCAGTCGGATGGCGGTGGGGGCCGAGTACCAAACCGTCACCCGGCGCCTCTCCATGAACTCGTACCAGCGCTTCGCGTTGAAGCCGGAATCGAGCACCACCTGGGTCGTGCCGTTCGACCACGGGCCGATGATGCCGTAGGACGTGCCTGTAACCCAACCCGGATCGGCATTGCACCAGTAGATGTCATCCGGCTGAAGATCCAGGACCCATTTCGCTGTCAGGTACTGCGAAATGATCGAATAGTGAACGTGCTGTGCGCCCTTGGGCTGGCCCGTCGTGCCGGAAGTGTAATGCAAGAGAGATGGCGACTCTGCCGTTGTCGGGTATACGTCGAAGTCTTCGACGCGCGGCACTTGCTCCATGCGAAATGCCGCCTCGCATTGCTGCAACGGAGAATCGCCGGGGTCCACCACGATGATATGGCGCAGGTTAGGAAGCTGCTCGCGGATCTTGCGCACCTTGTGGACGTGCTTTTTCTGGGTGATGATCGCTGACGTATCGGCATTCTTCAGGCGCACCAGGAGCGATTCGTCCCCGAAAGCGGAAAACAGGGGCTGCGCCACCGCACCGGTCTTCAGAATGCCCAGCAGGCCGATGTACAACTCGGGCACGCGGTCCATGAACAGACAGACCCGTTCGCCCGGCGCTATGCCGAGCTCGCAGAAAAACTGCGCCACTGTGTTGGACAAAACGCGCAGATCATCGAAGGTGAACCGTTGCCGGTTGCCCTGGAAGTCCTCCCAGTGCAGGGCGACTTTGTCTGCCATACCCAAACCGCAGATGCGGTCGCTGCACATCCATCCGATATTGATGGGGTCGCCGGGCTGGTAGCCCAGCTCGCGTTCGGCGACAGACCAATCAAAGTTTGCGGCGAGTTCCTCATACGATTTTGCGCTGAGTTCCTCGCAGTACGTCGTGCTGCTCATTGCGCATGTCCGATCTTGGCGCCGTTGGATCTCAAGACTCCAGAATGACCATCGCGCCAGTTTGCTTGGCGGCGGCAGCTATTGAGACTCTGATGTGCCGCACACCCAACTGTTCCGATTCCGATTGCAGGCGATCATGCAGAACGACAGCATGATCGCCGTTTTCATCCAGACCTATCTCTACTTCGCGAAACACAGCCAAATCGCTCACTCCGACCCCCAGCGCCTTGAGCGTGGCTTCTTTAACCGCGAAGCAGGCTGCATAGTGCAGCGCCGGATTCTTGCCGCTGCTACAGCGTTTGATTTCCTCGCTAGTGAAGACTCCGTTCTCCTGCCGCCACTCGTCCCGCGCCAGTTCCTGCGCGAAGCGGCTGTTTTCCAGAAGATCAACTCCTAAACCGACGATCACGACGAACCACCTTTGGCTCCCGCGGTAGCTTGTTGGCAACGTGGCTCATCAATCCATCGGGTCTCCAGCCGTAAAGGGAGCTTCTCCAGCCATCGCGTGGGCGGGAAAAAGCTTAGACCCGTAACGTTTAGCCAAGGAAATGGAACATTCGAAGGCGTTTTGTGATTCGGAAGAAAAGTCGGTTGCCAGTAGGATCTGCTAATTGCTCCGCGGGAGAGTTTAACCTCGGTAGCCAAGGTGCACCTCCTTGAAGCCGGAAAAACCTATTCTCCCGCGAAGTCATTCTCTCTCCCGCTGCCCAGAAAAGTCGGTGACTGGGGTCACGAGATTAGGTGATGAGATGGATCGCTGGAATAGCCGGAAACGACCCGCTAGAGCGGCTTTCGCGTAGATGTATCCGGGTAGTGCGGCGCTTCAGCGCCGCGTAAAAGCCGTTTCTCTGGAGTGGGGCTTTCCGCCCACTGCGCTGCAGTGGGCGGAAAGCGTGAACTTAGGGCGAAGCCGGGACGCGGGCCCGAAGCGCATGTGTGAGAACTAAGTTCGCTCTTCGCCAGTGGAATATGAACCGCAAAAAACCAGCGCCGTAGGCGCGGAATAGCTTAGCCCAGCACGCAGCCGAAGGCGGAGTGCTGGGCAGGGTGGCAAAATGGATCAGAGTCCCGTAGGGACGGCACAGTTCTCACACACCCTCTAACGGCCGCACTACCCGGACACAGCAATTCCTAAACTGTTGTAGCCATGACTAAGGGTTGTACTTCGGAGTCACGCTGTTGAGCGTGTAATGGCCTCGGTCGCTCGCCGTTCCGTTGGCCTTCCAAATTCCAAAGAATGCTTCACTGTTAGAGCCATCGGCTGGTCCCTTCCACGGTTCGTCGTAGGCCGTGAAGATGATCGTCTTCACCCCATTCGAGTTTGCCCAGTTAACCATCGCTGCGTAATACCATTGGGCGTTAGTCACGTTAGCGAGGAAACCATTGGGCTGGTCCTTTTGCGAACCTTGGGTTGGCCAGCCAGTTTCGCCGATACGAATCTCCAGGCCGACACCCTGGCTGGAAAATGCGTTCTTCAGGCCTGACAACTGGTTCGTCATGCTTGCGGTCACCGCCTGGGTGAAGGAAGCCTGGGTAGGATTCTGCCCGATCTGGCTGGCGATGTCCTTGTCAAAGTAAGCGTACATATTGCCGTAGACATGGTCCTCGCACGCCGACATCAGCGTTAGCAGTTTCTGCCGCATGGTGGCGTAGTCCGGGCTGGTATTGTTCACGCCGCCGAGCACGCCCCACTGTTGGCGCGTGGTAACGGGCAGGTTCGCCGCCGTGAGCGGAGCGCGCTTGCCCTTCGCGTAGTTGATCAGATCAATGATGGCCTGTGCCGAGTTCGGTCCCCAGATGCACTCGTTACCGATCACGAGATCAACGACATTGTTGTACGTTTTGGCCTGCTGAATGGCGTAATCGATCTCCGTCTTTGTCCACTCCACGTTGATGCTATCGCCGTTTTGGTCAGCGCCCTGCTGGTAGCAGCCCGCCGAGACCTTCAGGCCCGCGGTGCTCGCAGCCTGGATGTTCAGGCGATTGCCGTCCTGGACGATGGGCTTGCCTTGCCACACGAACGTTCCCTGGCCGTAGGTTGCAATCAGGGAAAAATGTTCCGCCACCGGCTTCAGCAACTGATTTACCTGGTCGAGTGTGTAAACGTTGAAAAGGACGGGACCGTCACCAACCCACGGTCCGACGTAGGGTTCAAAAGCCACGCCGTAGATGCTCATGTATTCTCCTCTGGGCGATTGGATTTCTTTATGCCGTTCAGTCCCGGCAAATGACTGGCGAAGCCTCCCGCAACTCAGCGGTGAGGGCGACTTCACTGTCTCATGCTGAGCCGCACCGCGTCGACCGAGTCGATCTCCACCGATTCCGGCTGCTGCGAAAACCAGTCCAGCGGCGTGATCAGCAAACGAAGACTGGTCACTGCCGGCCGAGGCGCAGCGCGCCAGCGGCCTTCGTCGCCAGCGAAATAACCCGCCAGATCAGCTTGATTCCAGGGATAGAACCAAACGTCGGAGGCGACATTCGGCTCGGCGACAAACGTCCGCAGCGAGCGGCTGCCGTCGGCCAGCGTGATCTCCAATTGCAGCCGCTCCGGCTTGCGCAGCTTCCACAGCGGGCTGTAGCGAATGGTCATTCGTAGCCGCAGAAAGTCAGCGCCACCAGCGGGCCAATCGGGCGCGCCCAGATCGATGGCCGCAGTTGGCGCGTAAATTGGGAAGTCGCGCGCCACCACGGCCAGCGGATAGTCTTGCACGGAAATCCTTGCTTGCCGGGAATCATCCCACTGCAAGGCTAGAATTCCAGGAGCGAGCTCTTCATCGCTACGGTAATGGCGGAAAATCCAGAACCAGATATCGGGGGTGCGCGTGAAGTTGCTGACCTCGTCGATGGGCAGGCTCAGGGTGGGACTGGTCAGCTCGGCGGGACCGGCGTCGGGAAAGTAAAGTCCGGCTTGCGCCTGCGCACGCTCCATGCCGGCGGTATCGAATTGCGACAAGTACGGTCCGTTCGCCAGGAAAGACTGCTCTACGCCAGCAGCCACATTGCGCTGCGCGGCCACGGCGAACATATATTGATAAGGGAAGATCAGGACGGAATCGTTCTCGCCGCTGTGGCGCTGAAGATAGCCGACGGTGGTTTCCAGTGTGCCGGCAAATCCGCTGGGATAGCAGACACGATCGAATTCACGGAAGCCGCCCGGACAGCCTGTGATGGGATGGCGCATTCGGGTCAGGCGATAACGGATGTTGGAAGGCTGGAACTGGAGAGCAGGTTGCGAGAACACGAGCGAGCAGGCCACGGCAGCCAGTGCCGCCACGGCCGAGGCCGCTCGCGATGGGAACGAGAACAACACGGCGCCGGCAAAGAACACCATGGGATACACACCAAACACGATGTGATTGTAATCGGAGCGAATTAAGCCGCTTTGCGTGGACAGCAAGGCAAATAGGAATGCGCTCAGCAGGAATCCAGTTCGCGCGGTGATGACGGCGGTGCGATCAGCAGGCACGGCGAACCGCACCAGAAAGAGGCATGCGCCGATCACCACCGGCGCCAGCAAATGCAGCGCGCCCATCGCGGAAATTGGGTAGGGCTCGTTCCAGCGATGCACCGCCACCAGCGCCAGTGAAGTTCTCCAGAAACGGAAATCCAACGGGGCTGCCATGATGCTGTTGATGACGAGAACAAGCGCGGCCAGGCAAACTGCGAAGCCTCCGGCGGCGACCGCAGCACAGCGGGCAAACTTCCGCGATTCGCGGCCCTCCCATGCCACGCCGCCCAGTCCAAGCAGCCAGGCTGCCACCCCATAGACGCCCGTATCCGCTGAATACAGGAACGCCACAGCCGTGAGCAGGGCGCAGCCGCCGGCAAACAGCAAAGGTTTCAGCCGCTGGTCGCGTACCGCGTACCAGCCGCGCAGGAATAGCGCGAACAGAAAGATGGCGCAGGCGGTGCGGCCGTCCCACGGCGCCCAAAAAATCGCCAGCAGCACGAGCAGCAGAAAGCGCTTCCACGCCGGTTGTTCCGGCAGCAGGAGACGCAGCGTGCCATGGGCAAACAGAAACGTACACCACAGCAGCAGGGTGCGATTGCTGACATAGACTGAACCCATCGAGAAGTTGGGCCAGCGTGCGGGCGCAGCCATCAGCCACTGAAACACAGGACCGTAGACAAAGGCGACATCGCGGCCAAAGATTATTCCGCGCGAAGACTTGAACGCGGAATCCAGCACCCAGTGGTCATCGAAGGCGCCCGGGTGCTGCACCAGGATTACGGTGTGTGGCGAGAACCACGACAGGGGCAGCGACGCCGCCATCAGCAGCAGCACCGCCAGAAAATCCCAATATCGCCGGAGAAATGCGATGGGCCGCATTGCGGTCGCCAGCGGAGCCGCGATCCCCAAGCCGCGCCCCGCCGCAGGCGGGCGTGATTGCGATGAAGAAGCCGGTGAGCTGGGCTTACTCACCGTTTCGTCGAGGTCCGGCATAGGGCTGCCCCATTCTATCGCACGTCAGCGATGGCCGAACTCGCAGTTGTTCTTGTCCCTATGGAACTTGGCTAGTCCGCTCCAGCAACACCGTGGTCCCATCCTGATAGCGGGTCTTCCATCCGGAGTTGTGCATCAGCAAATAGGCGACTGAACTATCCTGCTTATACAGAACGTAGCGGATGTGGTACTTGTCCAGGATTTCCAGCGTGTTCTTAATTCCCATGGCATCCAGATAGTCGGCGAAGACGCCGTTGTATTCGTAGATGTCGATGCGTGAGTCGATAAATACAGGAATGTTGCGGGCATTCCAGATCAGGTAGCCGCCCCACAGACAATCGTTGAAGACGCGGCCCTGGGGCTGGAACTGCTGGAGATAGCTCAAAGCCTTTACGGGATAGCTCTGGACCGTCTGGCGCATCAGGTAGTCGCGCGAGGGAAGTTTCCACATGCAAGCCGCTAAGACCGCTAGGATGAGAAGCGCATTCAGCCAAGGCTTGTCGATCTCGCGCCGGTAAGGCGGAAGGAAGTCCAGTTCCCTGGCCAGAATCGGCGTCAACACGATCGCGGCCAGAAACAGGAAGCGGCTATAGGTCATGGCCGCATAGAAGCCGAGGAGCAGGAAGGCAAGCTCGTGCACCGCCCAGCGCCGCTTGCGCACCAGCGCCAGTACAATCGTCGCCGCCAACATGCCGAACAGGATCTTGCCGCGCACACCGTGGAAGTCCAGGCTCATCCATTCGTCAACATGGTTGACGTTGAGTCTTTGCTTGAAGGCGAAGTTGAATGGGTAAAACACCAGGTGATAGGTGTAGGGATTCAGAAACAGTCCGGCGACGCTCAGGCTGCCCACCAGCGCCAGCTTGCGCATTTGGATTGGCGTCCATCGCGCGGCCTCCAGACGGCCCCATTCCCCCTGCAATAGTCCGGCCGCGCAGAAGATGGCTAACAACACCATGCCGATGAGCCAGGAACCATGCAAGTTGGCCCACAAAACGAAGAGCGGCGGCAGCAGCCAGCTTCGGTCCTTGCCTTCCTTGAACTGCACCAGAAGGAACAACTCGGCGACCAGGCACATCCAGCCCGCCAGCAAGGTCCGCGGACCGAAGGACACCGTTGCCAGCCATACCGCAAGCGAGGAAGCGACAAATGCAGCTTTTACATTCTTTGAGCTAAGGTAGGCCAGCCCGAAAACTCCAAGCAGGATCAACTCTACTTCGGCCAGCATGACAAGATAGAGGCCCCGCATACCAAGCCATTGCCAACCCAGGTAGTAAGGCAGCTCGCTAAGCCAGGCTTCATTGATCCAGCGCGAGCCCGTCGCGGTAAAGGAATAAAAGTCGTGCTGAACGACAGAGTGGGTTTGTACAAACACCTCTGCATTCCGTAGGTGCCACCAAATATCGGGGTCCCCGATACTGCCGCTGTCGAACAAAAAAATCGCCCCGCCCAGACCTATGGCGAGCATCACGGGAAAGGAAAAAATCTTCTTCCACAGATTAGTTCTTATTTTGGGGACTATGCCTGGAAAAGCTAAAGCGGGTGCTCCCAGTTCCGCGGTCGTCAGGAATTCGGTCTGCACAAAATCAGCCTAGCGCGCTTGAACCTAGTCTGCTACAAATACCCGGACTCTATCGGGGGATTTGTAGGCATGACGACCCATTCTGGACATGGTGCCGAATAGGAACATGGTCTTGCTTATCGGCTCACATTAACCTTGGCCCTGCCATCCCAGCCGCCGTAGCATTTTCCTAGGAGCCTGCTTTTCCAATGAGCAACCCAATACGAACAGTGCGACAAATTGCAAAAGGCCGGAAGGGATCGAGCCTGGTGGAAACCGCAATGGTAGTGCCGGTTTTGGTGCTCATGCTTTGCTTCGCCATTGACATCGGGTACTTCTTCATCGTGGCCGCGAACCTGGTTTCGTCCTCCCGCACTGCCGTGTTGTATTCCGGTCAGGGATTCGCTTCACCCGCCCAGCAAGAGTTGCCTTCGGCTGGGACTTCAGGATCGCTTTCCGACACCGCGGGCGTGGCCGGGTTGGCTGGTGGTGACATGTCCGGCCTGGCCAATATGACGACCAAGACTACCGTGGAAGTCTGCTCGAAGGAAATCGGCGTCACTCAGACTTCCAATGGCTACATCACCAGCTGCAGCACTTTTCCTTCCGGTACGTTGAGCTTTACCCCCGACCAGGATCCGGAGTCGAACAATGGCATGCTGACCCAGCGGGTGGATGTGGTGTACACCGTCAGCCCTCCGATTCCACTTAATTTCTTCACCTTCACCATGCCGTCGCT